>CANRMD010000009.1 GCA_947631645.1 Candidatus Gastranaerophilales bacterium
ATAAATAAACCTGAAAGTAAATATATTTCAAGAGAAATTAAAGTTAAAGGCGGAACAAGCTATGAAATATTGTTTTCGAGTTTAGAGCCTGAATTACAGCAAAAGTTAAGAGAATGCGAAACAAAATCAACAGCTCTTGTACCTCTAAATTACAAACCTCCGATTGTAACGGATAAAGCTCGGCAGACTGCTAATCATAGAATAAACATTGTAAAAGCAGCACTTGAGCATCGAAAAAAATATCCGACTCACAACCAAGCGGACTTTGAATTTTTAGATTTATACAATTCAGGATTATTTTTACCAAAAGCCTATGAGTTTTTAGGAAGTATCTCAATCGGGACTTTAAGAAGATATATTCAAAGCTATAAAAAGAATGAAAGTTTTGATTGTTTAATCCCACAATACAAAATTACAAAACAGGGAGAATACAATGGGATTTTAGATGAAAATATGAAAAAGGTTTTATTAACCTTACTTCTTCATCAAAATAAATTTTCGTTTAATACGGCAATTCGTTTAACTAAACAAATATTAATTAAGCAAGGATATAATGAAGAAAATCTGCCAAGCAACATTACATTCAAAAGATATGCAGAGCTTTTTAAAAGAAATAATTATTCTGAATGGATTTTAAGACGTGAGGGTATGAAAGCATACCACGATAAAGTTGAACCGTATATTGAAAGAGATATTTCAAGAATTGAAGTTGGGGATGTATTAGTTGCAGACGGACACGTTTTAAATTTTCAAGTAATTAATCCATTTACTGGTAAACCAACAAGAGCAACTTTGGTTGGTTTTTTAGATTGGAAATCAACCGCACTTGCCTGAATTGGTTTGTTCTTGTTGTAAGATAAATAATCGCATCTTCGCTAAAACTTAAATCAGTTAATTGTTTTAGGATATCTGAAATGTCCTCTTGATTAAATTGTTCAAACTTAAGTGTTTTATAGATTCTATGAAAGATATTAAAATTAGAGGTTTCTCTGACAATTTAAAAGATTTGATAAATAAGATTTTTTCTGAAAAAACCTTTGGTAAAATACGTTTTAGAAATAAATAATATACATTTAATTTCTTCCCCTATTCATGTCAAAGCCATGATACTTTATATCAAAATCTGTGACACTCTGTAGGTTGATCAACAAACTATTTGCCAATCAACCAATCCAAAACATACATTTGTTTTATCCCGTTATGCGATACATTGGGGACATTATCCATTGTTAACAAGTATTTTGGATTATGATCTCTTATGCTGTTCAATGACTTTAGTTCTCTATCTAAAGTTGTTTCGCCCATAACCGTGTCTGCAACCTGATAGTATTCGGTGTATCCGTCTTTTATTGCAACAAAATCAACTTCTTTATTGTCAACTTTTCCAATATATACTTCATATCCGCGCCTTAAAAGTTCCAAATATACAATATTTTCCAAAACATGACCGAAATCTACATATTTTGTGCCAAGTAAATAATATCTTAACCCGATATCAACAAGATAATATTTCCCGTTTGTTTCTAAATACTGCTTGCCTTTTATATCATATCGGTTTGCTTTATACAAGATATAGCTTTTACATAAAGCATCTAAATAATTTTCTACGGTATGATTTGATATTTTTTTATTCATCGAGGTCATTGTATCGCTGATTTTTTTTGCGGAAGTTGAATTTCCGATATTATCAAACATGAATTTAACAATATTTTCTAACCCCGTAATATCAGATATTTTATTCCTTTGAACAACATCTTTAAGTATTACAGTGTTATAAATTCCGCTTAGGTATGTTCTTATTTGCTCTTTTTCATCATTTAACCATAATACATAGGGGAATGAACTGTTTTCTAAATATTTACGATACCTTGTCTGAATATCAGTGTTATCGCTAAAAAATGAGAAATATTCCTTAAATGACAAGGGTAGCATTTCAATTTCAACATATCTGCCGGATAAAAGAGTTGCCAGCTCTCCTGACATAAAATAGGCATTAGAACCTGTTATATAAATATCAGTGTTTTCTTTTATATATAAACCATCTATCGCTTTTTGATAATCCCCTACATTCTGAATTTCATCTAAAAAAATGTAATTTTTTTTATCGGGCTGAAGTTTTGATTTTATGTATTCATAAAGTTTTTTATAATCAGTTAATTCTTCGTTATCAGGGTCTTCAAAGTTAAGCGATATTATTTGCGATTTTTCTATACCGTTTTTCAATAAATAGTCTTGAAAGAGCTCTAATAAGGTTGATTTACCGCATCTTCTTATACCGGATATTACTTTTATCAGTTTTTTATCCTTAAAACTTATAAGTTTTTGCAAATATTCATTACGTTCAATCATACACACATTATAAACTACTTTCTTAAAAAATGTCAAGTTTTGGAAATGTGTTTCTAAAAATATGTAAAAATAAAATTTTTTGGAATTAATTTATTAACATTTAATATAACTTTATAAAAAAGTATCAGAAATTCTAAGAATGAATTATCAGGGAGCTTTAAAATGCATCCCTCTAAATGGCATTAAAATTGAGAGTCTTCTATAATTTACGACCCATTTTTCTCAATCTTTCTGAGAATTTTTAATAACTGGGCACGATAAATACGGAAGAATAATCGGAAGTTATAAGTAAATTATTTGAAATTATCTTGCCGAAATAATCAAACTAAGTGATTCAAATAATCAAACGATGTGTTTCTTTACAGTATATTTAAAATCCGTTTTGACAGGAAGTTTTGTAACATTAACTTGGCATATATGCCTAATAACACTAGCACATAGCAAGTAGGAACTCGTTAAGCACCAAAATGGTCGAATTGGACTTTTATTGGCCTTAAGATAACAAAATTTTATTGATAATTCAAAATTTGTTAATAAGTGTAAAAACTGATAAATCGGAATTGAAAATTATAATTATTAAATTAAATACAACTTCTGAACATCTTTTAAATAATCGACGTATTGTTCTTTCAGGCTTTTTGGCGAAATAATTTCAACATTTACTCCCCATTTAAAAATATTCCACAAAATTGATTTTGTGCCTGAAGATGTAAATGTTACGACTACATCGCCATTTTTTTGCTGTTTTATTTGTTGTGTCGGATGAAAATTATATTTAATTACATCATCTGCAATTTCTTTTTTAAATTTTAATTTAACTTTAATCGGCTTATCATGAAAAATACCAAAAGAAGAATTTGCCCATTCTTTTAAATTAAAATCCGAGACAGGTGTAAAATATTCATCAAGCACTTTTATATCAGATATTCTATGAAGCAGATATTGTTTAATTTTCCCGTCATTTTTTGCAACAAGAAAGTGCCTTTCTCCATATAAAATTCCTAAAGGTTCTGCCTTAATTGTCTTTTTCGGTTTTAAACCTTTTTGAATTCTATATCCTGCAATATTTTTTTCATTCAAATCAAAATAATCTTTTGCCTGGTAATCAAATTGAAGTTTTTTCATTGATTTTAATGCTGTTCTGATATTGCTTAAAACAGATTTTTCTATATTAAAACTTGCACCTTGTCTTAGTGCATAACCTTCTGATTCTAATAATACTTCCGTATCATTTTCAAGTGTGGTTAAGTTAGGATTATTTGCACTTTTTATACCTTCAATAACTTTATCCAAAACAAATATTTTATCTGATAAATTATTTATTTTACATAACTTTTTGATACTTTCTAAATCAGCAATATCATCAGAGTTAAAATCAAATAAATTAACAGGTTTACCTTTAAAACTCCATCGTTTGATTTTTGAATTTGTCTGCAATTCCGTTACCTGTGGATAAAGACTCATTATAATATCTTTCATTCTTTGAGCTGTTCTGCGAGATACATTATAACTTTCTTGTATCTCTTTTAAGCTGACTCCTAAAGTATTTGACTGCATTGTCATAATTAAATCAATAATATTTAAAATTCTTTCATATCTATAATCATCTTTCATACAAAATCTCTCTTAAATTTTATTTCCAAAGTTTTTCTCCGTTTTCATCAAAGAGTTCTTTTTTATTTTTATAATTTACCATAAAAGCTGCTTTTTTATTTTCGTTAGTACAAAAAGAAATATAATCATACTTGAAGTCTAGGATAGTTTTTCCTTCGTAATTTATTACACCATATTTATCATCTATTATGCCTATATAAAATTCTCCGTCGTTGTTGCTAGATAAATTTTCATAAACAAAATCAGAAATAATTTCATCATTTAAAGTTATTAATCCGTATTTAGAATCCTTTTCTGCTATAAAACAAGGTCTTGTTGAAGAAACCGCAACAACTGAATCGTATTTTATTGCAGCCACCATTTTCCCGTTAATATCAGCCAGCCCAAAGAGATTATCTTTTTCACAAGACCAATAATTTTCGCTCTCCATAATATGGTCATATATGGGTTCTAATATTATATTTGAATTTTTATCTATTACTCCTTCGTACCCTTCAACATTAGCAATATAATAACCTGAAATACGACAAAGAATGCCCAATAGTTTTATCGGATATTTATATTTAAAATCAAAAACAACTTCCCCTTTTTTATTCAACAAACCCCATTTGTAGTTTTTGCTCATTGTACAATAATCTTTGTTTATTCCGGCATGCATTGCAAAAAAGAAGTCTAATTCATCTTCAAACATTTTATTATCTTTATACCCCTTAACACATCGAGGCAGATTGTTTTCCATAATATCATAGACAAATTCCGTTATAGGTTTACCCGTGTTAGTGTCAATAAGTCCTGCTTTGCCGTTTTTATAGGCAATCGTAAAATTACTGTCAGTGTAGTTATAAATTTCATCATACATATTTATGCTCCTTTCAAAAATTATTATATTTTATATATGTGTCAATTTCGGACACATGTGTAATTTAAGGAACATAATAAACATTAATTAATCTATAAAATAAAATCAAAAAGAGTTTTTATATCAATATCTAAAGCATTGGCGATATTTTCAAGGCTTTTTATTGTAATATTTGTTTTGCCTCTTTCAAGCAGACCTACAAAAGAGCGGTTTAAATCAGCTTTTTCCGCAAGTGTTTCCTGTGAATATCCCCTGTCAGTTCTTATAATTCGAACTTTATGCCCAAGCTTTTTAATTGTATCAACATTTCTCATATACAAAATTTTATTTTTTATTTGTTCAATCTTTTTTTCAAAATTCTCAAAATAATTTTTTGCTTTTTTTCTTATTTTATTTCTTTTTTTTGCCCTTAGGATATCTATTATATTTTGAATAATTTGAAGTTTCATTTTTTTAATTAGCCTAGTTTTTGGTTTTTTGCACTTATTATACTTTGAGAAAAATAATTAAGTCAAGTTAGGGTATAATATAGTAAATTGAAAATGTAAAATTATATAAAATATGGGATAAAAGTATTTTTCATCATAAAAGTCTATGATATAATTGAAAATTATATGTAATCAGTTTTTTGAAATTAATTATATTTTTTATAAGGAAATAAGTTATGGATGAAAAAATTATTAATAAATTAAACAAATTCCCCCCCCCCATAATATATTATGTGTTTTATAAAAAATTATGTTTAAATTTAAAATATAATAATTTGAAAAATTTTTCCTTTTTTGTTGTGAACAAAAAAGCATTGCTGTATGAAAGGTTATTTTATGAAAATTTCATATAGCTTTGGTATTGTAGATTTACTTCATTACGGACATATAAAAGCATTTATAAAAGCTAAAAAAAAATCTGATTTACATATATTTGGTTTAATAAAAGATAATGCTATTATTGATTGGTTTGGTCAGTTACTTTCAACGTACGAAGAACGAAAACAAACATTGGAGTGCCTTACTAATATTGATGAAATTATTCCTCAAGATACATTTGATTGTACAAATAATTTAAAGAAAATTCATGAAAAATATCCAGATGCACAAATAATATTGTATAGAGGTTCAAATTGGAAGATTTTACCATCTGAAGAGTTTTTAAAATCAATAAATTGTAAAATTGAAATTATTCCATATTATAAAAAATTATCTCCCGAAAATATATATTATCATTTAAAAAAAGATAATAATATTTCCGTTAAAAGAAGTGATATAATTTCTACAAAGGCTAATACACTTATTAATCTGCAAAAAAAATTAAAAAAATCAAAAATTGAAGATATTCTTGTTGTTACAGAGGCAGAATTTAATAAAAATAAAATATTTTTATCAGAAAAAATCAAAAATAAATTTAAAGGAAAAAAAGTAATAGTAAGAAGTTCTTGTTCTATGGAAGACGGCTTCCAAAATTCAAATGCAGGATGCTTTGAAAGTATTTTAAATGTTAATTCAAAGAGTAAAAAAGAAATAGAAAATGCTATAAAAAAAGTTGCCGATTCCTATGAAAAAGTTGCCGGCATGAAAAAATCCGACGAGCAAATTTTAATTCAAACACAGACTGATAATATAAAATGCTCCGGTGTTATTTTTACCAGAGATATTCAAGAAAACAGACCTTACTATTTGATAAATTATGATGATAACGGTTCTACCGATTCGGTTACTTCAGGGGTTTCTAATAAAACCATAAGAATATTACGTAGTTGTAATTCTGATTGTGTTGAAAAGGGTTGGAAATCTCTCCTTTCTGCTGTACGGGAAATTGAAAATATATTGACTGATGTAATTCTTGATATTGAATTTGCCATAAAAAATGACGGAGAAATTGTTATATTTCAAGTAAGACCGTTAGCAGCGAATTATAAATATAAAAAAGAGGATAAAGAAGATAATTTTAATAAATTAATATATATGGCTAAAAGTAAGTATTTACAAATTTTAGATGCATATTCAAATAAACCGATGATGTATTCTGATATGGCATTTTGGAACCCCGCAGAAATTATAGGATCTAATCCTAAAAATCTTGATTATTCTTTGTATAAAGAAATTATTACTTCTTGCCCATGGAATGAAGGATTAGTTCCAATGGGATATAAAGAAGTAAAACATAATCTTATGCAAAGATTTGCCAATAAGCCTTATATCTCTTTAGATTACTCGTTTCGTTCTTTAACTTTAGCTTCTTTTAACGAAAGAATAACTAATAAACTGATTGAATTTTATAAGAAAAAACTCAAAAATAACCTTAATTTGCACGATAAGATAGAATTTGAAATCGTTTTAAGCAGTTTGGATTTTGAAACCGACGACAAACTTAATGAATTAAAAGATAATGGCTTTAATCAACATGAAATTAAAGAAATAAAAACTTTACTTCATGGATTTACACAAGATGCTTTAAATAAATACTTTACAGTATTGACACAAGATTTAAAAAGCTTGTCTCTTTTAGAAAAAACAAGACAAAACGTTCAAAATAAAATTGAGAATGAAACATTAACTTTTAATAAATTAATTAATTATTTTAAAATTTTAATTTCAAGTTTAAAAATTAACGGAACTCCTCAATTCGCAAGACAGGCAAGATATGCCTTTATTGCTAAATCATTTTGTAAAACACTTGTTTCAAAATCATATATACCATTTCATATTATGACAAATTTTATGTTGGGAATTGATACGGTTGCCGGTCAATTTACAAAAGATTTTGAATTGTTTTTAAATAATAAGATTTCACCAGATGAATTTAACTTAAAATATGGTCATCTTAGAGCCGGAACATATGATATAACATCACCTGTTTATTCTGATATTAATTTTATTAAAGAATATAGTAAAAACAGTAATCCTCAAAATTTTTGCAAATATGATAAAAGTATTGATGAAAATTTATTTAAAATGTCACTTGAAAAATTAAATTTAAAATGTGATGATTTTGTAAAATTTTTAAAAACCTCTATTCAACAAAGAGAATATTTTAAATTTGAATTTACTAAATCGCTTTCTCTTGCAATAGAATTGCTGGCCAAAATTGCAAATTTAACAGGTTATACAAGAAATGACTTTTCATTTTTATATTTAAATGATATTTATGCTTCGGATTATTATGAAAATGAGTGGGATTTAAAAGATTTTTGGAATTCTTTAATATTAAGCAGAAAAGAACATTGGGAATTAAATTCTCAAATTGAACTTCCGGATGTTATTTTTAATGAAAGTAACTTCTATTTCATAAAATTAGAGCAAGCAAGACCAAATTTTATCACAGATAAATTGATTGAGGGCCAAATTGTTGATTTGGAAAATGATAAAGATTCGGATATTTCAGGGAAAATAGTGTTAATAGAAAAAGCAGACCCGGGATATGACTGGATATTTACAAAAAATATAAAAGGATTAATTACTAAATACGGTGGGGTTGCTTCACATATGTCAATAAGATGCTCTGAATTTAATTTGCCTGCAGCAATCGGTGTTGGGGAAAAAATATTTACTGAAATCTCCAATTTTAAATTTCTCAAAATGGATTGTAAATTAGGTAAAATCAAAAATGGAGAAAAGAAAGTTTGTTTAGTTTAATTTCACAAAGACAAATAATTAATTCATATGGGATACCGTGTGATTCATTGGAAAAAAATTATTTAGATTTCTATAATAAACTAAAATTAAGGTTAATTCCAGTATCGAATTTTCAAACTCCGGAGTTTTATGATGCCAAGCTTTTGATATTAACCGGCGGTGGAAATATATATGGTGAACAGAGCGAACGAGATATTGTTGAAGCAAAATTATTTAAAAAAGCTATTTCAAATAAAACTCCGATTATTGCAATATGCAGAGGAATGCAATATGTTAATATTCTTTTAGGCGGTAAAATATCCAATCTGGATAGTTTAAAAGTTCAAAGATTTATCGGTGTCGATCATAAAGTTTATATAAAAGATAAAGCTTTATTTGTAAATAATTATCATAATTACGGAATTTTTAAAGATGATTTAGCTGATCAACTTAATGTTTTTGCTATTGATAAAGAAAATAACGTAATTGAAGCATTTTATTCTAATAAAATGAAAATATTAGGTATTCAATGGCATCCTGAACGAAGTTTTTCTGATGAAAATTCATATAAAATTTCAGAACAAATAATAAAAGACTTTATTAATAATAACGGAGAAATTAATGAAAGCGATTATACTTGCGGCAGGTAAAGGAACAAGAATGGGTAAATATACAGAAAATTTACCTAAAGGAATGCTTAATTTAAACGGAAAAACTCTTATTGAAAGACAAATTGAAACCCTTAAAAGTGCCGGTATTGTAGATATTGCAATTGTTACGGGTTATCAGTCCGATAAAATATCTTATAAAGGGATAAAGTATTTTTATAATAAAAACTATAATACAACTAATATGATTGAATCGTTGATGTCTGCAAAAGAATTTTTAAAAGATGAGGATATTTTAATTTGTTATTCTGATATTATTTATACAAAAAAAGTTGTAGATTTGTGTATTAACAGTAAAACTGATATTGGTATAGTTGTTGATAATAAATGGAAAAATCTTTGGAAATTACGTTATGGTAAAATTGATTACGATCTTGAAAGTTTAACTGTTGAAAATGACAATATATTAGAATTGGGGAGGAACATAACCTCATCCGAAAACCTTGATTATAGATATGTCGGTATTATTAAACTTTCAAAAAACGGTATTAAGACATTTATTGATGTTTATAATAAACAAAAAGGAAAAAACTGGAAACAATCCGGACACTCATTTAAACAAGGTTATATGACTGATATAATTAATGAAATAATTATTGAAGGCACTCCTGTTAATCCTATTATAATAAGTGGAAATTGGCTTGAATTTGATACTGATAAAGATTATGAAATTCTTTCAGATGCTTTAAAAAATAATTTATTAGATAAAAATTTAAATTTAAAAAATAATATTCCGACAGATTAATTTAAAATATTCAATTATATGATGTAAAACAAAGTGATTATATATTCATTTCTTTTAAATTTCTGCTGATTATAAAAGGGGCGGCAGTAGTATGTTTTATATCATCAATTGAGAAAATCGGGTTTATTTCGGTTAAAACCAATCCTTCTTTTGAAATTTGAAAAACGCATCTTTCTGTAACAATCATATCAACTTGTTGGTATGCGGTTAATGGCAGAGTACATTTTTTAACTATTTTAGGTTCACCGTTAGATGTATGAGTCATAGCAACAATAACTTTTTTAGAACCGACAATTAAATCCATTGAACCGCCGATGCCGGGAACAAATTTACCCGGGATTTGCCAGCTTGCTATCGAGCCTTCGGCATCAACTTGCAATGCACCCAATACGGTTGCATCTATGTGACCGCCTCGCATTATTGTAAAAGCCATTTGTGAATCATAAAAACTTGCACCTTTGTTAACTTCTACGTATGCTCCTCCGGCATTTACTATTTTTGTATTGTATTTTGGCCCTTTTTGATTTTTTCCTAAACCTAAAATACCGTTTTCGGATTGAAATATTATATTCATACTTTCATCAACGTAATTAGCAGCTTCAGTAGGCAAACCTATTCCGAGGGTTACAATATCGTTTGGATGAAATTCTTTTGCAATCCTTTTTGCTATTATTTCTTTAATTTTTTCTTTTGTTAATATTTCTGTTGTTACAGTCATATATTAATTCTCGCGTTTTACAATATAATCTATAAAAATTCCGGGGATAACAATTTCATTAGGGTCAAGGCAGTCCACAAATTCATCAGCCTGAACAATAACCGTATCTGCAGCCGTTGCCATGGAAGTATTAAAATTTCTTGTTGTACCTTCAAACTTAACATTGCCGTACTTATCGACTTTTGTTCCGTAGATAATCGCGTAGTCAGCACCTAAAGGTTCTTCAAAAATATATTTTTTCCCTTTTATTTCTACTATTTTTTTACCTTCTTCCAAAATAGTTCCGATGCCTGTTGGGGTTAGAACTCCTCCTAAGCCCGAACCTTTTGCATGAATTTTTTCAACTAAAGTCCCCATCGGATAAAACTCGACTTCAACTTCACCATTATGCATCTTTTTCCCTGTAATCGGGTTAGTTCCGATATGAGTAGTGATGACTTTCTTTACTAATCCGTATTTTATAAGCTTGCCTTTGTCAACATTCTCAAAAGAAGTATCATTACAAATCATTGTTAAGTTTTTTATATCAGTTTTAACAAGTTCGTCTAAAATTTTATCAGGAGCTCCGCAGCTTAAAAAACCGCCTACCATTACGGTTGAATTGCTCTTTATTAGCTTTGCGGCTTCTGTTGCTGAGATTACTTCTTTCAAGTCCTTTTCCTCTTTTATTAATTGCATTTTTAATTTTATCACATAATTAATTTTTTTTAAATTTTCTTTATAATCTATAAATTACGTTTGATTTATGATATAATTTTCTGATAGCACAAAAATAAGTTTGCTAGTCGTAAAAATCTAAAGGGGAGCGTGTATGCAAGAGATTGCAGGGGATAATGTATCGGAAAAGTATGATTTTAAAACCGGAAAATGGCAGCATGAAATTGATGTAAGAGATTTTATACAAACAAATTATACCCCTTATGAGGGTAATGCTGATTTTCTTGCTCCTCCTACAGAGGCAACACTCAAACTATGGGAAAAGTGCTGCGACCTTTTTAAACAGGAACGTGAAAAGGGCGGAGTTCTTGATATGGATACTAAAACCATCTCCACAATTACTTCGCATGATTCTGGTTATATAGATAGAGAACTTGAACAAATAGTAGGCTTGCAAACTGATGCCCCTTTAAAACGCTCGCTTCAACCGTTTGGCGGAATCAGAATGGCGGAAGCCGCTTGTTTTTCATACGGCTATAAAGTAGATGAAGAAGTTTCGGAAATATTTACAAAATACAGAAAAACTCATAATCAGGGTGTATTTGATGTTTATACTCCCGAGATGAAAGCGGCAAGACACTCCGCTATTATAACAGGACTGCCTGATGCTTACGGCAGAGGCAGAATTATAGGCGACTACAGACGTGTTGCTTTGTATGGTATAGACAGGCTTATTGAAGATAAAAAGTATCAATTCAAATCACTTGAAGGGGAAATGACTCCCGACAGAATTCAATTGAGAGAAGAAATCTCAGACCAAATAAGAGCCTTAAACGAGATGAAAGAACTTGGGCAAATATATGGTTTTGATATATCAAAACCCGCTCAAAACGCTAAAGAAGCAGTACAATGGTTGTATTTTGGTTATTTGGCTGCCGTTAAAGAACAAAACGGTGCAGCTATGAGCCTTGGCAGAACTTCTACTTTCTTGGATATCTTTATTGAAAGAGATTTAAAAAACGGAGTAATAACAGAGCAGGAAGCTCAAGAGCTTATAGACCACTTTATTATGAAATTAAGGCTTGTTAAATTTGCAAGAACCCCTGAGTATAACGAACTGTTTTCGGGCGACCCTACTTGGGTGACGGAATCTATTGCAGGTATGGGTGTTGACGGAAGACCGTTAGTGACGAAAAATTCTTTCAGATATTTGCATACTTTAGAAAATTTAGGAACAGCCCCCGAGCCTAATATGACTGTTTTATGGTCTAAAAATCTGCCAAAAGCATTTAAAGAATACTGTGCTCATATTTCCATAAAAACATCCTCGGTTCAATATGAAAACGATGATATGATGCGTGTAACTCACGGAGATGATTATGCTATTGCGTGCTGTGTTTCATCTATGGTAGTAGGTAAAGAAATGCAGTTTTTCGGGGCAAGAGCTAACCTTGCAAAATGTCTTTTATACGCTATTAACGGCGGTGTTGATGAAAGACTTAAAGAACAAGTAGGGCCTAAATATCAGCCAATTACGTCTGAGTATCTTGACTTTAACGAAGTTATGGAAAAGTATGACGCTATGATGGAATGGCTCGCAGGGTTATATGTCAATACTTTAAATGTAATTCACTATATGCATGATAAATACTGCTATGAAAAAGCCCAAATGGCTTTGTTGGACAGAGACGTAAAACGCTATTTTGCAACGGGTATTGCGGGTTTATCGGTTGTTGCCGATTCACTTTCTGCAATAAAATATGCAAGAGTTAAAACTATTCGCGATGAAAACGGTATTGTTGTTGATTATGAAGTGGAAGGAGATTTCCCGAAATACGGCAATAACGATGACAGAGTTGACGATTTGGCGGTTCATTTGGTTAAAACCTTTATGGCCAAAATAAGAAAGCATTATACTTATCGTAATTCAATTCCTACAATGTCAATATTAACAATAACTTCTAACGTCGTATACGGTAAAAAAACAGGTAATACACCTGACGGAAGAAAAGCGGGAGTTCCTTTAGCCCCCGGTGCTAATCCAATGCACGGACGTGATTCAAATGGAGCATTAGCTTCACTTTCTTCGGTTGCTAAATTACCCTTTGATGATGCTCAAGACGGAATTTCAAATACTTTTTCGATTATTCCCGATGCTCTTGGTAAAGATGAAATAATTATGGGAGATTTGATTTTTAACTTAGATAAAGGTTGCTGTGATAACAATTTAAATTAATTTTGGTGAGGGGAGATTTATAATGGCTACAATGCAAGAAGAAAATTTAATCAGTTTACTGGATGGTTACGTTGAAAAAGGCGGACACCATTTAAATGTTAATGTTTTTAATCGTGAAACTCTCTTGGATGCTCAACAACATCCCGAAAAATACCCTCAATTAACGGTAAGAGTTTCAGGATATGCGGTTAATTTTATTAAATTAACTAAAGAACAGCAAGACGATGTAATTTCAAGAACTTTCCATTCTCAAATCGGAAGCAATAAGGCTATGACTGATGTGTTCCCCAACAAATAATAATGAAACGGAAACAAAACCTAAAAAAAAGTCTTGGGGTAAATTATTAATATTATTTTTGGCTATATTACTTATAGACATTGTTTATATGTTAATTTTATGCTTTGACATGGTTGGAGTAAAAACGCTTAATAATAAATACAAAAAAATAGTTGCTGAAAGTGTAAAAAAAATAAAAAAACGTGATGAAAATCCCCTTATTTTTCAAGATTATATGTCTGATATCCAACAAAAAATTAAAGATAATTGGGACCCTGTAAAAACTGATAAAAGTAAGAAAGTTATACTGCTTTTTAAAGTTTATAAAGACGGGAAAGTTACTGATATAAAAGTAAAAAAATCTTCCGGTAATGAAGAAATGGATAATTCCGCAATAGAGGCTGTTATAAAATCAAGTCCTCTGCCGCCTTTTCCTAAAGATTACAAGTTGGATGACGTAGATATATTATTTAATTTTGATTATAATATTTTAAATATGAAATTCGATAAAAATGAAAGAAAATAAGGGTAATGTTCATTCAATTGAAACCTTCGGGACTGTAGATGGTCCGGGGGTAAGATTTGTTGTGTTTCTTAAAGGCTGCCCTATGCGTTGTAAGTATTGCCACAACCCTGATACATGGAGTTATGAAATTGCAAAAGAAATGACTGTTGAAGAAATTTTTAAACAATATAACGGTGTTAAAGAATTCCTTTCTAACGGAGGTTTAACGGTCTCGGGCGGAGAACCTTTGGTTCAAATCGATTTTGTAACCGAGCTTTTTAAATACGCGAAAGAAAAAAATATTCATACCGCACTTGATACTTCAGGTATTTTATTTGATAATTCTTCAAAATATGATGAGCTTATAAAGTATACCGACCTTGTTTTACTCGATATTAAGCATATTAATGACGAAGAACATAAAAAATTGACGGGACATTCAAATAAATCTGTGCTTGAATTTGCAAAATACCTTTCGGATAACAATATTCCAATGTGGATAAGACACGTAGTAGTGCCTGATATTACTTTTAAAGAGGAATATTTAAAGAAACTGGGTAAATTTATCGGCACACTAAAAAGCGTAAAAGCTCTTGATGTCCTGCCATATCACGATATGGCAAAGGAAAAATATAAGCAATTAAATATAGATTATGATCTAAAAACTACAAAACCTTTAACAAAAGAAGAAGCAATTAAGGCAAAAGAGATTATCCTAAATGCAATAAACACTTGAGCAATGTTAAAAATGAATTTTCTTTTTAACATAAAACTATGAAAAATATGGAATGGTTTGATAGTCTTAATAAACCCTTTTTAAGCCCGCCCGATTGGCTGTTTGCTCCCGTGTGGACAATTTTATACATCCTTATTGCGATTTCTTTTATACTGTTTATAAAAGGCGGAATGACAAAAGAAAAAAGACTGCCTTTGGCTTTTTTCATAATACAAATGCTCTTAAATTTTGCTTGGTCGCCCGTGTTTTTCCGTCTTGAAAACATAGGAGGTGCACTTGCCATAATAATTTTTATGTGGCTGTTTATTCTGCTTACGATTATATTTTTCTTTAAACACTCTAAACTTGCTTCAATCCTGCTTGTACCTTATTTGGTTTGGGTAAGCTTCGCTTTCTATTTGAACCTTAGCTACTTTGTGCTGAATTGATAATTTTATAATATTTCAAAAATATAAATAAATTCTAGTTTATATATTATCATTAGTTTAAAAACATTATTTTATTGATTGACTTTTAATTTATTAAATAATATGCTTTTATTGGAGAGTATTTATGATACATGAATATGAAAGATTAGAATTATCATCTTCTATTGTTGCAGTTGGGTATAAAACAAATAAATTTGACTTTGTGGAATATTTAACAAAAAAAGGGATAAAAGATAAATATGGTTTAGAATATATACAAAACCAAATTAAATTTTCGCAAAACATTTCTGAGAAAAATATAGCCCAATTACTTAACAATAGTCCTATAATTGGTTATAAATCCAATAATAATGAATTTTCTTTAACATTATTATTTCCAGAAGCTAAAATTTCTATAACTAATAATAAATTTGATGAAAATAATAATAAAAACTTTGAAAACTTTGCTAAAGAACTGTTAGATGAAAATTTATCTCAAATTAAAGCACTTGGTGTAAATTATAATGCAGTATTTAAAAAGGCAAATAAATTAAAACTTTTTAATAAAAAAATAGAACAAACAAATTTCTTTCAAAATAATATTACATTTAGTGTTACAATTCCAACTCAATATAATGAAAAAAGTGGTAAATTTGTTGGAACATATACAATTCAAAAAATAAATAAAAATGATGAAGAAAATACATCTGATAGATATTATAATTTTCAAGCAAATTATAATTTTGACTTAACAGAATATAGTGCATTAGCAAAATGTGAAAATATACCTAAATATATAGAAGATAGTTCTAAAGAATTATTTAATTTATTTGTCGATACATATGATGAGTTTTTAAGTTTGAATTATGAATGATAAAAAAATTATACAATTTCCTAAAACTTTACCAGAAACAGAAGAAAGTTTGGAGAAATATGAAAATAATTCTTATCCATATGATACTGGTATAAGTAACTCAGATGAATATTATAAAAAAGAGGATATCATGGAAAAAAATATTTCTATAGATGAATATGTTTCATTAAAAAGTGATATTAGAGAAATAAAAACCAGTATAAACTGGATTAAGTGGTTAATACCTGTTTTTATTACTATTGGAGTATTTATAAGTGGATTAATTGTTAATTCTATAAAAGAAAGTAATAATACCCAGTACCAAATGTTAGATAAAAAACTGGATACAATTAAAGAACTAAATTCAATGCAAATACAACGGGACATTGCGATTGAAATTAATAAAACAAAAAAATAATATTTTAATTTATATATTTATTATTTAATTTTGTATTAATTGTTGATACATTTTCATTAATTCAGCAAGGGTTTCGGATTCTGTTAGCCAATGGTATTTACCGTTTTCATCTTTCTTTTTAAAGCCATATGCTTCCATTACGGCTTTGTCGTTTTCTTGGTGTGCTTTTCTTAATTCTGGCGGCATTGTGAGTTCGTCATATAAATCAGCTAAAGAGCAATCGGGATATAGTGTTCTGGCGTCCAAAATTGCTTGTGCAGTGTGCTCTATTTTTGCTTTTTGCTCATCAGTCGGGTTACACCAAGGAAAATTGTTGTAGACAATATCTTTTGAATATCTGTAATCACTTTTTAATCTACCGCAAACCGCTCTTACCCAAGCCATGTGAACATTTGAAGTTAAAATACCAAAGTGATAAAGTGATGTATCAGGGACAATAATAACGGAGTCTGTTGGAATTGTATCTGAATTTAAGAACCCCATTGGTATATATCTTCGTCTTTCAGATGATACACGTGGAATAATTATATAATGTTCCGGATTTAATGTCTCTCTGAAAATAGTTGGTTTATTGGCAAGTTCTCTTGTTTGTTCAAAAGTACTTGATAACCGCATTTCTTTAACTTTATTAATTCTATCCATTACTAAAGGCATACTTCTTAATTCATTTGGAGAGGCATTTACCAACCATAAACAATATCGTTCTTTTGAATTTATAAATTCAAAAGAACCAATTAGTTTTTTTATATATTTTTTTGAATTAGGTTCCTTTTGTATAAAGTCTTTGTAATCAGAAGCTTCAATAATTAAATTGCCTCCATCTGTTGGTTGATTACCTCTTGAACATTTTGGAACGTTTGAAATGGGATTTTTACGACTTTCTATAAATATGTTAGACGCATTAATAAGATAGGCATTTATATTTTCTACTAATTGAAGTCTTTCACCCGAGTATAATTTTTTAGGTGATTTATTATTAATACAATTAAATCCAATGATAACACAATGTACATGTGCTTTTAAATTAGATTCACTATCCCATCTAAAAGTTTGGTAAGCAAAATCTATATTTATGTTAAATTTGGAATATAAAGGTTTCCATATATCTTCTACTAATTCTCCTTGACAAATGCTATTTGTCGATACTAATGCAGTTTTTATTTTAGAATTATGCATAATCTCTGCAGACTTTGCATACCATCCTGCTACATAGTCTAACTTACCTGATTTATTATATACTTTATTATTTTTTTTATAAACTTCAATAATATCTGACTTCTGTTCTTTTGTTTGCATTGATGCACCAACGAAAGGTGGATTCCCCATAATATAATTAAGTTTATCTTTTGATATAACATCTTCCCAATTCAACCTTAGGGCATTTCCTTCAACAATATTTGCATAAGTTTTAAGTGGAAGAAAATCTAAATCCATGTGGACTATATCTTCCGTCTTTTTCATCATTTGGCTTTCAGCTATCCAAAGAGCAGTTTTTGCCACAGTTACGGCGAAATCATTTATTTCAATTCCGTAAAATTGCTTTATGGATACTTTTATCGGATTAACAATTGAGCCTAAGGTCTTTTGACCTTTTAAAAGTTCAAATAAAATTTCATTTTCCAATTTCCTTAAAGAAATATAAGTTTCCGTTAAAAAGTTTCCGCTACCACACGCAGGGTCTAAAAAATTCAAACTTGCAATTTTGTTTTGGAATTCTGATAATTTTTTATCTCTTGCCTTATTATCAGGCAGTTTCTTTATTTCTTCAAATTCTTTATTTAAATCATCCATATATAACGGGTCAATTACTTTATGGATATTTT
Organism: Candidatus Gastranaerophilales bacterium; assembly: GCA_947631645.1. Taxonomy (GTDB): domain Bacteria; phylum Cyanobacteriota; class Vampirovibrionia; order Gastranaerophilales; family Gastranaerophilaceae; genus Avigastranaerophilus. Next base: position 18,477 of record CANRMD010000009.1, read on the forward strand.
CTATTGAGGTATAGTGCATTCCGCCTTTTCTTCTCGTAACAGGATTTAATGTACTTTCAAAAACCGCACCGAATATTGTCGGGCTTATTTCAGACCAATCAAAATCAGCACTTGCTTTATTTAAAAGTAATTCTCTAATTTCATCGGTAAAATATGGTATTTCAATATTGTTATTTGCAAAAAGTCCGCCATTTACATAAGGGAATGCTTTTAATTCAGTTTCTAAATACGGATCTCTATCTTCAATTTTTGTATTTAATATTTGAAATAAATCAATTAAGGCTTTTCGTATGTGGTTTGTATCAAACTGTTTCATATAATCAAGAAACATATCATGTTTGCCGAAAATTCCCGCATCTTCCGCATACAAACAAAATACTAACCTAACACATAATATATTCAAACTTTTTAGAGTTTCTTCGTTTGTTTTATCAATATACTGATTCAATAAAGCATCATATAAAAGCCCGACTATATCTCCGGCTTTTATTGAAACTTCCATTTCTTTTCTTAGATGTTCATTTCCTGTATCTGTTAAAAAAGACAAACGATAATATTCTTTTTCTAAATCTTTAAGTAAAATTTCTTGAGGTTCGCCGTTTGGCTCTTCCATATCATATATACAAAATTTCTTAAAATTAGATATGATAACCCACCTTGGTTGTTTAGAAAATGGTAATTCGGCTCTATATCTTTTTGCTTGCTGAAATGGAGTTAATAAACTTCCGTCTGATTGTTTAATAGCTTTGTTTAAATCTATCTTAGAGCTTTTTTGTTCAATCAAAACTTTTGTTTTTTCAATATAACCGTCTATAAAACTTGTATGGTCTAATTTTACTTGTTCTTCAAATGTAATAAATTGTTCAGGATGTTCAATGCCTAAAACATCTCTTAACAATGAAATCCAGAATGGCTGACTTTCCCCCTTTTCATAGCCTTCTTTATCTTTCCAAAAATCAACAAATTCCCTAACAGATGTTCTTTGTTTTTCATTAGACATTCAAATAATTTCCTTATATGACATAAAATAAATATAACATATTTTATTTATTTTGTACTATATTAAGCAAGTCATTATAAACATCTACCGTTTGAAAGCAGATGGGGAGTTTACGTTTTAAAAGACTTTTTATTGTAATTTTAAAGCTTTTTAAAAGAGCAGCATCAAGACTGTTTGTTTTGTTTAAGGTTTTTTCAATTTTTTCTCTAAAGTCTTCTTCGCGGGTTCTTTTTTCGATTTTATCAGCGATAAAGATTATTTTTTCAAAATCGCTCATTCCTTTTTTGCCGATAGTATGCAATCTGATTGCGGAAAGAATTTCTTTATCCGTTACGCCCCAATCTTGTTCCGCGATAATTGCCCCAACGGGTGCGTGCCATGTTTTAGGGCTTATTTTTTCACATTCTTCAAAAGTATCAATATATTTTTTTAATTCCTCATTAGATAAACACTTGGCACAATCGTGCAAAAGCCCCGCAATTTGTGCTTTTTCTTCGTCGCAGTTAAACCTTTTAGCAAGCTCAACTGCCATTTCCATAGTGCCGATTGAATGCCAGTATCTCTCCTCGCTCAGGCATGATTTAAGTTTTTCTTTTATTTCTTCAAGATTGTATTTTGTATACATTATTATTTTTGATATATTCTGCTACTTCTAAAGGTACTATATCACAAATGTCCATATTTTGTCTTGCTTTTTCCCTTATTTCGCTTGATGAAATATCCTTAAACGGCATAGGCATCAAAGTATAATCGTAGCCTTTTTCTTTCAGTTTTAAAAAAGGAGTTTCATCAAAATTATTCTCACGCAGAAACAAGATAAAATGTACGAGTTCTTTTAGTTTATCTGTTTGATACCACGACTCTATTTGAATAAATGCATCCGTACCTATTATAAAATTTATCTTATCCTTAGGTTTTACGATATCATAAATTTGTGCAACAGTATCATAAGAGTATGAGGGTTTATTGCGAGTGTATTCAATAGCTGAAACGTCAAAATAAGGATATTTTTTAACTGCAAGCTCTACCATATTAAGTCTGTGCATAGCATTTTGTGCGTCAAAGTCTTTTAAATCTTTATGCGGCGGTCTAAAAGCCGGAATAAATATTATTTTTTCAAAATTAAAAGTTTTTTGAACATACTTAGCTGCTTCAATGTGAGCATTATGAATAGGGTTAAAGCTCCCGGGGTAAATACATTCCGTCATTACAAAACTGCCTGTTTTAAAAAGTGAGTTCGTTCAATGATATTAAGTATTTTATCTAAAAAGATTTTATATTTTGCCCTGTCAGCTTCACCTGAAAGTACAATATCTGCAATCTCTATACAGGGGCGAATATATATATCCGCTTTGTTTGAAGCATTATCATAAATAGCCTGAGCACTTTCTCCTAAGCCTCTTTCTTTTGCTCTTATAAAAAATCTTTCTCTTTGTACTTTATTATCCGTATGAACATATATTTTAAAATCAAAAGCATCTCTGATATTATTTGTCAGCGTAAATAAACCTTCCGATATAATTATTTTAGAGGGGAATGCCTGTGTATGATTATCCCAACGGATTGTCGTACCCGACATATCATACTTAGGAAGCATACAGGGTCTTCCCGCAAGAAGTTCTTTTATATGTTTATACATTAAATCAAGCTCTAAAGCTTCAGGAACATCAAAATCATAGTGTTTTGCAAATTCCGCCATACCGCCCGCTTTTTTTACTTCTTCCGAACGGTCATAATAATAATCATCAGTATTTACACGTGTTATTGCATCATTAATTGCAAATTTTTCGGCGAAATTTTCTATTGTATCAATAATATCAAGTGTAATGGTTGATTTTCCGCTTGCTGTTTCACCTGCGATACCGATTGAAGCACTTCTTTTTATCTCTCCTTTTATAAACTTTGCCATTTTATATATTGCAGACGGTTTATAATCAAGTATCACGGAGTCTTTTTCTTTTTCTTCTTCAAAAAGTTTTAAAAGCTCTTTTTCTATTTCTGTATCGTTTTTTATAGGGGAAGAAGTATATTTATTATTAAATTTATCCGTTTCTTTAACGTTTTGACTTAGTGCCGTTGCCACGATTTTTTCCTTTTTTCATGACTATATCAAAACAAAATCTTAAACAAAATATTTTTATTTATTTTGTAAAGATAATAGCTCTAAAATTTACAATATTAACACCGAATAAATTTGACTTAACCGTATAAAATAATTATCATATAAGTAGGTAGATGGAGATATAATTAATGCATTTAGTCGATAAACTCAAATTATTTGAAAGACAGCTTGTTTTTATGAAATGGGGTAATTCTGAGGGGTACGGAAGAATTAACTATGTAGGGCATGATTTTTTGGAATTTGAGATTTTTGATACTGATATTCTTGAATATACCGATAAACTCCTTATTAACGCCCAATTAATTTTAGAGGTTGTTATAAAAGGTTCTGATATTGCAAGAATTTTGGCTGAATACTCCGCAAGTTTGCCTGAACATAATAAAGATAATGTTTAATTTAAGCCAGTCCCATTTGTTTGAACTTTGCCCACTTTTGATTTACGTCAAAACTTTTGCAAAAGAATGAACAAGGCATGCTTAAAATAAAGTTTAAAAATTCAATGGAACAAGTATCTTTATCAAATTTTACTTGTTTGTTTTTCATAGCTTGGGTAAATTTATTTATAATATCAAGAGTATCTTTAAATGCTTGATTTATTTTGTCTTCAGGCATTTTTGCACTGTCATATTGGCTTGTAAACGTTTCAAAGTAGTATATGTTTGTCAAAGCATATAAAACATTACCATAATCAGCTTTTGTACCTTTTTTGTCCATATCAATAATGTTAATACTTTGATTGGTTTCATCAACCATCAGATTATTAGAGTTTAAATGATCTAAAACATATCCTTTTTTTTGTGCTTTTTGAATTGTTTCTATTAGTTGTTCATAAGCACTTAATGGAAGTTGTGCAACTTGGTGAATGGTTTTTGCATATTTTTCTTTCCGCGAAATATCTTCGTAAGGCTTTTCGCCCTCACGTAATTTGCCTGTATCTTCAATATATAAAGCTTGAGAGGGAGCTATACCTATTGAGTCTCCTGTTTGTTTTTTTAATACTTCTATTTTTTCTGGAAAAGTATATTCCCCTTTTCGATTTACTGTAATTTCCGCTATTTGCTGTCCTATATTAATATCAAGTTCTTTATCTTCGGTATCAGCTATTTTTGCACTTGAAAAATCAAGTACGTCGGCAGATATATTTGATGTTCTTAAAATATAGTCATTATTGCCGTCAATTGTATATGCACTGTGAGAAAAACCTTTGCCTAATAAATTAGCGGGATTTGTTAATGAATTTTCAAGCCCGTTTTTTAAATAATCAGTGTCTTGTGCCCATTTTATAAAATCATTTTGTGAAACATTTTTTGAAGTTTTTTCAAATGTATCTGCTGCCCCTCTAAAAATCGGACTTTTTACTAAGGTTTGAGGTTTATATATATTAGATAAGTTTATCGGGCTTATTTTAATCATATTTTCTCCGTTCAGATTATAAAATAAGCCTGAAGATTTAAAATTGATAAAAAAACAGACTATTGTTTAAAAATGTAACATTAAGGCTGTTCTTTAAAATTAGGAAACATATTTAATGAGCCGTCTTCATTACGCCAGTTAAACCATCCTACTTTTGCCTGTTTTGTCATGTCATTTACGGTTGCTAAAAGCCAGTTACCTCTAATTACGGTAAAACTGATAAATGTCGGATAGGTTAATTCTTCTAAAATCTGTGAATCGGTACTGATATCGGCATATAAAACTTTCTTTTCTCTTGTTAAATCATTAAACATTCGTATCCCGTATTTTTTACCATATCTGTAAAATAATTGACGGTATGACATAAAATCATCTTTATTCTCGTAGTTAATCCACCCTGTTTCACCTGTCTGCTGGTCTATAAATACACAATACCAATCATTACCGGGTGCTAAATCAACCGCTAAAAGGGCAATATTATTCTCCGGAACATGAGCAATATATGAAACTTTTCTCATATCTATAGTATTTACTATGGCTGATTTGTTTAAATTGTCATAGTTTACTTCACGTATTATTTTTGAATCTTTATTGGGGTATTGATAAATTGTATAACTTTTGGGTACATTTAAAACCCCGATTCCGTAATACCTTACGCTTCTTGTACTTAACGGGATTATATCTGCTTTAACCGGCAGTATAAAAAATGACATTACAAAAAATATTATAAAAATTAAAAACTTTTTCATAATTTAATTATATCATTAATCTATACGTATGTTAAAATTATTCTTCCGTTTTTATGCTTAAACTTATTCTTCTGTCATCAGGATTGAATTTTAATATTGTAGTTTGAACTTTATCTCCGACTTTGAGAATAGTATTTTTAGAATTTTGGTATTCAATTAATTCATTATTCGGTAATAAAGCTTCAACACCGGCAAATACTTCCACAAAAGCACCGAAATGTTTAATTCTGGTAATAGTACCTTCAATCTTATCTCCGTCTTTAATTTTGTCTTTTGCTTCAACCCAAGGATCTTTTTCAAGATTTTTAAGGCTTAAACTTATACGTTGTTTCTCATGGTCAATAACAATAACTTCAACATTAATTGTATCTCCGACTTTTAATATATCAGACGGATGATCAACCCATCTCCAAGATAATTGAGATAAAGGAAGCAAAGCGTCAATACCGCCGATATCAACAAAAGCACCGAAATCAGTAATTCTTACAACTTCACCTTTAATTATTTGTCCTATTTCAAGTGAGTCGAACAAATCTTTTTTATTTTCATCTTTTTCATCCGCAGAAGATTTTCTGTTTGATAATATGAAGTTTCCTTGTTGAATATCCATAGTAAGAATTTTTAATTCCAATGTTTCGCCGACAACATTATCTGTTGCTTTTAACTTTAAGTGGCTGGACGGAACAAAACCCCTGACTCCTTTAACTTCAACAAGAACACCGCCTTTAACAACGGATACAATAGTACCTTCTACTGTTTCATCATTTGCTTTTAATTCTTCCAGTTCTCTCCAGCTGTATGCCATTGCAACTTTTTTATATGACAGTGTAAATCTTCCGTCTTCATCTTCTTCTTTTATTATTAAAAACTCATATTCATTATTTTTCTTTAAAGTTTCTTCTACAGGAACTGATTTATCAACAATTGCTTCTTTAATAGGAACATAAGCTGCTGTTTTTGCCCCAATATCAACAATAACACCGGTAGAGTCATACGAGCAAACTATACCTTTGACCAAATCACCTTTTTGAAAACTATAGTCATAATTCTTTAGTAATTCTTCAAACTCTGCATCTGAATAAATCTGTTCGCTCATCTCTTTTACCTCGTTCACTGATTGAAAATATTGTATGTCAAAAATTGTACAACTTTTCTTCATTCATTGCAAGACTTTTCGCAATTTCAATGTTCAAAAGACATACTATTCCTATTGTTACTACATGTTAAAAGGCAAAGAGATTTATATATTCTAGTATATGTATGATTCAAGCAAATTTAGCGATAAACTGTCGGTTTTTAATTTGTTTAACGCACGAGTTTCCGTTTGTCTTATGCATTCTTTTGTTACACCGTACATTTTTCCGATTTCTTCTAAAGTTTGTTTTTGGCTGCCGTTTAATCCGAATCTTAATGTAATTACTTTTTGTTCTCTTTCTTTTAAATTGCTTAAAAGATTTACAATCTGTTTCTTTAAAGAATCATATTCTATATCTTTTACTACGGAAGTTTTTTTATCTTCAATAATATCAATAAGTTTTACTTCTGATCCGTTTTGCATTTCAAAGTCACCCTCAAGTGACAGTGTTTTTTTGTACGCATTTAAATAGTTATTAATTTTTCCTGATTCTATATTCATTTTCTTTGAAATTTCTTCTATACTTACATTTTCTTGACCCTCTTTTTCCATTTCTGATTTTATTTTTGAGTATTTTGAAAGAGTTTCTTGAATATATACAGGTATTTTTACACAGTGAGATTGTTCTGAAATTGCTTTAAACATTGCTTGTTTTATCCACCAAGAAGCATAAGTGGCAAACCTGTAGCCGAATTTCCAGTTAAATTTATCAACCGCTACCATTAAACCTATGTTACCTTCCTGAATTAAATCTATCATCGGTAATTTGCTGGCATGAATTGCTTTTCGGGCAATTGCCACTACAAGTTTTAAGTTTGCTCTTATCAGTTCCTGTTTTGCCGTTTTGGAACCTTCCTTTGCTCTCCTTGCAAACTCTTGTTCTTCTTCAGCCGTTAATGATTTGTATTTTGATATTTCTTTAATGTAATTATTTACGCTGTTTTCTTTAAATAAATTTGTTGTTGAAAAATCATTTTCAATATTGGTTGTGAAATTTAAAGCCATAGTCAAACTCCTGAATTACTAAGTAACACACACATTTTTTGTATTGCAGATTAAGCCTTTATAGGGCTTATAATATAGTTATTAATGATAAACAAACCGATATATAAAATGTATATATTTAATATATCACTTTGGAAAATTTATTTCAATCCTTTTGTTAAGACATGTTAAATTAAAATTCAAATTTGAAGATTTTTTGTAATATTACTTAATCATTGTGCATTCAAATATTATTTTTTCATATGGAATATAATAAGGATTATTTATTATTGTTGTTTTTTCTATATTAAAATATTTTTCCATTAACAATATAAATTCTTCTTTTGTACGCATATATGAGTTTTTTTTATGTGAATAATAAATTTTTTTTATTACATCCCAAACTCCTATTTTTTGGGCATTTTTATAATTTGTATCAGAAATAATTATTCTGGTTGTTTCATTTGAGTGGTTCTTTATAAAATCAAAGATATTAATAACACATTTATCGTTATTTTCAGATAAAACTCCATCCATAAATATAATATCAAAATTTTTTCTTAATTTTGTTTCGTGATCAAGAAATTGACAAAGAAATGTATATTTATAATATTTTTTTGTTGCAAAAATAATATATTTTGCTGATATATCATCGCCTGTATAATGTATCTTATGGTGTGCCTGTAAATACGGAATAATATTTCCGGTTGCACATCCTATTTCAAATATTTCACAATTTTCATAAGGTTTTATAAATTCATTTGTTAATTTTTCCAGATATTTATTACTTCCTATTAGTTTTTGATATAGGTTGTAAAAAAAAGGATAATTTAATATATTTTGCATGTTAGATTCCTTATATTAAAATTATTATAATATAAAATTATGTTAATTCAGGGTTCGGTTAATAGTTTAAAAACGGATATACTTGTTGAAAGATATATAAATCTGATAAATAACGGTGCGGATATATCTGAAGTTCTTGTGTTAACATTAAATTCATATAAAAAAGCTCAATTTATACAAAATATCCAAAAAAAATATCCCGATATTGATTTAGCTAAACTAAAAGTATATACGCTTTACGGTTTATGCTATAACGCTTTTCTTGATAATTGGGAGTATATTTCCAATTTAATAAAAACTGATAAACGGTCTAAAAAACCGAATTTATGCGGGCTTGAGGTTTCTCAATATATTTTTAAACAGTGTATAAAAGAAGGTAATTTTTCGGATTATATTTCTAAGGTAAATTTGCTTCATCAACTGTTTAGGCGTTATTCCTTAATTGTATACAATAATTTTTCCGAAAAAGAAGTTAAAGAACGTTCTTTAATTTTGAAAGAGAGCTTTTATTCAGATGCACAAAAGGCAATTGAAGACTACAAACTTAAAACTTTTGAGTATATGAGTTTTGATTATCTGAGACAATTATCGGTTTTGCCTTTAATCTATAAAAATACCGATTATTTTAAAAATATTAAATATATTTTTGTTGATGATGCGGATGAAATGCCTTATATATTTTGGCAATTTTTGGATTCTCTAATGCCAAACCTTGATGATTATTATATATCCTTTGATAAAAACGGTTCTTCGCGTCAAGGTTTTTTATGTGCTTACAAGTCAGGAATTTCTGATTTTATAGCAAAATATAATCCTAAAATTCAAGTATTACAAGATAAATCTGTTTTCGCTGATTTGTCATTAAATCTTTTTGAAAAAATTAAAACGAATAAAAAACTTGAAAATTCTTCTTTAAAATGTATCAGTTCTATAAAACGGCTTGATATGTTTGATGAGGTTCATAAATATCTAAATTCCCTTATTCTATCAGGAGTTAGTCCTTCTCAAATAGCTGTAATTACGCCTGTTTTTGATGATATTTTAATTCAGAATTTTTTGGAAAATAAATTTAATATCAAATTTCAATTTCTTTCTGGGAGTAAAAAACTCTCTGATGATATTGATATTAAATATATTATAACTGTTTTAAAGTTAGTTAATAATCTTACTTTAAATGAGTATGAGTTAAAAAATTTATTAATTAATTTATTTCAAATTCCGTTTAAAAAATGTTTTCCGATATTGATTAATTTTGAGAAAAATAAGAAACTTTGTGATTTTGATTTTGATAATGAAGCTTATGACTATTCATATAAAAAACTTTTAAGTATTGTAATATCTTTATCTAAACAAAATATAACTGTTTCGGAGCAGATAAAGATAATATGTTCTAATCTTGAAATTAAGATAAATGATTTCCTGATAAAAGAAGCACAAAGCTTTGAAATCGCTTTTAATAATTTAACAAACAATATAGTAAAAGATTTTATTATTCAAATAGAAAACAGTATTATAAGTGAAAATTCATCGGAAGTATTTAAAATAAAACCTGATGAAGTAATACTTTCAACTCCGCAAAAAATAATTGATTATTCGATAAAAACAAAATATCAGCTTTGGCTTGATGTATCTCATAACGAATGGATGAAAGATGATTCGGGGACATTATATAATGCGTGGGTATTTAACAGAGATTACAATAAAAATACTTTTACTTTGGAAGATAATGTCAGATTGGAACGTGAAAAAACTGCTTCAATAGTAAGAAAATTAATGCTTTGTGCACAGGAAAATGTTTGTTTGTACTCAAGTGTTTATGACAATAACGGTAATGAAAATTTCAGTGCTTTAACTGATTTTATTGAATTTAAAGAAGACAAAGATGTTCAATTTAAAATTGTTCCACGAGAAGACCAAAAAAATGTATTGGAATACAGGCACGGCAAAATGGGTATAACGGCAGTTCCGGGAGCCGGTAAAACAACTATATTGCTTGCTCTTGTTTCAAAACTTATTCAAGACGGAGTTAAAAGCGAAAATATTTTTGTTTTGACATATATGGAGTCTGCCGCAAAGAATTTTAAAGAGCGTATTAAATCGGTTCTTAAAGAGGATGTTAATCTGCCTAATATATCTACTATCCACGGACTTGCTCTTCGTATTATCAAAGAAAATTCTAATTTTACTAAAGTGGGTTTGGATGAAAATTTTCAAATAATTGATGATGCTCAAAAAGAAAAATTTATTAAGGAAATATTTTATAAATTAAAAATTGATGATGATAATTACGATAACTATTTGCGATGTCTTTCCGCAGTTAAGTTGTCATGCAATTATAACATTAATTCTCCTCACAAGGATATTAAAGAATTTTTAAATTTTTATAACGAATATAATATTCTCCTAAAGAAAAATAATCTTATTGATTATGATGATATGCTTTATTTTGCAGTTAAAATTCTTGAAGAAAACAAAGAAATATTAAAATATTATCAAAATATATGCAGATATATAATAGAAGATGAAGCTCAAGATTCAACAAAAATTCAGCAAAAATTGCTTGATTTATTAAGTGCTGAGCACAAAAATCTTGTAAGATGCGGGGATATTAATCAAGCTATTACATCAAGTTTCACTAACAGTGATACGGATGGCTTCAAGTTGTTTTTAAATAAAAATAAAAAAGTTGAAATGAATTCCTCACAAAGAAGTTCAAAACCTATATATACTCTTGCAAATTCACTTGTTAAAAATAAAGATTTTTCTTCGGCATTTTATGATATCGAGATAAAAGGAACTCCTAATAATCCTAAAAATATTGAAAAACCTCAATTTTTACAGTTTGAAAATGAAAAAGAAGAAAGGTATTTTCTTTTAAACAAAATAAAAGAAATTTTTTCTGACAATTCTGAAAGTTCTGTTGCAATTCTTTTAAGACTAAATTCACAAGTTAATGATTTAAATGAATTCTTTATTTCAAACGGAATAAAAACCTCGGTCAGAACCGACTGTTTATGTCAGAAAAACATTTTTAAAATAATATTTGCATTATTAAATATTATTCAATCTCCTTTAAATAATAAATATATTATTGAACTTGCAAAAAATTATGGTTTATCAGGTATATGCGATATTTCCGAGAAAGAAATTGAATATATTAAAAATCTAAATGAGCCTTTTATAAATCTTAATCCCGATGAGATAAATAATCAGGGGCTTTGCCAGTTATACTGGGATATTGATTATATTTTAAATCAGTCTGCATGTGAAATTAAAAATTTAGTTTTAAAAATAGGTCTTTATTATTCAAAAAATGATATAGATAAGGCTAATACTTATATTATTTCGGAATTGATAAACCGTCTTGAAAAAACATATAAGTTATCTGAAATAATTAATCAGCTTGAATACTTATCAATCAAACCGTTAAGCTCTTATAAACTTTTTGAAGACGAGTTAAATCAAGATTACAGTGCAATTCAAATAATGACGGTTCATAAATCTAAAGGGGATGAGTTTGATTATGTATTTATTCCTCAGATGAACGAAGATAATTTTCCTACAAAAATTGAAAATGTTAAATTAAAAACGGGAGTACATTTTTATCAGACAATAAAAAATTTATGTGAAAATTCAGGGGTGAAATCTCCCGAAATGCTTAAAAAAGAGCAGTTGGATGAAAGTTTAAGGCTTATTTATGTTGCAATAACAAGAGCTAAAAAACAATTATTTATTACAAATGCAAAATTATATTTAAAAAATAAAAAAGTAAAAATTTCAAATTTGTTTGGAAATTTTTAGTTTAAATTTATTAATATTACTTAAAAGAGAGATGTTTTTTTATAAAACAAGTGCTATAATAGTAGTAATAAAAAAGTAAACAAATTATATTTTATAAAAAATTTAATATTAAGGAAGGATTTATGGCGTTTACACACGGAACTCTGGAAAACGAAATTTTAAATGCTGTTTGGACAATGGAAGAAAGCGGCATGAGCACAAAAGATATTTCTGTAAGCGAAGTTTTATCGCAAATTAACAATAACGGCAACATTAGAGCTTATACTACAGTTAAAACGGTTATGGACAGGCTCGTTGATAAAAATCTTTTAAAACGTCAAAAAAGCGGGAAAAAATTCTGTTATAAATCAGTAGAGTCGCGTGAAAAAATGGCTGAATCCGCAATTAATAAGCTTGCAGGTCAATTTTTCAATAATGATGTCCGCTCTTTAATGAAAGCACTTGAAAAACAATGTCCGGGAATGAAAGTGTAGATTATTCCGAGCAAAGAAAACTTGTTGCTAAGCTTTTCTTTGGAGTTTTAACAAAAAAACTTCCTGTTAGAGAGGCTCTAATCAGGTTCCCTAAATTATGCGACGATAAAACAATTATCGCCAGCTGGCATGCACTATGTCATTTAGAAGCTGATGAAGATTTAAGAAAAAATGATGAAATGTATAAATCAGAGCAGGATGAATTTATTGAATATATAGCTCATACTCTTCAAAAGGGTTCATCTTTACCTCAAAATATTGTTAATTCTTATATTCCATATCATGATGAGCCGTTAACCCCTAAAAGCAATAAAAATATAAAAGGAATTATTTCGCAGTTAAAAAAGTTTATGTGTTGTTAACTCGAGATAAATTTGGTACAATTCTCTTATTAAGGAGAGAATAGTATGAGGCGGCTTACTTATTTAGGACACAGTGCTTTTTTTATTGAAAAAGACTGGGAGGGTATTTTAATAGATCCTTTTATTACGGGCAACCCTTTTGCGGATTTTGATTTTAAAAAGAAACGAATAACTCATATTGTTGTAACGCATGCACATTTAGATCATTTGGGAGATGCCATTGCGATTTCAAAACATACAGGGGCCGTTATTATTGCAGTTGTTGAACTTGCCAATTATTGTATGGAAAAAGGTGCAAAGGCTATTGGTGTTAATATCGGCGGGAAATTGAAATTTCCATGGGGAACCGTTAAATTTTTACCTGCCGTTCATACGAGTTCTAACCCTGATTTACCGTATGGCGGAGTTGCGGCAAGTGTATTGTTTGATATAGAAGGGACCACCATATATCATGCGGGAGATACTGCTTTGATGCCTGATTTTGCTTTAATCGGAGAACTTTATAACCCTTATTATGCCTTGCTTCCTATCGGAGGATATTATACCATGGATATGGAAGATGCTGCCGTCGCCGCTAAAATGCTCTTTGCAATGGAAGTTATTCCTATGCATTACAATACTTTTGCAAATATTAAAGCAGATGTTAATAAATTTGTTGATATTATTGAAGAACAAGGTCAAAAATGCTTGCCTTTAAAGGCTAATGAATATGTGGACTTATGATAAATCAAAACCGATAATTGCAATGGTTGTACCGACAGGTGTTGGTGCATCCATAGGCGGGTTCGCCGGAGACGCTTCCTTAACGGCAAAAATCCTTGCTTCGCATTTTAATGTTATTGTTAATCCTAATACTGTTAATGCGGCTTGCTTTTCCGGAATTTCAGATAATATGTTTTATACTGAGGGATGGTCTTTAAGTCAATTATTTAAGGGGAATTTGGCGTTAAAACCGTCATATAATAATAAAATCGGAATTATTTTTGATAAGGGAATTTCTCAAGGAATTATTAATGTTCATATAAATACTCTTAATGCGGTTTCTTGTATCTATGGAACAGATATTATAGGTTATGAAATTACTGATGAACCATGTTGTGTTGAATTTTTTAATACTTCAACCGGCATTTCTTCAGGCAGTGTAAAAAATCATCAAACATTGTTAAAAGCGGGGAAAAAACTTTTGGATAGAGGTGCTCAGGTGCTTGCCGTTGTCTGCAAGTTTGATGAACCTCCTGAAGATGACTATAAAGACGGAACAGGTGTTGATATAGTAGGCGGTGTGGAAGCTGTTATTTCCCACTATTTAACAAGAGAATTTAAAGTGCCTGTTGTGCATTCTCCCGCTTTTGAAAATATTACTATTACTCGGGAAATTGTTGATAAAAAAGCTGCGGCTGAATATATTACCCCTACATTTCTGCCGTGTATTTTACTTGCTCTTTCTAATGCTCCGTTATTTTCTTTCGATAAAGTGGAACAGTATATTAATGTAAATCGCATTAAAGCTTTATTAATGCCTTATAATTCTCTAGGATCTTCTATTGTTCCTGATGCAATTAAACACAATATTAAAGTTTTTGCGGTTAAAGAAAATCAAACGGTTTTAAATATTTCAAAAGATATTTTGAAGAAAAATGATATAATTGAAATAGAAACTTACAAAGAATTTATTAAAATTGTTGAGGATAAAATATGAAATCAAATAAATACGGGTTTACTTTAGGTGAAGTTTTATTGTGTGTAATGATAATGGGTATAATTATGGCATTATCAGTACAATCAATAAGAATAGTAAGGTCATCTTATACTAATTTAACATATTTTGCTTTTAATACACTAAAAAATATGGTTGGAGAAATTTATGCCGGTGATGATCCCGGTGAAAAACTTAAAGATAATAAAGGAAAAACTATATCCTCCACCGTTGCATATTGTGAGGGTGCAAATAATACAATTATGATGGTTTTAAAACCGGATAGAGAACCTACGGGAGTAGTTAAATGTAATGCGTTAAATCTTAACGGAGGACAAAAAACAAATACTTTTTGTAATGCTTTAGTGTCAATATCAAATACTATCGGAAAAACAGATTGTGAAAATTTTGTTTCTACCGGATATTCTACTGAACCGTATATTACAAGTTTAAATCATGGCAGTCCTAATTTTGTTGCTACTAACGGAATGCGATATTATATTTCCGAGTGGACTTATAATTCTTCTGTATCAAATTTATACGGTTACAGATTAGTCGGAATTGACTTAAACGGTTTATCAAAACCAAATTCTACAACAGGAACAAGTCCTGATATTGTTACTTTTTTGGTTTTGGATAACGGAGAAGTACTTCCTCTCGGTGTTGCCGCTGATAATGTAAACCTTGGTAATAAAAGATTAATTAAGTATTTAAATTCAAAAGTTAAAGGTTATTATTATGCTTACGATCCAAACAGAACGGAGTCTATACCCGCTGAATGTTCTATGAAAACTAAAGACGGAGTATTTAAATCTTGTAATTATGCGGTCGTTAATTTGACAAATGAAAAAGAAAAGCCTTTAAAAAATGGTCAGTACCCTGCTTTCTTTTCATATAGGCAAGCTTATTGTTCTACTGTTGACAAACAAAAATTAGCACTTACTAAATATTGTTCCGGATTAGAAAAACATAAATTATGTCCGCCTTCAAATGAAGATAAAAAATTTGATTTATGTTTGGTTGAAAATGTTAAACCTATGTTTAGATTCAATTTTAAATAATTATTAAAATTGTAAAAATTTACTAAAAAAATTATCAAAATATTATATATTTGTATTTATAATGAACATCAATAGTAAAAAATGGGTGTTATTATGGCGATTAGTAAAATTAATGGTATTCCTTTGAATAAAAAGGTTACTCCTGTCGGTTTAATTAAAGGACGTGAATCAAGAACATTAGAAAATGTTGAATTGAGGGCTACACTTGATAAGGCAGTTGAAGATGCCGGATTAAACGTAACCGAAATATTGGCTTTAAATGAAAAATTCTTCCCAAACGGTGGTGGTTTTGATCTTTTTACTAAAAGTAAAGAACTGCCAACATATACTCTCTACCTTAATAAAGGTGATAAAATAACTGACAAATTTACAAAAGAAGCCTTGGATGTTGCTCAAAAAACTCCCGGCGGTGCTATGGCGATTGATTCATTCCCGTTAAAACCAGGCAAAACATGTTTTCAAGAGAATTTAGATAGTGCACTTAAAAAGTTATATAAAGTATTAAAAGGAAATATATAATAAAAAGAACCGCATAAGCGGTTCTTTTTTTTGTTATTCTGTTATAGCCTCATAACATTCATCACAGATTGTTTCATGTCCTGTATGATGACCGAGTTCTCTATATTTCCAACATCTTTCACATTTTTCGCCAAGAGCTTTTGTTACATATATGCTGTAATTGTCTTCCGTATATTCATTCATTACATCTAAAGGCTTTTCGTTTACAACAAATGCTTGAGATGTAATAAATATATTACAAAGTTCTTTTTCATATTTTTTTAGTAATTCGGAGTTATCTGTTATTATATATACTGCCGTTTCAAGTGAACTTCCGATTTTCTTATCGGCTCTTAACGGTTCTATTGCTTTAGTAACAATTTCTCTGACTTTAAGTATTTGAGTAAATTCTTCTTCAAGGTTAGAATTATTCCATTGCGGCTGAACTTTCGGCCAAGATGACAGCAGAATACTTTCTAATCCGTCTTTTTGCGTTTCGGGAGTATTTTGCCAAATATCTTCCGCTTGATGAGGCATAACGGGTACTAATATTCTTGTTAATGCTTGAGCGATTTCATATAATACAGTCTGACAAGCTCTTCGTGATAATGATTTTTTACCGCTTGTGTAGAGTCTGTCTTTTACTATATCTAAGTAAAATGAACTTAAATCAACTGCCGCAAAGTTTTGCAAATACTGAAAATATCTGTAAAATTCGTATGTATCAAATGCATCTGTTACGTTTTCAATAAAGATATTTAATTTATGAAGTGCAAATTTATCAATATCTTTTAAATCTTCATACTTGACGTAATCTGTTTTAGGGTCAAAGTCAAACAAATTACCGAGCAGAAATCTTGCAGTATTTCTTGTCTTTTTAAAGATTTCGGTAAGCTGTTTAATAATGTTATCGCCGATTTTAACGTCATTTCTGTAATCAATCGAAGCTGCCCAAAGTCTTAAAATATCAGCACCGTAGTTCTTAATTATATCATCGGGTCTTATGTAGTTCCCTAAAGACTTAGACATTTTTCTTCCGTCCTCGCCAAATACAAAACCGTGAGTAAGAACTTGTTTATATGGTGCATGTCCTGTTGTGGCAACTGAAGTTAATAGAGAAGATTGGAACCAGCCTCTGTGTTGGTCAGAGCCTTCAAGATACATGTCAACAGGTGTATGACCCAATTCGTCAGAACGTTTTTCAACTACAGCTCTCCAAGAAATACCAGAGTCAAACCATACATCCATTATATCTTTTTCTTTTCTAAAATGTGTTTTACCGCATTTAGGACATTTAAAACCTTTTGGAAGAAGTTCTTCGGCACTATGGTTTACCCAAGCGTCAGAACTTTCTTTTGCAAATATTTGTGCAACATTTTCGATTGTTTCGTCATTGCAAATAACTTCTCCGCAGTCTTCGCAATAAAATACAGGTATAGGTACCCCCCAAGCTCTTTGGCGAGAAATACACCAATCCGTTCTGCCTGAAACCATGTTCCCTATTCTGCTTTCACCGCTTGATGGAATCCATTTTACATTTTTTATGGCTTCCATTGCTTTATCTCTGAATTTATCAACTTTTACGAACCATTGAGGAGTGGCTCTATATATAACAGGGTTTTTGCATCTCCAACAGTGAGGGTAACTGTGTGAAATATCAGCTTTTGCCAGAAGCGCTTTTTTTGCTTCAAGCTTTTGTATAACAATTTCATTACCTTTATAATACGGAACCCCAATTAAATCAGGATCATCAAACATATCTGATTTTTGCCAAATTCCTTTTGAATCTAAAGGAGAAAATGTCGGAATTGAATATTTTTGACAAACTTCCCAGTCTTCAAGACCATGCCCGGGAGCAGTATGAACACATCCTGTACCTGCATCAAGCGTTACATGGTCGCCAAGTATTAATTTACTTTCTCTGTCATATAACGGGTGAAATGCACTCATATTCTCAAGCTGTGAACCTTGTAATGTCCCGAGAACTTTAATTTCGTTTTCATTCCATTCTACATCTTTTATAAAATTGCTTAATAGTTCGCTTGCTGCTATGTAGTTATCATTGTTGTATGTAAATAAAGTATATTCAAATCTTGCATTCAAACAAACTGCCAAGTTTGAAGGAATTGTCCAAGGGGTTGTTGTCCAAATGACTACATATAAATCATTCTGTGAATTTATTCCCGTTTGATTATAAACTTTATTCTTATCTGTTTCATTAAATTTAAATCTTACATAAATACTGGTTGAAGTATGGTCTGCATATTCAACTTCTGCTTCAGCAAGAGCTGTCTCGCAAGATGCACACCAGTAAACAGGTTTTAATCCCTTTTCAATGTATCCTTTTTTGTACATTTCTCCGAATACTCTTATTTGTTCGGCTTCATATTCGGAGGCGATAGTTAAATATGGATTAGCCCAATTACCTAAAACACCTAAACGTTTAAAGGCATTTTCTTGCCCGGTTAAACTGTTTTTTGCATATTCTCTGCATTTGTGTCTTAGTTCACCTTCCGTTATGGAGTGTCTTACGCCTTTTATTGTTTTTACTACAGCATTTTCTATCGGGAGTCCGTGAGCATCATAACCGGGAACATAAGGTGTATAATATCCTTGTTGAGATTTATATTTTATAATTATGTCTTTTAATATTTTGTTTAATGCAGTTCCTACGTGAATTTTATCGGAGCTTAAATATGGAGGCCCGTCGTGAAGTACAAAAGAATTTGTTTTATTTCTTTGTTCTAAGTTTTTTTCATATATTTTATTATCTTCCCAAAACTTTTGAGTTAAAGGCTCTTTTTGAACCGCATTTGCTCTCATTTCAAGCGTAGTTTTAGGTAAATTTATACTGTTTTTATAATCATTTTTTGTACTCTCTGCCATAATTTCCACCTGTTTAAATACTCACAAACAATATTTTAATATAAAAAAAATTAATCGTAAAAGGCAATTTTTAGTTTGTTCTTTTATTATAACAGTAAAATTATGAAAACAAATTTTAATAATCACATCCTATATAATAATTCAATAATCTGCAATAAGTTCGGTACTAAGCAAGTATTTAAAGGCAGATTAACAAATGATGTTTTTGAAAAAGATAATAAACCCAAACAAATTCAACAGGCAAAAGAAAGAATAATAAAAGCATTAACGGATAGAAACTGTGAATTACTTGTTGTAATTAATCCCGACGGAAGCATATATGAAAGTATGGGAAATGATAAAAAATGCGGAATTAATTCAAATGCTATAAAAGCCAATGCAATAATAATACACGGACACCCTGAAGAATTACCGTTATCTCCTGATGATGTTGCAACACTTCTTTTAACTGATGCCAAAAGTCAAGAAGCAATAACAAAAGAAGGCAAGTATTCCAAATTAACAAAAAAACAAAATTTTAAACTACATTGTAAACCTTTAGAACTTTCTGAGGAACTATCATTAATGCTGTATAAAGAAGTAATGGATAAACTTGGTATAGATTACAATTACACGAAAGAAGATATTATAAAAATGTTAAAAGATGCTATGCAATGTGAACAAATAGATTTAACATATGAAGAAGCTCTTGAAATATTAAATCATAAGGGCATAAAAATATCTGATGATATTAATGAAACAGCCGAAGAAGTCAAAAAAAATCTCCTTAAATATCAAATGCAATATTATCCGAGACAATACAATAACATATATAAAGCCTGGAGAAAAAATTTTAATGTAATATATAAATATCTTCAAAGCGATGAATACAAAAAATGTACAGATAATTTTTTAAAGCACGTTGCTGAAAAATATAATTTAAAATATGAAACAAATATGTTTTAAAATGTCAATTTAAGTATTAAAAAAATTTTATTAATAATATGAATATAAATAATATTGGTAATTCTAATAAAACCTATTCATTTAGCAATTTAAACGTGCATAAAGAAGGTTTTAAACCTGCCCATATAGGGGATTCATACAGTTTTACGGGTAAATCGGCGAAGAAAAAATCTGTTAATTTTGGGAATGCCATATTTGAAAAATTTATGACTATTGCAAAAGAAAAATATGAAAATTTATCAAATATGCAAATATTTAAAGGATTTGAAGAACATTTTTTCAAATTAAATACTAAATTAATACATGAAATAACATTAACACCGGAGCAAAAAGAAATTTTAGCAAAAAAAATACAAGATTTTGAAAATTATAAATCTAATCTAACCCCTGAACAGCTAAATGAACTGGAAAAAAATAAACATGGGATGTTAGATTTTGCATTAAAAAACGGATTATCGGACAAAAGTTTAAAAGGGTATAAAAACTTTTTAAAGCGATATGAAAACTTTAAAAATGGCAATTTTAACGGAATAACAAATGAAGAACTCTCTCAGTTATTATATTATACTGATACAACCGATTTAATAAGAGATGGAAAAATAGGCAGTTTCGCCCAAGGAAGGACGGGTGATTGTTGGTTTTTATCAATGCTGAATAATTGTGCCTCTACTATTGAGGGCGAGAAAAATATCGCACAAAGAATATCCCAAGCTGATAATGACGGAAATTATACCGTAACATTCGATAATCCGTTTAACCAAAGCGAAAAAATTAAAATTCAAGTAACTCCAAAAGATTTACAAAATTATGATTTAAGTAATGAAGATACTTATTACAGTAGTGGAGATTTAGATGTAAGAATATTGGAATCGGCTGCAGAAAAATTAATTCATCAATATTTTAAAGACGGAGTAGAAATTCAAAATACAGAAGTATTTTATGACATCGAAAATGAATTAACATTACAAGAAGAAAAACAAGTAGCTGATAAACTCGCGTGCGGATTTCCAGAAAAGAGATTATTAATATATAGAGCACTTGGCTACAAAGGCGAAATGAAAGATTATTATACATCTGATTCCAGAGAATTAAACAAATATTGTTCAAAGGAATTTTTAAACAGTCAAAATGCAAAAGTATATAGTGTAACCTATAATTTGACGGAAGAAAACGGGAAAATAGAACTAACACCCGAAGTAAAAGCAACACAATATAATAGTTTAAGCGAAGTAATAACAGGTGAAAACATGAAAGCTTCTGAATTGACCTGCGGAACGGGAGATAAAGAATATTCGGATAATAAAAAAGAACAAAGATATATATCAACCGGGCATGCATATAATTTTATGAATTACAATGCGGAAGATGAATCAATCACAGTAAACGATCCATATAATTCAGCATTCCCGCATACAATAACAAAAGAAAAATTTGACACTTTATATACGCAATTAACATATTTACCCTCAATATTCTAATATACTTGTTATATTTTTTTATGTTTAGTATCATAAATTTAAAGATTTTTGATGGGATATTAAAGAATGAGGAATAAAATAAACAAAATATTTTATATTTTGTTCTGTTCATTTATAAAAATAATATAAAAGATAAACGTTATATAAACCGTTTATCTTTATTTAATTAAATTGGATTATTATAAAAAGCCCCTTGTTTGGGGCTTTTTATTATTTCTTGAGAAATTACATTACTGTGTTTTGAGTATTAATATTTGAATTAGCTTTTATATATTTTTTTTCTCCAGTAGAATTTGCATGTTTTAATGTTTTACCGCCTAAAGCCCATCTTACACCGGCTTGTAAACCTACGCCGTTTCTGCCGCCGTTTGTGAAAAATGTTTGGAAGAAGCCTGTTAATCTTTCACCCCAAGTTTTTCTTACACCAACTCCGTATTTAACAAACGGTTTTATACTTAAAGATGGCAGTGTAACGTCAGAAGCTCGAACTTGTGTTCTGTCCATAACATTCCAAACAACACTAACCCCCGCATAAGGCTGCCAGCCGTTATTTAAGTTGCCGATAAATTTTAATCCGGGTTCCATTTGTATTGTTTGAAGCGGATCTGATTCTATTTTTAAACCTGCCGCATTATTATAATCAAATGTATTAATAAATGAATATGACATTAAATAACTCGGTTGAATAATGAATTTACCGTCAGCCAGTTCCCAGTTATAACCTGTTTTAGAAGCGATACCTGTCATTAATAAAGTAAAGTCTTCACTGCCATGAACCGCATAATCGGAATTTGCAATATTGGAGCCTACATTAGCTGTTAAACCGGTAAAGAAATTATTTTTATATGCCATTCCGGTTAATCCCAAAGTAGCTCCGTTTTGATAGATACCTACTCCGTTATATGTTTGATGCGAACCGTTATACCCTGCATATAAACTAAATACTCCGTCCCAACCATTGCCTAAATCTATGATTTCGGAATCTCCGCCAAAGAATGAACCCCATGCTACGTTAGAAACTTTAGGTTGATTTTTTAATCCTTTCCAGTTGTTTTTAAATGTTACATCCTCAAATGTTGCATAAGGTCTTGCCCATAATGCTTCATTTTCGTACGGAGTGTTTGTCGGGTCAAATGTTAAATCAGAATCTGAAGCAGCATATTTATTCTTATCTTTTAATGCTTGTCTTTCTTCTTTAGTCATTAACATATACATATCCATATTACGGAATGCTTCATCATAAGAATTTAATTGAGTTAAATAACCTCCGATTTGTGCTGCTACGGGTGATGCCAATACTGATTGATCATATCCCGGTCCGTATATTTCACTCCAATCTTGTGCTAACGTTTTTTCACAGCCAAAATTAACTAAAAGCATTAATAATGCAATTAATACACTATACTTTTTCATATTTTCTTCCTTTTTTTACATGTTCTCTTTTAGTTTATTACCAGAAACATAACCTGTCAAGTATGACGATTTAATTAATACAGACTAGTTAAATATGCAGTGTTTTATGTTGTTAATTTTATTAACAATTGATTAAAAGAGGTGTTATGAATAAAGAAAAAAATATCGGCAGAAAAATCAGAGAAGCAAGACAAATTATGGGGCTTACTCAGGAAGAACTTGCCGAAAAAGTCGATATGGACGCTAAACATCTTTCTAAAATTGAAAACGGACTACATTTGCCCAGTTATAATACATTAAAAAAATTATCAACCGTTTTAAATTTTAACATTGAAAATTCTGAAACAATTGCAGATAATAAGCAACCATACAATTCTTTTTATTTAAAATCTATTAAAATTTTAAATTCAGCAAAAAGTTATGAAGAAATCAGATATTATTATATGCTCCTTAAAGTAGGACAAAAAGGACTTTCTTTAAAATAATACGTATATAATGTTTTTATTCTAATTATGGTAATATTAGTTTATCGCCGGGATGAATTATTGCCGAGTTTCTTTTCGGAGAATTTTCTGTTCCGTAAATTTCGGGGTTTGCATCCATTATCTGTTTTTCAAGTTCATGATATTCTTTGCTGTATAGTTTAATACCCATTTTCTTTAGGTCATAACAGTTATTAATTATTCTTGATAGACAGTTGTTGCCATTTTTATCTTGAGCTCTGTATTTTTCAACTGTAATATATTTCTGCCCTTTATCATCTGTTTTAATTCTGTCATCTGCTTTCATGGGCTTTTGTTCTTTTGGATTAGTTATATCAAAATAAGTCTTTCTGACATCTAAAACGGCATCATATAAAGAATCTCCGGGGGCTAAACCTGATAATGTTTGATACATAGTGTAGTCAAGTTTTCCGTCAGTACTTTCACCGGTACCATCTACGGTATCTACGGTATATAGCAGAGAAGCAAATTCTCCCGCGTTAATTTCGTCTTTTTTATTATCAAGATTTAACGTATCATAAAGCTGGTCAAATAGTTTTAATGTTTCCGAATCAAGTTGACTTGCATCTATTCCGCCTGTTGCCATTGTTATAAATTCATTTTTATCCCAGCTTTTATTTCCGTCTTTATCATATAAATTTATATACTCTTGAGCAAAATTTTGTAAATCTTGATTGTATGTGTCTTTATTATAATTAAACATTGTAAATACACTTACATCTTCATTTGCCAGTGCTTTTTGTTCATTTTCGGGATCATTTGTCCAATTGTCAAAATTTTTAGCTTTAATTTTTGCTTTGTTTTGATTTAATTCATTAACGTTTAACATACTTTTCCTCTGTTTAAATACACACATATATTTATCGGCATTTTTTATTTTATATTTAGTCAAATTTGATTAAAGTTTACAAATATTTACAAAAAAAGAAACTTGTTATAATTTTTTATGTTTAGTATCATAAATTTAAAGATTTTTAAGGGGATATTAATGAACAGTCAAACATTAGAACAGGAATTATATAAATCAGTTGAAAAAAATACTCCTGATTATATAAAGAACAACAAATATATTGATACGGATAATAAAAATGAGTTTATGTTTACACTAAAAAAAGAGCATTTAATGCCTTATGATGCTAAAGTTAATCCTTTAGGGCTTGATCTTGATAACTGGCTGAAAAACTATGAAAAAGAAGCTGCAGTTTCAACGGCGGGAATTAGAGGCCCTCAGAATATTTTATATCCTTATGATGTAAGGTTCCCTATTAATATAATGGGAATTATGCTTGCAACATATGCAAAAGCTCTTGTTGCAAAAGAAAAATATAAGGGTAAGAAGCTTTTAAAACTTGCGGGGCGTGAAGTAAGATATAATTCCGATAAATTTCTTGATTTAATAGCAAGAGTTCAAGCTTCTCAAGGAATTGAGACACTCACAACATATCAAAGAAAAACCATGCCGATTTGGCTTGCTTCTTTTTTATGTTTTAAACTTGATTTACTCGGAGGAGAATATATAACTTCAAGCCACGGAATAAGCGTTAAAAATGCCACTAAAGACCTAAACTCGCAAGGAAGCCAATATCTGCCAGAAGAATCCATGGAATTTGTTAATAAAATTAAAGAAATATTTGAAACGGTAAGAAAAAACGGCTCATATGATATAAAAATAGCTAAAGCGGATGACCCTTTAATTAACGAAAATTTTATGAAAACAATTAATAACGGTATTGATTTATACCGAGAATACCTTGAACAGGGTGTTGCAAATAAAGAAAACTTAGATTTAATCCGAGGTATAAAAGAAAAAATCATTATAGAAAATGTCGGCGGAAGTGCCTATAACACATTAAGCAAGCTTCTTAATGCTTTTAAAATCAGTGATAAATATGTATGGATGAACATTGAAGAAGATCCGTTTTTCCATGGAATAGGCAAATATGATACTGACCCTAAAGGTAATAAATGTTTCTATGATTACTCTGTTGATGCTACTGTAATTGCAAAAAACAATGACGGAAAAATCTTCTTCCCCGTTATAGATACTTTAAACTACGGCGAAAAACTAAAACAATACCCGATAGGTACTGTTGTTTTAATAACAGACCCCGATCATGACCGTTTAACCGTATGTCAAATTGAAAATAAAGAGCAAATACCGTTTTTGGATAAAACGGGTATAAATTATACCCCGCTTGATGATAACAGAATTTTATGTGTTTATACTGCAAATCAAGCCTTTTTATTGATAATGGACTTTTGGGCTAAGCAATTAAAGGCATCAAAAAGATGGGATAAACACCCAAGATTTATTATAAAAACAACTGCAAGTGCAAAATCTTGGGACGAATGGGCAGAATTTAACGGAGTTAAAGTAGTTAATGTTCCAGTCGGCTTTAAAGAAATAGCTAACATAATGAAAAAAGTCGAATGGCAGATAATTAATAACCCTGAAAAAGATGTCGTTATTACAGATGTTTTAGGTAAAGAGATAAACCTGGGTAAAAACCCGAGAATGCTCTTTGGCGGTGAAGAGTCAGGGGGAATGATTATAGGGAGCGAAGATTTAATAAAATCTAAATCTGGCAGAATTGCAATAGCTATGCGTGAAAAAAGTGCATCAGAAGCAATAATTGTAGCTTCTTCACTTGCTGCCGACTTAGAGATACATGGGAAAACACTTTCTATAGCTTTAGATGAGATATTTACCTCTAATCACATTATCGCTAAATACGATATCAGAGAAGATATTGCATACTATAATGAATCTGAACCCGATATTGTAAAGCTTACCCAAGCAAAAAAAGACGGTGAAGCACTCAGAACCAAAAATGATTTGTTTTATTTAACAATGGCTTTAGCCCATTTTGAGGGTAAAATTTCTGTTGAACAAATAAAATCAATATTAAAATCAACTTTTAACACACTAAATTTTGATAATTTAACTGATATAAAATTTGTAGGTGACGGAACCTATCTTCAATTTAGCGATAAATTTATAGAAATTCGCCCATCAGGAACCGATGCTAAAACAAAAGCCTACGGAGCGGGAAGCAAAAAAGAAGATATTTCTGAATTTGCACGCACTTTAGGCAATTATTCCGGCGAACTAAACAGTGAATATCTTGCATTAATATCTAAAGATTATTACAATATGGCTAAAGATAAATCGATGCATGAATATTTAAAATTCACCAATAAAGATTTTGATAAAAGAATTTTTGAAATTCCAAATTACAATGTAACACTTAATATATAAGGAGAGAGAAAAATGGCAGATGATGCAAAAATATTGGCAACAATACCGAGAAACGCAACGGAACAACTTCAAATAAGTATTAATTCATACAAAGAAAAAAAATATCTTGATTTAAGAATATACTATACAACAGATGACGGAGCTAATTGGCTGCCTACAAAAAAGGGTGTAACCGTATCTCCCGATAACTTAATGACCTTAAAAGATGCTGTTGAAACAGCTATGCAAGAACTTTTAACGGTTGAAGAAGAATAATGATAAGTAAAAATCAACAAGCAAAAGATATTACACAGGGCATATCGGGTAAGTATGCCCTGTGTCTTGTTGATGTTAATAATCTTGGAACAAGAACATTTTCTTACCTTATCCCGCAAGAATTAAAACAAGAAATTAAAATAGGTCAGGCGGTTTTAGTTCCGTTCGGAAAGCGTAAAAGTAATATTATCGCTTTTGTTGTCGGTTTTTCCGACTATTTGGAAGAGGGTATTAAGGCAAAAGAAATTATTAAAATTATTGATAAAAGAGCTATTTTTACGCTTGAATATTTAAAACTCCTTGATTGGATAAGTAATTACTATTGTTGTGATATTAATGCCGTTATTCAAGCGGCCGTTCCGATGAAATTTTTAAAAGAAAATACCAAAGAAAAAAACCAAAAGTTTATTATTTTAAAAACAAAAAACGGGGCTGTAAAAAGACAGCTTGAAATTCTTGAAAAGCTTTATTCTCTTGGCGGAGAAAATGATTTAATCGAGTTTGAAAAAACGGTAAAAACGACTCGTGCAACCATTTTAAAACTGCAAAATGACGGTTTTATTGATATTATTGAAAAAAAGATTTACCGCAATCCGTTGGAAGTATTCAAAAATATTCAAAAAGATGTACCTCCAAAGCTTTCAGAAGAACAGCAAAAAGCGTATGAGCTGATTATAGAAAAAATTAATCAAAAAACTACTATGCCAATATTGTTAAACGGGGTTACGGGTTCAGGAAAAACCGAGATATATTTTAAACTTATACAAAAAACTTTGGAAGAGGGAAAAAATGTATTGTTTTTGGCTCCTGAAATAGCTTTGGCTTCTCAATTAACTTTAAGACTGATACGCCGTTTTGACCCTGAAACTGTTGCAGTTTGGCACAGCAATATTTCTGATGGCGAAAAATATGATGTTTGGAATAAAATAAGAGATAATAAAACCCGAATAATAATAGGTGCTCGCTCGGCCGTTTTTGCTCCTTTATCAAATATAGGGCTTATTATTATGGATGAAGAGCACGAAAATACATATAAGCAGACTTCTCCCGCACCAAGATATGATGCAAGACTTGTTGCCGAAAAGATTTGCGAGATATATGGAGCTTCTCTTATTAAGGGCAGTGCTACTCCCGACATTGCTTCTTATTTTAATGCCCTTTCCCAAAAAAGACTTATAACGTTAAAAAACAGATTTAACAGTGCAGATTTGGCTAAAGTTACTGTTGTTGATATGAGGCAGGAATTTTATAAAGAATCAAGAAGTATTTTTTCTAATACTCTTATAAATGCTGTTAATGAAGCACTTGATAATAAAAAGCAAATTATTCTGCTTTTAAATCGAAGAGGGTTTTATACAAGCGTGCAATGCCAAAATTGCGGTGAAGTTATTAAATGCCCAAATTGTGATATACCTATGGTTTATCATAATTCGGATAAAACTCTTAAATGCCATTGGTGTGAAAAAGCTGTGCCTTTCCCTAATAAATGCCCGTCGTGCGGTTCTAATGCTCTTAAAATGTCAGGCATGGGGACTCAAAGAATTGAAAATATTGCTCAAAAGCTTTTTCCAAATGCAAAAATTGAAAGAATAGATTCAGATGTTTTGTCATCTAAAACTAAATATATTGATATATTAGACAGATTTCAAAAGGGTGAAACAGATATATTAATCGGGACTCAAATTATAGCGAAAGGCTTGGATAATAAAAATGTTACGCTGGTAGGGGTATTGGATGCCGATATAAGTTTTTCATTGCTTGATTACCGCTCAAGCGAAAGAGGCTTTCAGCTGTTAATGCAAGTTGCAGGCAGAGCCGGCCGAGGTGATTTTGAAGGAAGAGTTATTTTTCAAACATACAATCCTGATTTATACGCAATTGAAAATGCTAAAGAACAAAATTATTCATCTTTTTATCAAAATGAAATACAACGCCGAGAGATTTTTGATTACCCGCCTTTTTGCCAAATAATAAAAATTCTGTTTGCGGGAAAAGATGAAATAAGGACTCAAATGTGTGCGGATGAAGTTGCTCTCAGACTTAAATCGCAGTTAGATAAACTTTCAATCACCGAATATATTGAAGTTAACGGAGCTATGAAGTGTATTCTGCAAAAAATTAATTCGGAATACCGCTATCAAATAATTATAAAAAATAAACTTGCTAAAAAAGGTCAATATATAATATCGACATTTATAAAGAATACTTCAGCCGCTAAAGATATTAAAATGCTTATTGATATTGACCCTGTGGATATTTTATAATTAGTTGCACGTCGCATATCTGATACATTTTCCGTTTACGTATTTTTCGCAAACCGGTGCTGCACCTTTACAATCCGCCAAATAATATCCCGGCTCTATTATGTCTGAATATATTTTAAAAATTTCCATATCAGTTAAGTTAGTTAAGTTTTCATCTTCCATAATTTTATTCCTTATTTAAATATAATAATTTGCCTAAATAACTATTCCATTTTTGATTATTGAATATGAAAAAACCTGAAAACGGAGTGAAAGTCATTTCGTTGAAGTACAGATTATTAATGTGCTGCATCCAATCTACCCTAACAAGTTTAAATCCTTTGGAAAGAATTTTTGAAAGATAAACAGCTTTTTTTATATATTCATTTGGTTCTTCCCAAAATTTTTCATATTCACTATTGAAAGTTAAATCGCATTGAGTAAAATCTTCATTATATACACAACACTTACTTGGAGTGGAAAATATAATTTTTTGATAAATTTTTGGTATTCCGTTAAAACAATATATTTCATATTCAATAGGAAAATTATTTTCATTTTCGATTAATAATGGTTCAATCAAAATTTGAGGTTTTATATTTTTATATTGCATTTCAAATCCGGCAACGGGGAAGAAATTTTGTTCCATCCACCCGTTAAAACGTAATCGAATAAAGTTGTATAAATCTTTTTTATCAAGTAGAGAAGCTTTATCTTTTATTTTAAATTGCCATTTTGAACCGTTATTTGCTTTTATAATAAATTTTTCTGGTAATTTTTCAAACGGTATATCGTCAAAATTTTTCCCTTTCCATAATAGGGGTTTTAAATATTCTTCGCCTATTTTTTCTTTAACCCAATCTCTCACTAAAATTTTATCCGTTAATTGTGTCTTTAACGGTGTTGAATCATAAAGTTTCAGCCATTGTATTTTTTCATTAAATGTTTTCGGATGTTTAAGATTGAGTTCCTCACCAGTCATTGTTTTGAAAATTTTTTTTAAATACTTGGGATATTCTTTCTCGTTTAAATTTAGCAAAAAATTGTAGTCATACGGAGGATTATCAATTTCATCCTTTTTTAATAGTTTAAAAAAATTAAACATACTATTTTAATTCCCTTTATATCCAAAAAGTAATCATAAAATGATTATAAATCATAAAAAATAATCATGCAAGTAGGTTTAATATAAAAATTATTAAAAATATGATTTTAATTAATAAAAGAGAAAATTATGGACTCTACTAAAGAATTATTAGCAAAAAGATTAAAACAACTCAGGAAAAGTAAAGGACTGACGCAGGAAAAACTCGCCGAATTAATCGGAAGAGATACTAAACATATCTCAAAACTGGAGATAGCGGGGTCATATCCATCTATTGAAACTTTAGACAGAATTGCGGACGCACTCGGTATTGAGTTAAAAGATATTTTTAACTTTGACTCCGTTAGAGGTAAAGAATTTATTTTAAATGAATTTAAAGATATATTGAATGATTCTGACGAAAAAGAATTACAACAAATATATAAGATATATAAGTGTGTTACTCAATAACCTTATATTCTTTAGCAATGTTTGTAAGAATTTGAACAGCTTTATCAATTTGTTCAAAAGTTAAATCTTTCATTGTACAAAGTCTTAATCTGCATTCTTTTCTTCTTACGGCGGGGTATGTAACGATATTTACGTAAACACCTGCTTTTCTCAATTTATCATACATTTCAAAAAGAACGGGTTCTTTATAAATCATAACGGGAACTATAGCAGATTGAGTATGTGCAATATCAAAGCCCTGTTCAACGAGTTTTTTCTTAAGATATTCGGTATTTTCAAGAAGTTTTTCTCTGCCGGCAGTATCGGTTTCAAGAAGTTTAAACACTTCATTTAACCCGCCCGCAACAGAAGCGGGGAGTGCAGTTGAGAAGAAGTAGCTTCTTGCATAAAGTCTTAAATATTGAATTATTTCACGTTTAGCCGCACAATAACCGCCCAAGCCCGCAGGTCCTTTGCTTAACATACCTACATGTAAGTCTATTTTATCCATAACGTTGTAATGTTCAGCCGAGCCTCTGCCTGTTTTTCCTACAATTCCAACGCCATGGGCATCATCCACCATTATTCGGCAATTGTATTTTTCGGCAAGTCTTACGATTTCGTCTAACGGAGCAATATCGCCATCCATAGAGAATACACCGTCTGTTATAATTAATCTGCCTGTTTTTTCCTCGGGAAGTCTTGATAAAATACGTTCTAAATATTTCATATCACGGTGGGGATATACTTTAATTTCTGCTCCTGACAGTCTGCATCCGTCAAATATGGAAGCGTGGTTAGCGGCATCATTTATTATAACGTCGTTTTCTCCGCAAAGAGCTGAAATTATACCCACATTAGCACCGTAACCGCTGGGGAAAACTATAGAATCTTCCTGATTATAAAATTTTGCAATTCTTGCTTCAAGTTCTTTATGTAATTCGGTTATACCCGCATAATTAGAAACAGCACCCATTCCGTAGCCGTATTTTTCTAAAGCTTCTCTTGCTCCCTGCATAACTTTCGGGTGTGTGGACAGATTTAAATATGAATTAGAACCAAGCATTATAACGGGATGTACGGTTCCGTCTTTTTCTTTTATTTCGGACTCGGGCTGTACCTTATTCATTGTTACCATGCCAAGGGCTTCATTACCTGTCATTATTCCGCTTTGAAGAACTTCATCAAGTCTTTTGGTCTTATCAAACAAGTCTTCATTTTCTAAAGTATCGGTAAAATTTTCAAATTTAATGTTTAAGTATTCTTTATTGTTTGATAATTCAATCATGTATGAGTGCTCCTTTACAAATTTTATAAATAAAATACGGTCAGTATTCCATTACCCGCATGGGTATATTATTTATTATATATCCTTATGCTGCTCTTTCCAAGTTTTTATTTGCTGAAGTTTAACTTTATATTTAGCTTCAAGCCCTTGTTCATTGGGTTTAAAGTATTCTCTGCCTTTAAGTGAATCAGGCAGACATTGCATTGATGTTATCTTTTCTTCATAATCGTGTGCGTATTTATAACCTTTTCCGTAATCAAGTTCTTTCATTAATTTTGTAGGAGCGTTCCTGATTATTAAAGGAACAGGTTCCGATAATTGTTGAAGAGCATCTTTTTTTGCACTCAAGTATGCCATATCCATAGAATTTGATTTTGGAGCCATAGACATATAAATTACGGCTTGAGTTAAATGAACCGAGCATTCGGGCATACCTATAAAATGACATGCCTGATATGCGGCTACAGCCTGCTCTAGGGCATGAGGGTCAGCAAGTCCGATATCTTCGCTTGCAAAGCGTGTAACCCGTCTTGCAATATATAACGGGTCTTCCCCTGCTTCAAGCATTCTTGCAAGCCAATATACTGCTGCATCAGGGTCTGAATTTCGCATTGATTTATGCAGTGCCGATATTATATTATAGTGCTCTTCCCCGTTTTTATCATATATTAATGACTTTTTAGAGATACATTGCTCCAGAGTATTCTCTGTTACAGTTATTTCGCCTTTATCTGACATATCACCGTTTAATATAACCATTTCCAAAGTTGTTAGAGCACTTCGTGCATCTCCGTTTGCAAATTCGGCTATAATTTTTATCATATCTTCCGTTATATTTACTTTTTGAGAACCAAAACCGCGTTCATCTTTTATAGCTCTTTTTATTAACGTAACAAGTTCTTCTGTTTTTAAAGGCTGTAATACAAACACTTTTGAACGGGATAAAAGTGCACTGTTTACCTCAAATGAAGGGTTTTCGGTTGTTGCTCCTATAAGAATTATGCTTCCTTTTTCAACAAACGGTAAGAATGCATCTTGCTGTGCTTTATTAAATCGATGGATTTCATCTATAAATACAATGGTTTTTTCGCCGAGCTTCCTGTTATCTTCAGCTTGCTGCATTATTGCTCTTATTTCTTTTATTCCGCTTGTTACTGCTGAAAATTCTATGAATTTACTGTGGGTTTTATTGGCTATAATTTTTGCTAATGTTGTCTTACCGACCCCCGGAGGCCCCCAAAAAATCAAAGAGGTTATTTGGTCACTTTCTATTAGTTTTCTCAATATTTTACCTTCGCCCGTTAAATGAGTTTGCCCGGCAAACTCTTCAAGAGTCTGCGGTCTTAACCTTGAAGCTAAAGGCTGATTTTTGTTATTATCAAATATTGATTTCTGCTCCATTTATTATCTCCTGTTTTTAATTATATTATACTTTTATTTGTAATAAAATAATCAATAATTGAGGTTTTAAATTTGCGTAAAAAAGCTATTGGAATGTTAAACGGAATAACGGCTTCCGTAAGTTACGGTACTAATCCGTTATTTGCTTTGCCTCTTTATTCTTATATGGGAGTTAATTCCGTACTATTTTACAGATATTTTTTTGCAGTATGTATTTATTTTGTTTGGATTAAATTTATCAAAAAAACTTGTTTAAAAATTTCATTTTTTGAAGCGGTAATTCTGTTTATGCTTGCTCTTGTATTTTCTTTATCGTCTTTAACTTTATTTGGTGCGTTTAATTATTTGGCTTCAGGTATAGCTTGTACAATTCTTTTTATATATCCTATTATTGTTGCGGTTTTATCTTGTATATTTTTTAAAGAAAAAATTACTAGAAATATTCTAATTGCTATTTTATTAACTACGGTCGGAATATTTTTACTTTATAACGGAAAGGCGGATATAAGACTCAATTTGAAAGGAGTTATACTTGTCCTTGCATCTGCATTGTTTTATGCACTATATATTGTAGGTGTCAGAAATATTAAACCGATTAAACATATGAAAGCAGATAAATTAAGCTTTTATGTTATGCTTTTTGGTTTGTCTGTATATGTATATAATCTTAAATTTTGCACAATGTTACAACCGATAAATAATTGGTTTTTGTTATTGTGTTTATTGGGTTTGGCTGTATTTCCGACAATTATTTCGTTAGAAACAATATCTGTTGCCATAAAACTTGTTGGTTCGACAATTACAGCAATACTTGGTGCACTTGAACCGTTAACTGCTATCTTTTTTGGTGTGCTATTGTTTAATGAACATTTAACTGTTAAAATTATTGTTGGAATTATTTTAATAATTTCAGGAGTATTGTTTGTTATTTTTGAAAAAAAACAAAAATAAAGAGGTGAATGTATAATTGAGCGAATATTTATTGATTTTTCCTCCTCTTTGGTATAATTTATCACCGCATATTGCTTTACCGTTGTTATCGGCACAATTAAAAAATGCCGGTTTTAACTCTAAAGTTATTGATTTAAATATTCAATTTTTTAATGATATTACTTCTTCTGAATTTATTAAAAAATCTATTGATAAAATAGAAGAAAAGTATAATTTCTATTCTAATCATAATATTGATAACAGCAACAATATTGAAAAATTTCAGTTTGAAGAAATAAAAAATTTTATAAATTCAAATGTTAATAAAGAATATATTATTAATAAAGCTGAAATAGCAAAGCAAATTATAAAAACACCAAATTCTTTAAATAATGTAAAAGCTTTTATGCATTCATTAAAAGTGCTTGATTTCGCAAAATATATTGCCCTTTTACCATATTTTATAATTGATAATGATAAACTTGTTAATGGAGAAGATGCAATTTTTCAATTAAGTTATTCCAATATAAAAAATTGTGTATTTAATAAAGAACAAAATATATTTTTTGAATACTATAAAAATAAAATTGAAAAAATAAAATCAGAGTCTCCGAAATTTGTGGGAATATCCGTTAATGCGAGTGTTCAACTGATAGGCGGTTTAACTTTGGCATATTTGTTAAAGCAAAATACAGATATACACGTAAATATCGGAGGTAATTTTTTCTCAAGAACTGTTGAAAGTCTTAAAAAATATCCTGAATTTTTTGATATTTTTGCAGACAGTATTACATACGGTGAAGGAGAAAAATCTATTTTAGAATTAGCAAAATATGTTAATAAAGAAATATCAATTGATAAAGTTCCTAATATAATTTATAAAGCCGATGATGTTGTACAAATTAATCCAAGAAGCCCTATTCCTCCATTATCCCAAATATGCAAGCCTGATTACTCTGATATAGATTTTACTAAATATTTTACTCCATATCCTTTATTACCGCTCTCTGTAAATAGAGGCTGCTATTGGAGGAAGTGCACATTCTGTGATATGTCATATGATAAAACATACAGTGTTAAAAATGTAGAACAAGTTATTCAAGAATTGGAATATAATAAAATTAATTATAATGTCAGGTTTTACAACCTTATTGATGAATCTGTTTCGCCTGAATTTCTTGATAAATTAGCTGATAAATTGATTGAAAAAGACCTTAATATTTCAATTGATATTATGGCAAGATTGGAAAAAGGTTTTACTAAAAAGTTATTTAAAAAATTATATAAAGCCGGAATTAGATTTATACAATGGGGAATTGAATCCGGAAATGAGAGAATTCTAAAATTAATTAATAAAGGGATTGATATTAAAAACAGAAAAAAAATTCTAAAAGATGCTAATTCCGAGGGAATTATAAATTTTGCCTTTTATTATACTGATTTCCCGTCTGAAACATATAAAGAAGCTTTATCTACTATTGATTTTATATTTAAAAACAGAAATATCATTCCTTTGGCATATTGGCGGACTTTTTATTTGGGAAAATATTCACAAATTGCCAAGACCCCTGATTTGTTTAATATTGAAATATTGGCCGACCAAGTTGATTTTTCATATATGTTGAATTTTAAAAATAACGGAAAAACAGATGAAGAAAGAAAAATGATTAAAAATAAAATTTTTGAAGAAATGCAAAGAAAAATTTCAAACAAATTTTTATCAAGTAGTAATATTTATATTATTGAATATTTACTATTTTTTTTAGACTACTATGGAAGTAAAAAAATTAAAAAATTAAAAATATAATGTTAGTATAACAAAATTGTTTTTTAATGTGTGATTAGCATAGCCTAACCCAACATTTTTATTTTATTTGTATACAAGAACTTGCAGTTTGATTATTTTGAACAGTTACTTTGATGTTGCAATGACATGATATTGATGAGGGTGTAGGCGGTAGCCGTACAGACTCACATCAGGTGAGCAATAGCTCTTTTGACAATTTGATTAGAGCTATGCGAAACGTGAGAACCTGATATGGTTATAATTACTATAAAATCTTATTCTTAGTAATTAGTACATAATCAACATTTATGATAAAATTCAACTATGGAAAATCAGAAATTATTATA
>CANRMD010000010.1 GCA_947631645.1 Candidatus Gastranaerophilales bacterium
AAGAGGCGAAATTCCGCAGGGTGGAGCGAAGCGAACCCGAGGGAGCAGCAAGCCGACAAAATGTATTGACTTTAATTATACACAGGAGGAGAACATTTAATGTTCTCCTCCTATTTTATAAATACTCTGTTTAATAGATACAAAATCTTAGTAATTATTATAATATTGTTTTATGATGTACAATTTTTTTAATGAAAAATTTTCTTCTTTAATAAACGGCACTGATATTAATTTCAGTGCTTTAGAAAAATATTTGGAAAATAAAGAAAAAGGTTTTATTTTAAAGCATAATGAAGATGCGATTGGTAAAATAATTCAATTTTTAAATTCAAATGAAAAAGTTTTTCTTTTAAACGGTTTTATGGGCTCGGGTAAAACATACGTCGCGGATTGCATTTGTGATTTTGTTTCGGATGATGTTTTGTTGTTTAAAACTTCATATCAGGAAGCTATAAATCTTGATGATATACTACTTTCTTTATTTAAAGATTTTTCTAAATATCACTATCAGCATAAAATAGTAATTCCTAAAGTTGATTCAAATGTGTTTTCAGACAAAATTAATGCATATATAAAAGCTTGTAATGCTCCTATGATATTTATTTTTGATTCATTTGAAATAAATATGCACTCAGAGGACAGCCAAAATGATATATTAGACTTTATAAATTACTTATCACGATTTGAAAAAATAAAAATATTAATTTGTTCAAGAACATTTAAACCGCAAGATTTAAACAGTTCAATTACATACATGCATTCATTATTGAGTTCTTTAATAAAAGAAGAAATGATTTCTTATTTTGAAAAAAATGAAATTACGGCTTCAGAAAACATTTTTGATGAAATATACAACGTAAGCCGAGGACATTTTCTATTAATAGAACTTTCAATCTTAATAATGAATATTTTTAATTTTTCATTAGAAGTATTTTATTCGGAATTTAAAAAATCAAATAAAAATTTTATAGAATTTTTGATTTCAAAAATATTATCCGTTTCAACTGAAAGATTTTTAAAGTTATTAATTTTTATGTCATTAGTAAGACACGGCGTAAGTATTGATTTTATTGTTAATCAAAAGCTTGCATCGGCGGATGATGTGGACTTTTTAATGCAAAAATTGGTTGTATCCGAAAAATACGGTAATTATTATATAAAAGATTATATTAAGAAAGAATTTATAAAAACCGTAAATATTGAAACCAGAATAAAAATGCACAAATATTTAAAGGAAGTATATGAAGCAGAGCTCCCGTTAAAACCATTTGAACGTCAGTTATTTTTATCAAGAATAACAATGCGTCAGGAGATTGCACATCATATAGGTCTTATCGAACTTCTTTCCGCTCAAATTGATAAAACATCAGTTATGAGAACAAAAGATAATCAGGGTATTTCCTATTTAACATATGTTCGTGCAAGCGGAGTGAAAGTTGATGAAGAAAAAAATAATTCATCAAAACGATATGTTGATATTTTAAAATCGAAAGAAAAACAAAAGAAGACGGAATTATCAAAAGATGATATATTATTATTCGGTTCAGAGTCGAAAGATGCACTAAGTGAACATTTTCAATCAATATCAACGATGGTTGATAATACCGGTGATGATATCGGAATAAATATTGACGGTAATTTAACGTCATCCGTTCCTGATTCTTTGAATGAATATCTTGAGATTGCTAAAAATTGTGAAAAGAATTTTAATTTCTCCGATGCAATATTATATTACAGAAGAGCTTTGACATATGATAAAGATGAAACATTTAAGCAAAAAGAACCGTTAATATATATAAAAATTGCTAACTGTTATAAAAAAATACAAGATATTGAACAGGCAGTGAATGTATATGAAAAGGTTTATCAACTATACTCTCAAACATCTCCCGATGAGGCGAATAAAGTTTTGATGCGAATTGCGAGAATGTATTCCGAGGTATATAAATATGATAAATCAAAAGAGTATTATAATCGAATATTAGCGGCATCAGGTCTGACAAATGATTTAAAAGTAAAAGTATATTTAGATTTAGCCGATATAGAAAATAATGAAAATGCTCAAATGGCTGCAAAATATATACAAACTGCAATAACTATTGCAGAGAAAGCGGTAAATTCGCAATTGCTTGCAGAATGTTATTTTAAATATGCACTGATGGCTGATTCTGCTGATAATATAGAATTGGCATTAAAATGTTATCAAAGAAGTATTCAAGTGTGTGCAGACCCTAATATCAATAAAAATTTATCTGAAGCTTATTCAAATCTTGCGGCAATATCTTTTGAAAATAAAAATATAAACGCTGCAAAAATGTATTATGAACTTTCTATAGATGCAGATATAAAACAGAATAATTATGACGGGCTTTATTATTCTTATTCAAAATTATCTAAAATATATAAAGCCGAAAAATCAGATAAAGCCTTAACTTGTCTTATTAATGCTCTAAATTGTGCTAAAAAATTAGAAGATGCAGCTTTAGTTGTTGCATCTTATATAGAAATAGGTGATTATCACTTAGTAAAAAGTAATTTTAAAGAATCGGTAAAAGCTTATATTTTAGCAAGGACAATGGCTTTTGATGATGATGAAGAAACAATTTCAAAAATTAAAAACAGACTCGTTAAAATAAAAATGGCTCTGGGAGATACTAAATATAACGACTTATTAAGTGAAATAAAGAAAAAATAATGAATAATTTGTTTAAAAATTTAGATGTTGATTACGAGAGTAAAATGCAAGTATTTCAGCAATATGCTGAATTATTTTTTGAATATAATGCAAAAGTAAATTTAATTGCTAAAAATGATGAACAATATTTAATAGAAAAACACGTATATGACAGCTTGGCAATAAATTTATTTTTAAAAAAACACGGTAATTTAAAAAATATATTGGATATAGGTACGGGCGGAGGCTTTCCGTCGCTGCCGATTGCAATATATTATCCTGAAATTAATGTTTGTGCAGTTGATTCAATAAATAAAAAAATAAAATTTATAAATGAATGTGCGGAAAAATTAAATCTTAAGAACATACTTACTATTAACTCCAGAGCGGAAGATTTGCCTGAAAATATGAAAAATTCATTTGATATGGTAACTTCAAGAGCAATGGCTCAATTAAGAGAAATTTTAGAGTATGCAATACCTTATGTCAAAACAGGCGGATATTTTATTGCATATAAATCATTAAAGGCAGAAGAAGAACTAAAACAAGCAGAAAATGCACTTAAAATTTTAAATACAGAGCTTGTTGAAAAAATAAAATATAATATTCCGTTGCAAGAACAACAAAAAAGAGTTCTTTTAATATTTAAAAAAATAAAACCGATAGAGCTTATTTACCCTCGTAAAAATGGTGTTGTTAAGAAAAAACCGTTATAGAATATTTTTAAATTCTTCAATAATTGTGTTCTTGTCAGGGAACTTTAAATCTTTTACCATTCCGAGAATTTTTGTATCTGTATACATCTGAAGCTCTTTTATAAAATTAAGGCTTGCTAAATCGTTGGTTTCATTCGGAATTTTATTAATAATAATACCTTTAATATCAATATTGTTAGTTTTTGCATAATGAACAGTCAAAAGGGTGTGGTTTAATCGTCCTAAAAAAGGCACGGTTACTATAATAACAGGAATATCTAACGCTTTTATTAAATCGGCACAAAGCATATTATCGGTAGCAGGTGCTAAAATACCTCCGGCACCTTCAACAAATGTAATATCATTTTGATTAGAAAATTCTTTAAAATCTGATTTTATTTTATTAATATCAATTTTAACACCTGCAAGCCTTGCGGCCAGTGCCGGAGAAACTTCACCCTCTAAAAGATATGAGCATTTTGTATTTATTTTTGACGATAATTCTTTAACTG
Source organism: Candidatus Gastranaerophilales bacterium (assembly GCA_947631645.1). GTDB lineage: Bacteria > Cyanobacteriota > Vampirovibrionia > Gastranaerophilales > Gastranaerophilaceae > Avigastranaerophilus. The sequence continues at coordinate 3,882 of CANRMD010000010.1, forward strand.
CTTCTAAGTCGGGAGCTAAAAATTCACTGTTGCGTTTAATTGCACCCGATTGCAGAGGTTTATAAACACCCGCTCTTTTGCCCAAAGCTTCTTGAGCTAATGCTAAACCTTTTGTTATAAAGGTTTTACCTATATCAGTATCAATTCCCGTAATAAAATATTCCATAAATAATTATTCCTCATTCGGAAGTACTTTGTTTAAAGCTTTATATGCTATATCCGTTAATTTCTCGATTTCTTTTTCGGTAATTATATATGGAGTTATAAAATATATACAATTCCACATAGGGCGGAGTATTGCACCGAGTTTTAACCCCTCAAGATAAATTTTCTTGCCTATTCCGTCTTCATAAGAAAAAGGCTCTTTTGTCTTTTTATCTTTAACCAGTTCAATCGCACATATCATACCTGTTTGACGAATATCACCAACATTTTTGTGATTTCTGAATTTTTCAAGTTCCTTAGAAAATTTAGCAATTTTAGGTTTTAAATATTCTTCAATATTCATATCTTCCAATATTTTAAGGTTTTCAAGAGCAACCGCAAGTGCCAGCGGATATGCGGTATAACTGTGCCCGTGGTAAAAAGTTTTATACCCGTCAGTATCATCATCATAAAAGGCATTAAAAATTTCATCTGTCGTAACGGTAACGGATAACGGCATATAACCTGCTGTAATTCCTTTTGCCGCACATATAATATCAGGAACAATCCCTGCGTGTTCATAGGCAAACAGTTTGCCTGTTCGGTAAAAGCCCATTGCAACTTCATCATCAATAAGCAAAATATTATATTTGTCACAAATTGCTCTTAATTTGGAAATATATTTAGGCGGATACATAATCATTCCGCCTGCTGCCTGAACTAACGGTTCAATTATAATACCGGCAATATTTTGTGCTTCTTCTTTTAATATATCCTCAACACTCTGCAAACACTCACAGTTACAAGTTTCTTTTTCGCATTTCATAGGACATCTGTAACAATACGGGCTTAATGCCTGCCTTATTTCAAATAACAGCGGTTTATAAAGTTTATGATACATATCTATTCCGCCGACAGAAACTGCACCTAAAGTATCGCCGTGGTATGAATTTTTTAATGCAATAAATTTCTTTTTTTCGGGATGTCCTTTTAAAACCTGATATTGGTATGCCATTTTTAGAGCAACTTCAACAGCAGTGGAACCGTTATCGGAGAAAAAAACTTTTGTTAATTTATTGTTCATCATTTTTACAAGCTTTTTAGAAAACTCAATAACGGGTCTATGTGTAAAGCCCGCAAAAATAACGTGTTCTATTTGTTTTGTTTGTTTATATATTGCTTTATTAATTTTGCGATTTGAATGTCCTAATGTATTTACCCACCAAGAAGATACCGCATCTATATATTTATTCCCGTCTATATCTTCTAAGTATATTCCTTTCCCGCGTTTTATAACAATGGGCTTATTTTCTTCATTTTCAAGCGATTTCATTTGCGTAAAAGGACGCCATATATATTTTAAATCATCTTCGATTAATTGCTTTTTATTCATTTCCGTATCCTCTGTCTTAAAATATTATATTACTAACATTATCTACGATACATATTTATGTTAAAATAAAACAAAAACAAAAAGGTAAAAAAATGAATTATAAATTGATAAATATGAAAGTGTTCGGCGATGAAAGAGGTAAATTAATATCAATAGAGGGGAACAGAACAATTCCTTTTGATATAAAAAGAGTATATTGGATATTTGATACGGTGCCAAATCAAGACAGAGGAAAACACGCCCATAAAAATATGGAACAAATTATAGTTGCAATGGACGGTTCTTGTGATTTTATTCTTGACGACGGCAAGACAAGAGAAAAAGTTGTTTTAAACAGACCTGATATAGCTTTATATATAGGTAAAAATATGTGGAGAGAAATGAAAAATTTTTCATACGGATGTAAACTTATGGTTTTAGCCTCTGATTATTATGATGAGAGTGAATATATAAGAAATTATGACGATTTTATCAAAGAACTAAATAAATAGCTTTGAGGATTAAAATGATTAAATTTTTAGATTTACAAAAAATTAATGAACGATATAGAGAAGAAATTGATTCCCGTATAAAAAAAATTTTGGATAAAGGCTGGTATATATTAGGCAATGAGGACAAAATTTTTGAAGAGAATTTTTCAAAATATTTGGGAGTTAAGCATTGTATAGGCTGTGCAAACGGATTAGATGCTTTAAATTTAATAATAAGAGGATATGGTTTTTGTAATGGTGATGAAATAATAGTTCCCGCTAACACATATATAGCAACGATATTGGCAATATCTGAAAACGGGTGTACTCCGGTTTTAGTAGAGCCTGATATAAATACGTATAACATTAATCCTGATTTAATAGAAGCTAAAATTACAAAAAAAACAAAAGCAATAATGGTTGTTCATTTATACGGTCAAGCCGTTCAAATGGAAAAAATATGGCAAATAGCAAAAAAATATAACTTGAAAGTGATAGAAGATTCAGCCCAAGCTCATGGGGCAATGTATAACGGAATAAAAACAGGTGCTTTAGGTGATGCTTCAGGGTTTTCGTTTTATCCCGGTAAAAATCTCGGGTGTATTGGCGATGGCGGTTGTGTGACAACTAATGATGATGTTCTTGCCGCAAAAGTTCGTGCTATAGCAAACTACGGTTCAGACTATAAATATCATCATATTTATAAAGGTGTAAATTCGCGGCTGGATGAAATTCAAGCTGCTGTTTTGGATATTAAATTGAAATATCTTGACTCGGACAATCAAAAACGCAGACAAATTGCAAAATTTTATCGTGATAATATTAAAAATCCCCAAATTATTTTACCTAAAATTTATGATGAAAATGCCCACGTATGGCATGTTTTTGTTATAAGAACTCAAAACAGAGATAAACTGCAAAAATTTTTGGAAGAAAACGGAATTCAAACCAATATTCATTACCCGACTCCGCCTCATAGACAAGGAGCTTATAATGAGCTGGAAAATAAAGAATTGCCTATCTCAGAACAAATTCATAAAGAAGTAATTTCAATTCCAATTTCACCTGTTATGACTGATGATGAAGTTAACAAGGTTGTTGAAGTTATTAATAATTACGATTAAAAATAAATTTATGAGTTTGTATCAAAATAACTGCCAATTAAACCGACTAATAATTCATGAGTTAAACCGGACAATAAATCAATATTACCTTTTTCATCGTAGTATGTTATATTGCTTGTTTCTTTGGGTTTATCATCTTCACAAGAATCGTTCATTTCATAAGATATTTCTTTAACATAATATGAACCGTCTTTGTCATAATGAGTTATGTTAATTTCTGTTTTATATCCGGCTTCTGAATTTTTTGTTGTTTTTACTTCTGCTGCTTCTTCTAATTTGCCTTTATTATATTTAGAAACAACATAGCTTCCGTCGTTTTTATAGTCTGTCTTTTTAGTAAGATTACCATTTTTGTCATATTCTTCAATTATTTTTTCAGGCACTTTTCCTGTTAATACATCACAAAGAGATTCCACAAAACCTACATTTTGTTCTTTTATTATTTTGAAACCTCCAAATAATTCGCTATTTTTTGTACAAGTAAAGTCCCCTTCTTCATAAGTTTTATCAAAAAGATATATGCTGCCGGTTGCGGGTTTTAATCCGGAGAATAATAGTGTATTTTCAACATTTGTGTCAACAATTTCTTTATACTTTTCATAATTGTTATTTTGTTGTTGTGGCTGTTGAGTTTCTTGGGTTTCTTGGGTTGTTGTATTTCCTCCTGATGTACCACCGTCAATTTTAGTAATACATATATTCGGACTGTTTGTAATTTGATTATTATTTAATATATTCATAATTTACTCTTTCTTTGAATATCTCACTTACATATATATAAAGTTTTTTTTACTAATGATATTTACAAAGTATATACTTTGAGTTACAAAACTTTACAAAAAACAAAATAAAATTATGTTTCTTATAACAATTAATTCGTGTGTTATAATAAAAAAGCTTGATAATTCTGTAATTAAGAGAAAAATAAAAATGAATTTTGAAAAAACGGCAATAGGTATTGATATAGAAGAAGTTAAACGGTTTGAAAACAAAACAATAGATAACAGTTCTGATTTTTTAAAACGTATATATACTGTAAAAGAACTTGAATATTGTTTTTCTAAAAAAATAGCAGCTCAATCGTTATGTGCAAGATACTGTGCAAAAGAAGCTGTAGTTAAAGCATTATCTGATTTAAAAATAACGGATGTATATTATTCTGATATAGAAATTTTAAACACAAATAAAGGTGTTCCACAGGTAAAAATAAACAAATATCCGGATATAAAAGTAAAAGTATCGCTTTCGCATACTAAAAAATATGCATGTGCTAACGCTATTGTTTATTTACATTAGTCTTGAAAATATATTTGATAATATAAATTAATTGCTTAAATTGTTTCTAATAAATTTATAAGTTTGCCAATACGATCTTCCCATGTATTTGCTTGTGCTTCGGTGTTTAACAAATTTAGATAATCCAAATCAGACTTTAAGGAAAGTGCTTTATGTATAGCGTTTACAAACTCTTGTGGTGTATCAGCAATCAAACAAGACTTATAATTTTTGCATTCATTTATAGAGGTAGTAATTATAGGCTTTTGTAATGACATATACTCAAATAATTTCACCGGAGAGGTATTTGCAGTAATGAGATTTCTTTGGAAAGGAATAATAGCTATATCAAAAAAAATAGCATATTTTGGAATTTCCTGATATTTTATTTTAGGGATATAGGTTATGTTATCTATTTTAAACATATCCTCAACATTTTTACCGGCTTTAATACCAATGCAAACAAATTCAAACTCGGGGTGATATTTTGCAGTTTCAGAGAGTAACTCATAATCAAACCACTCATCTACAATACATCCGTAATAACCAATAATGGGTTTTTGTTTTTCTAATATTTTAGCTATCGGTGGTGGAGGAATTTGTGGTTTTTCGATTTTAAAGTCTTCAATATTTACCGCATTTTTTAACAAAATAATATTTTTATCCGAACCTCTGTATTTAACAGCCTCTTTGTATAAACCGTCAGCAGTTGCTGATATTATTATACGATTATTTGTACAAATTTTTATAAATTCTGCTTTTAATTCTTTTTTCATATTTGGAATTAAATCAAAATCATCTACATGTTCGTAAACAACTTTATTGTTATTTTTAATTGCTATATTTAAATATTTGGAAATGTGTTTAAGTGTATAATGTGTACTTATAGATAGAATAATTTTGGGAACTTTTTTATCTGTAATTAATTTTTTCAAAAACTTATAAGGAACTAAATACAGATTATTTGAATATTGAAACATTCTGCTGACATTAATATCTGCTGCGACAACTATATATCCTCTCTCTATAAATTTATCAATCAAATGTTCACCTCTTTGTTGCATACTTGTTAACATTGAATAAGTGGATGCAAAAAGTATAATTGGTTTTTGGGTATCTTTTTGCAGAGATTTTAATTTTTTGAATGATAAATTTGACTTTTTAATATGATTTAATATATTTTGTATAAATTTAATTCTCATTATTTTCTTTCTATTTTACTAAATCTTTAATATTTATAATAAGAAAATCTAAAAAATATAAAATATTAGATTTTGCAATATACTTAAAATAAAGTTTTAACCAATTTTTATAATTCATAATATGGTGGCCTTTAAATTTTTTTACATTTAATCTTTCTAAAGAAGGCTTTAATGCAAAAACATTCCATTGATGTGCATTTATTCCAACAAAATTATTAACGTAGCTTAAATCTGAATTTTTGATATTTTCATCAGAATTATCAGATAAATCTTGGAATTTAGACATTATATTCGGATATTTTTTGTTTAAACATTCTTTCCATAAATGCATTTCAGGACAAAATCTGTAAATACTTCCTTGATAAATAATATATTGTTCGGCATTAACAGGATTATTTTTCAAAAACCAATTTGCTTCTTCTTCGGATTGAAGAGGAATATCATATAAAAATTGCAAGTCGGAAGTTAAACCAAAAAATATAAAATCGCAAGGATGAAATGGTGTTCTATCAGAAAAACACTGGCAAAAAGATACAATTCTTTTTTTAAACACTTTCATTTCTTCTGTAGTATTTTTGTATTTGTCGAAGTATTTTAAGAACCCTGTACCTCTAATTTCAAAATCAGTACGAAGCTTTAAAGAATATGGAGTTTTTACTTTTTTTAGACCATTTATGGTTGAAATAATTTGCCTGTTAACATTGTTCAATATAAGTGATTGAGGTTCTGTTTTTTGAGGATCTTGAACATATGTATAGCCGGGATCTTTATTTAAAACCAAAATATCATAATCTAATCCTTCAACATTACTTCCCTCCCAAGTGGAAAGAATAATTATAGACTCAGGTAAATATTTTCTGATACTTTTTAAACATCGAGAAGTATAATCTTTATCAATAGGTCCTTGAACTACTACTGATATATCTTTATATGATATCATTTGATTATTGGATTTCATTTTTATAAAAACCGTTTTTTTTAATAATATCATAACATTTTTCGGAATTCAATTATAGTTTTAAATAGTATCTAAATATTTATCATTATTAGCCCCGGGATATTTAACAACTACATTTTGAGTTCCGTCTTCCAAACATTCAAAATCAGTTGAGTCATATGGTTCCATCACAATAATGTCACCTTTTTTATATTCAATCCCGTTCATTTTTACTCTGCCTTGAGTGATAACCGTTATTTCAGTTGCAATTTTATGGTAGTGTCGATGTTCATAGTCGCCTTTATTATATTCTTTAACTGCAACTTCAACGTCATTTGTTTTTATTAAAGTTGGTTCAAAATTTCCTATAAACCAGCCCTTTATCATTTCTTCAAGTTTTGCGGTTTTCATTTATTAAAGACTCCGTTTAAATTTAATTTTTATCCATAAAATAGTTAGTATTTTATGAGAATCTTTATTTTTTATCGAAAATATTTTTTGGACAATATTTTCCCAAAACCATTTGCATACTTTAATAATACCTATTTCAGCAAATAAATTTTTTTCTGTAGGATTAACAATATTTAATATTTTGTTAGAAATATCAGTGAAATTACTGTGTACAAAATCTAAATATGCTTTATTGGAAATAGTATTTATATTTATATATTTTTGTTTTTCTTCAGGTGTTAAATTTTCCTCTATCTCAGAAATTGAGCTATTTTTATATTTCCTTATATAATAATTTAGGTTATCTATATAAGTTTTTTCCTGTTGCTTATTCCCTAATCTTTTTACATTATTTTCAAATAATGACCTCGCATCGGATATAATTTTTTTAATTGTTTCGGGGGAAAGTACAGAAAAACCTTTGCTCTCTGTTATTATAAGTTCATCAGATTCAATCAGGTTTTTTATAGAAGAAAATAATGTTTGTAAAATAAACACATTTATGTAATTAGGTTCTAAATAAATTTTCTGATTGCCTTCTACTAAATCATAAAAATGGTTCCAATAATTAATTAGTTTTTGCAAATTATTTATTATGTCTTGCTTGCTACATTGGTAAATAACACCAAATTCAAAATTGTCAGCCTTTAACAATAAGGATAATGAGTTTTCCATTAAAAAAAATGATTTACTAAATTCTAACCAAAATTCATATTTTTTTTGATGCAAAGCCTGTAATTTCTGATTTTTTGTATTCAATTTAAAAATTACAATAGGAATAATGATTGTTGCAAATACTGAGATAACGAGACTTAATAAATACATAGTATCTTGTAAAGACCAAACTTTATTTGCTTCGTAAAAAAAATTTAAGATTACTTCTTGGTTAAGTATTTCATTAATATTATACATAATTACTCATAATTCCTATAAAGATTTTAACCCTATATACTTATCTAAATCCTCGGGAGTTCCTATTCCATGCATTTCTGTTTTATTAATTGAATAAATACCGAATTTTTTGCCTTGCTTTATCGCATAATTATAAACAGGTGCTACATAAAATTCATTGTTTACTCTTTCATTTCTAACTATCATATCTATTGCATTTTGAACAAAATCGCAACCTTTTTTAAAATAATAAATACCGACCGTTGCATGCTCTGAAATTACTTCTTTTTCTCTAATCATTGTGATTAAACCGTTTTTGTCAAGCTTTGCATAAGACCATTTTTTATCATTATCTTCAAAACAAAGTACCGACCCGTCCAGTAAACGCTTTTCGCTGTCATCAATATAATCAGCTATATCCATATCAACAATTTGATCTGAATTTGCAATTAACAAAGCTGTATCATTATTGATTATACGATGAGCATGTAAAACAGTGCAAGCTGCACCTTCAGTCAATTTATCAATTAAAACAAATTCAACATTATAATTGGCTTTAATCCAATTTACGGTATCTTGTTCATTTTCATAATGTTCAGCTCGAGCGAGCAAGATAAATTTTGCATTTTCCATTTTTAAATTGTCCAATACATGGCAAATCATTGGTTTCCCTAAAACATCTATAAACGGTTTAGGCTTTTTATATCCAACTTTTGCAAACCTTGAACCGGCACCTGCCATTGGAATAACAATATTTATCTTATTCATTTTAATTGCTCCTGTGAGATAAGTAATTTTCGTACATTTGATAGGTTGAAAAAGATATATAATCTTTTTTTTGAATTTCATAAATGCCAATATTTTTTTGATTTAAAATCATTTCGTTAAAAGTAGAACTTATGTAATAAACTCCTTGTGTATTAGCATCTTTTTCGATAACGGAAAATGCTGCATTTACAAAATCAGAACCTTTTTTATAGTAGCAGCAGCCCGTTGATGCAATATCGGAAATTGGTCTTTTTTCGCTTGTTTGAATAACCAAGTTGTTTTCATCTAATAAAACGGAACTGTATTTCGGATTAATTGCTTTAATTGTAACTATTCCGCCATCTAAATCTCTATTTCTGAAATCATTAATTGCAGGAGCAATATCTGTTTTTAAAAGTTGGTCTCCGTTTAAAATTAAGAGTTCTTCGTTGTTATTAATTTTATCAATTGCAAACAATGCTGTACAAACTGCACCCTTTGTTTCACCTGCAACTTCTATTATATTGCAGGACGGACAAAGAATTTTTATAGTATCGCCTAAAAAATATTTTTCCTGATCTGATTTTCGAATTATACAAGAAATATTTTCTCCGACTGTTTCTAATGATTCAATAATTCTTTGAATTATCGGTTTGTGTTGGACTTCTATTAAATATTTCGGAAAAGAAAAGCCTTTTTCTTCATAGTCTTTAGCAGCACCTGCCATTAAAATTATAATATTCATTGTTTAATATCTCCTGTTATAAAAGGTGCATTTTCTATTTCTTTTATTCGTTTTTTGATATTTTGATAAGTTACTTCATAAACGGTTTCAACTTTTAAAAGATTTGCACCGCTTGCTAATGCTGCTTTAACACCATTTTGATTGTCCTCTACAACAAGGCATTCTTCCGGTTTTAAACCAAACCTTTGTATTGCCGTTTGATAAATTTCAGGATCGGGCTTTGATTTTGTAACATCTTGGTTGGACAATGTAAAGTTGAGATATTTTTGTAAATCTGCTTTTTCCATCATCATATCGATAGTTACTCTAACAGAATTAGAAGCTAAAGCTAGTCCATAGCCTTCGGCTTTTAATTTAGCAAGGGCATATTGATGATTAAATAACGGTTTACATTTCATATAAACGTGTTCCATTGTGTATATTTGTTTCATATGATTAATAAAATTATGCAAGCCTTTTGGTAACCCTTTTTCCATAGAAAGCATTTCTAGTTTTTTTCTTGTTGGTAACCCATCAAACGTAACAAGGTGATCATATCTTGAAATTTTATATCCAAAAAGGTCTAAAGCTTGGTTTAATGCTTCATAATGCCAATCTTTAGCTTCAATTAAAACTCCATCCATATCAAAAATAACGGCTTTTATTTTACTCATTAAAATATTCCTCCGCTTCTTCAGGATAATCTGTGCATAACATTATTTTTGAAATATTCTTATATCGTTCCCACACTTTTTTATGTTCTCTTTTATGTAAATCAGGTGAGACGATACACACCTGTTTGTTCCGGTTTAGTATATCTCTAATTTCTTTTTCTCTAAACCAATCAGAATTAAAGCAATCAAGCCAAATGCCTTTTGCTTTTTCAAACATAATCGGTATGGGAACAATGTCACTTAATCCCGTAAACACATTTAAACCAACTTTATGTTGGACAACCATTTCCGGAATAGACATATCAAAAGTGAAATAATTCGTCTGATTATATTTTTCTAATAAACGTTTAATTTCTTCCGCTTGACCATCAGCTTTAATATTTAATGCCAAAGTTAAATTTCTTCCGTCTAAAAGTCGGAGTAATTCTTCAAAATGCATTTCATTACCTTTTGGCATATTATGTGAAATAACAATTTCACCTTTTATATCTCTCAGGTCAGTCTCAATTCCAAAACCACAATCAAAAGCTCTTTCAAATGCCGCTTTTGTATTTTTTTCATTTTCAGTTTTCCAATAACCTCTATGTGCAAGTATTATCGTAGTTTTATAATTATTACAGAGGCTTTTATTCATAAACATGCCTCCATATAATTGAAAAATTTTTTAGTCTGTCCCCCCCCCCGACAATTTACAAATATCAGGTTTTTTGAACATCTTTTACACTCCCTAAAAATAAACTTACTTTATTATATCTGTTCATATTTTAATATAAAATTTTAGAATTTAAAACAGATATATATTATATTGTTATAATGATATAGTTTATTTTGTATGAAAAAACGCGCCCAGAGGGATTCGAACCCCCGACCTTTTGGTTCGTAGCCAAACGCTCTATCCAGCTGGGCTATAGGCGCATTTTTATTAAGTTTTCAAATTTCAAGTTTAAAAATAAATGTATGTTTTTAGTTTAAAAAACTCAGCATATTACCCTTTAAGGGCTCTAATTGCTTTTATAATACTACATAATTTTATATTATCAAGAAAAATTTTATGCAAAAAAAAAGCTGCACTGCAGCTAATACTTAATAATCTTGGGAGGAGATTTGGGGATTTGTTACAATTATAATAATTCACTTTTGTTAAAATGTTTATACCATGAAATATAATTTTAATAAAAATTTACATTCTATTGATTTTATTTTTAATTCTATATGGAAATAATTCTCTGTTTCTCATAAAATCATGTAGAGAGGTATTAATCATGTTAAATAATATATATTTCATGCTTTTGTCTTTCTGTCTGGCATATGTATTAATATTTACGGTTTACTTTTGCGTAATCGTGTTTGCGGCAGTATTTAAAAGAAACAAAAGAAAAAAATATTCATATGAAGAAAATTATAAAAATTTAATAGTTATTGTTTACTCACATAATAACGGGAAAACAATAGTAAACTTATTGGAGCAGTTAAACAAGCAGAATTATCCTAAAGAGAATTATCAAACTCATATAATATTAGATAATTGTACGGATGATTCATCAAACAAATTAGAGTTTGTCGGCGGGGCAAAATTATGGCGTTTAAATGATGATGCACCTTTAGGCAGAGATAAAGCAATATCGTGGCTTTTGGAAAATCTGTTGTCTTTTAAAAAAGTTGATGCTTTTGTTTTTTTGAATGCAAACAGATTAGTAAGACCTGACTTTTTAGATAATATAAATGATGCTTTAAATAATAATGATGTTCTTGTCGGAGATACGGAAATATTTATCGAAGATGCGGATTATTATGAAAAAGTTTGGTCAAATGTTAATACATATAACTCTAATATTATGAAATTGGGACGTTCTAAGTTGGGACTTGCTGTTCCCATTGACTCTGATATTACCGTAATCTCACGTGAAATTTTAGAAAAAGTTAAATGTATTGATTTCAAAGATGCAAATTCAGAGTTAAAATATTCATTTATGCTTACTAATATCAATTGCATTCCTAAATTTGTTCCGCAAATTACCACTTATGTTTCAAGTATTGATTATGAATTAAGAAGACCTGATTTTAAGTTTAAAATGACTTTATTTTTTAACTGTTTTAATTTAAAGGCCTTAAATAATTTTAAATTTGCTGAATTTTTGTTCTCTTTATTTAAGCCGAATCCTATTATTTTGATAGCTTTATTGGTATTAATAAGCACATATTCGTTTAATTATATATTTAATTTCCCTTGGGGAGTATTTTTAAGTTGTGTTTTGGCTGTAGCGTTCGGATTATCCATATATAAATCAAATTTATATATAAAATCTCTTTTTTATTTAATTGCTTGTCCTTTTTATACTCTTGCTGCACTTTTTACAAACACAAAGTTATACAAGAAAATTAATGAGTTAATAAATAAAGATAAAAATAAAGATACGGAAAAAATTACAATTCCTGTTTCAGTTACAAACGGCAGAAATGTTTTCCCATGCTATATGGACTTAATTTCCGAAGGCGGGTTTAAAAAAGCCGTATTCAGATACAAAAAGAAGAAACAATGCAGCGAGCAAAGCTATGTAAGAATGTGTGATGCAGTTAAAAATATTTCGGATATATTGGAACAACACGGGTTTAGATTAAAAATATGCCAAACTTGTGCATATTTTTCTCCCAAAATAGACGGAACTAATAATATGGTTAAAGGTTACTGTAATCAAAAGGCTGTAGAAGATAAAAACTGCTTGGACAACCCTGAAACTCTTATATGGTCTACATGTCAGTATTATATTCCTCAAGAAGTTAATAATGTAATTGACATTTCAAGTTATATTAAAAACAGATAAATTGTTAAGAAATTTGAAGAAAATATTTCTAATTATTTAAGTTATTCTGACTTTTTGCCGATAAATATTAATGTAAAAGTTATGGAGAAAAAAAATGGGTTTATCGTCATCACAGGGCAGATTATTAATGCTGACATCAAGATTGAATGATATTGAGTTGAGTGAAGTTATGATTGCTCAAAGACAGGCCCGACTTGCTTTTCAATCCGAAAAGGCTGCAAGTGAGTACAATGAGAAAATGAGCAATTATAAAATTCAAATCAAACTTCCTGATTCTAATTCAGATTATGGATTTTCAAAACAAGAATTGGATTTTGATAATATGAGTTCGCTTGGATATCTTGTTACAAACGCAGAAAGACAAATCTATTTGAAAAAAGATGAAAACGGTGAATGGATAATTCCAAAAGACTATTTAGGACAAGAAATATTACAAATTGATGAAAATACAGGTAAAGCCAGAGTGGTTTCAGGCAAAGACGAAAATGGCAAACCGATAGTGAGTGAAGATGAATATGAACTTGTTGACGGTACACAATATCTGTCTAATCCTAAAAAGCTTCAACAATCAATTGTAAATGGTGTTTTATTTGTATTTAATACAAAAAGTTCAGTTGAAGGAATTTCCTTGGAACTTCTTTCTGCTAATACGGATATGGAATATGTATTGGATACATCAGACGATGCTGAAGCTCAGAGTAAATATGATTATGAAACTGCAAGACTTTCAAGACAAGATAATCAATTGGATGTTGAAATGCAACAGTTGGAAACTCAACATAATGCTATTATTAAAGAATATGATTCAGTTAAACAAGTTATACAAAGTAATGTTGAAAGAACATTTAAACTCTTCTCAAATGGATAAACTATACTTTTACAAATTTAAGCGGATTTTTAATCCGCTTTTTTTTTGTAAAAAAATGTTACTAATTTTTTTTATTAATAATATTTTTGGCAATTATTAATTTGGTTTGTTTTGAAATATAATGTAAAAGGAGTTATATTTATTTTCATGAATACCGTTAGCAGCTATCCGAAAACATATAATATTTCAAATACAGGCATAAATCAGCAAAAATTAAAAGCCTCTTTAGCTGAATCAAAGCAAGCTGTAAATGAAAATATTGAAAGTAATACAATGACAAAACTCCTGACAGGCGGAGCAGGTCAAGATAGTTCAAAATTTGATGCTTTGCTTTTAATTCCAATAATAAGTTTTATTGATAAAACCATAGATAGATTTATGGGCGGTTCGGAAGAAAAAAGCTTATTGAAAAAGGTTGCCAATATTGGTGATAAAATCTCAGATAAATTACACTTAGGTAGAGTTTTATCGGAAGAAAAAACTTCTAAAATCGGAAATTTTATAAAAAATAACAGATTTACAAAATATTTTACAAGTGATTTTCAGGCAGTATCAAAATCACCTTTTGCACAAAGAAGTGCTTTATCTGAAACTTTATCAAAAGAGCTTGATAGTCATGCACAAGAATTGTTAGCATCATTGACTTCCGCAAAATTAGACAGAGGTTTGGACCAAGTTGTTAAAGGTGTTACATCTTTATCTGATGATACAGTTAAGTTAATAAAAAATTTAGGCCCGTTAAAGAAAGAATTAACTCCCGATTTTGCAAAGTCGGTTATTTCAAGTTTAGAAGAAGCATTGCCTAAACTGGTTAATTCGGGTTATCAATTTTCACAGGCAGATATAAAAAGTATTTCCATATTAGAACAAGGAATAAATCAATTTTTACAAAACCCCGCTTCAGTTCCAAAGAGTGCTTTATCGGAAAGTATAGCATCAGTTTTATCGAAATACGGTCCGACTGTATTTAATGACAGAACTCTTCAATTTACTAATGAAACTTTAGAAACTTTTGCATCTGTTGCATCAAAAAATAATATTTCAACAAAACAAATAGTAGATGCCCTTGATGATTTAGCTAAAAACGGAATAGACTCAACTGTTAAAACAGAAAAACTTTCTCAATTGAAAAATAAATTAAAAGCCGCAAAAGGTCAGATGGGAAATACTCTTTTAGGTAAAAAATTAGCTCAGGGTACATTAAAAACAAAAGATATCATAACATATGGCGGCGGCTTAATAAGTTTATTCTTTACCGCTACTGCTATAACTCAAGCAATAAAAGCAGCAAAAGAAGCACCTAAAGGTGAAAAGAAAAGCACCTTTATGCATGTTATATCTGAACAATATTTAGGCTTCATATTATTCGGTCCAAGTATTCAAATGCTTTATAAGGCAGGCGGTAATAAATACAGAGGTATGACCATTGAAGCAAGAGAAGCACTTAAAAATTTAATTAAAAATACAAATATTGATGAAACAATAACAAGAGAAGGTATAAAAGTAGCAAAACTTCAAAGAGATTTATTATTAAAAGGTGTTGATAAAGACAAAGTAGCACAGCTTGCCGGTAAAGGTATAAAAGAAGCTAAAAACATTGCTAAATCTTTAAAAGGAGAAGGTGCAAAACTTAAACTTTGGGAAAGACCTTTAAAATTTATGGGCAGAGTCCTTGATATGGGTTTGGATAAAATACAAAAACCTACTTTCATAAAATTAGGTACAAAACAAATAAAACTCCCGAAACCAACTTTAAAAGGTTTTGTTGGCGGTTTAGGTCGTGCCTTAATTATAATGATGGTCATTCAACCTTTTATACAAAAACCGATTACAAAATTATGTCATAAGATATTTGGTGAGCCAAAAACATATTTGAAAAAACAACAAGAAGCAAGTAATGCAAAAAATACTACAAAGCAAGCTATTTCACCAAGTAATATTGTGAATGAACAAGCTCAGCCTACTGAACATGTAATTCCGGTTAATAATAATTCTCAACCTCAACAACAAAGAAAACAAAATGTTCCAAATAATTCGGAAACAAACTTAATAAAGAGATGGACGCAGGTTCCGTCAGCAGCAGCACCCGTTCAAAAAAAAGAAGCGGTAACTTCTCAAAATGAACCGGTTCCGGCATTAAACATATTTAAAAAAACTGATAAAAAAGCAGAAAAAAGATATATTCCTTCAACAGAACCTGTTGTTGTAAAAGATAATGAAGCTGAAATTATTGCTCAAGTTGAACCAACATTAAGACGCAGTCAAAAACTTATGCAGGAAGCTCAAAAACTTTTAAATTAACATTTTTTTGTAAAAATGATAAAATTAAATTATGTTAATTCATCTTATTTCAAGTTATTGTGAATATCTGGAAATAGAACGGGGCTTAGCTTATAATACAATTTTAGCTTATAGAAGTGATTTATATTCTTTAGTGAATTTCTTTCAAAGTATTCAGATTGACGATTATTTGCAAGTTCAGCGAATACATATTAATATGTATATCAAAAATCTTTATGATAAAAAATATACACCAAGAAGTATTACAAGAGAAATTGCTTCCATAAAAGGTTTTTTTAAATGGTTGAGTTTAAATAATTATATTATGCATAATCCCGCTTTAGCAATAGAACAGCCAAAACTTCCGAAACGACTTCCTAAAGTATTAACAATGAAAGAAATTACCCAATTGTTAGATGAAAATATGACTGTTTTAGATAAGGCAGTATTGGAATTATTATATGCGGCAGGGCTTAGAGTATCAGAGCTAACTGACATACAGCTAAATAATATTGATTTAAATTCTAAATATATACGCTGTATCGGGAAAGGTTCTAAAGAAAGAATAGTTCCTATAGGGTCAAAAGCTTGCAGTGCAATAAAAAATTATTTTAAAGAGAGAGATTATATAATAAAAAAATATCAAATTTCAACTAAATACTGCTTTATTAAAGAAAACGGAAAAAAGTTGACCAGACAGGATGTTTATAACTTTATAAACTCAATAGGTAAAAATATAAATAAAGATATTTCCCCTCATACAATAAGGCATTCTTTTGCAACTCATCTGCTTGAAAACGGTGCTGATTTAAGGGTTGTACAAGAACTGCTCGGACATAGTGATGTTTCTACTACGCAATTATATACTCATATCAGCAAAAAACGGTTAAAAGATATTTATTTTTCGATTAACAAATGATAATATTTTTTAACTTACTAGCAAAATTTTAATTTACTAACTTTTATATAATCAAAATAAATAATAGGTTGTTATATAAATGCAAATTACGCCGATTAATACAAATAATAAACATCAAAATTTTGCCGGATTGTGGGGAAGAACATCCCGCAGTACGGATTTTGATATGTCTTTAGGTGTTCCTAAAGTAGAGGATACTTATTATTATTATCCTTTTATTGATGAAACTGAAGAACAAATTCAAAATGTAAGAAAAGAAAATACTTTAGCTGATATAATTCAAGAAGACGGCTATGATAAATATATAGTCAGAGATTGCAAAATATGTACTAAATTACCTTTTAAAGAAGCTAATTATCTTGGGTATTTAGCTTGGACTCCGGATAAGAAATTAACTCAAAAAATAAAACTTGTCCACTATTCTGTTAAGGATAAATATACTACAAATGAGTATGGACTGTCTCAAGAAAACGCATTTAATGCTAAAGTAAGTGAAAAATTATTAAGTTTGAAAGGTTAGATTATAATAATATAGCAGCCATACAAGCTGAAATGTAAGAAGTGAGTGTTCCTGCAATTAATGCACGAATACCCATTCTTGCAAGGTTTTTTCTTTGGTTTGGAGCGATTTCTCCGATACCTGAAATTTGTATCGCAACAGAAGTAAAATTAGCAAAGCCCGATAGAGCAAAGGTTGCTATTATAAAGCTTTTTTCAGAAAGTACGCTTTTCATTGCCGCCAAATCAGTAAAAGCTATAGCTTCATTTAATACAAATTTTGTACCTAAAAGCGAACCGACT
This sequence comes from Candidatus Gastranaerophilales bacterium, assembly GCA_947631645.1. Classification (GTDB taxonomy): domain Bacteria; phylum Cyanobacteriota; class Vampirovibrionia; order Gastranaerophilales; family Gastranaerophilaceae; genus Avigastranaerophilus. Next base: position 21,603 of record CANRMD010000010.1, read on the forward strand.
TGTGTAACCTCATTTATCGGAATGCCAATTAAAAGGGCAAAAACAGAGAATAATTTACCGAATATCATTTTTATTGATAAATGTTCTATATCCATACCGATAAAGTTAAGATTAAGGTGAAGAGTATTATAAGCGAAGCTTCCGAATTTTCCGAGGAAAAAATCTATAAGAGCAATTAACGCAATTAAAGCTATAAGCATAGCAATAACGTTAAGTCCGACTTTCATACCGTCAGAAGCTCCTTTAGAAATAGCATCAAGCACATTAACATCGGTTCTTCTGCGTTTTATTTTAAAATCATTTTTGGTTTGAGGCTCCATAGTTTCAGGATAAATGATTTTCGCAACAACAAGAGCCCCGGGGGCTGCCATAATACAAGCGGCAAGCATATATTGAGGCGGTATCCCTATCCCTGCATATACGGCAATTAAACCTCCCGACAGGCATGCCATACTTCCTGTCATTGATGCTAATATTTCTGATCTTGTTAAATTCGGAAGATATGGTTTTATCATTATTTGTGCAACAACTTGGCCTACAAATGAACTTGCAACATTTGATAAGGCTTCTGCCCCCGATACATCCATTAATTTATTAACAATTCTCCCGAAAAAGGCTACTACTCTTTGCATTATTCCGTAATAATAAAGGATATTTACAAGTATCATCATAAAGATTAATGCGGGGATTAAATTAAGGGCAAACATAAATGCTTTATCGCCGAATATTTCTTTTAAAATATCAGGACTGTTTGATAAAGGACCGAATACAAAATCAGCTCCGACTTTTGCAAAATCCAATATCTTCTCTACAAATCTGCCTATATACTCAAATAATAACTTCCCGGGTTCAAACTTTAATATAAATACTGCAAGAAAAAACTGTAAAGCTAATCCTACACTAATTGTTTTATAATTTATCGCCTTTTTGTTATTAGACATAAAAAATGCTATTAAAAGCATTGCCACTATTCCGATAATTCCAAATAATATATTCATATAAATATTCCTAAATTCTTTTGTTTATTCAATAATACTATAAAATTGTAACAAAATGAATTTGTTTAAGTAAAAATGTAAATTACTATTGTAGAATAAGATTATGAAAAAAATTATTGTTTTAATTGCATTGTTTTTGTTAGTTCCTACCTTCTCTTATTGTCAGGAGGCAACAGAAATTCAATTTATATATATTAACGGCTCAAACAATAATGATAAAAAAATGACTGATTGGTTTTTTGAGGGTGTACAGAAAATGCATCCTTATATGTATAGTACTTTTAATAATTCGGAATTTATAAATCAAAAGTTTTTAGATAACGGAAAATATAAAATAACCCAAACACCGCAAGCATTTTTCTGGGGAGATAGAAGTAATCAGGAAATAAAAACATTAAATTCGGATTTGAAATTGACAAAAATGTTTAGCCCAAAACTGGCTCAAACCGTAAGAAGTCTTTTGGCTCATTATCTTCATGATGCAATATGGGTTTCTCACTATCGGAATATGCACCCTGTTATAGAAGATTTGCACAAGCAGGTTATGTTAAATTACAAAAATAATAAATCTGTTGTATTGTTCGGATACAGTGCGGGAGCTTTTGTTACTTATGAATATATGTTTAATAAATTGCCCGATATTGATATTGCTCAATTTATTGAAAAAACAAAACTTTCTGCAGAGTTTAAAACATTTGTAAAAGAAAACAAAAAACAAGATACTTGCATTGATGCACTTGTAGAATCGGGACTTGCCGTATATAGTGCCGACGGAAAGCTTGTTCCTAATATGAGTTTAGAAAATGCAAAAAATAATTATTTAAATATTGATAAATATACTTGTGAATACTGTATACCAGATGGAGCTTTAAAAGGAATTGTTAATTTTGCAAGCCCTCTGGTTTTATTTTATTCTGATATTTCAAATCCTGAATATCCTCTGACATATTTTAATAAGCTTTTATACAAATATATCTTGGAAAATGATATGTTTTGGCTCACTGTTAACTATGCGGATGACCCGTTAGGATATCCTACTACAAGAAATCTTTCATATAAAGATTTAAAAGATAAGGTTGATATGGAAATATTGCCTAATGAAGGGTTTTTGTTCAGTAAATCTAATGTGAAGAGCAGAAGAACATTTATTGGGGCACACACTTCTTATTGGGATACTGCTAAGAAGTTCTCTAAAGCGGTTGTTGATGCTTATCAAGAGGGATATAATTTATATAATGACAATGACTTATAAAAAAAGAGGCTTTTGCCTCTTTTTTTATTCTGCTTTAATCTTAGCTATATCATCATTATATTTTTTTATTGCATCATCTCGTTCTCTTGTGAGTTCTTCTATTTGCTTTGATAATGTGTGAATTCTGTCTTGTCTTTCTACATCGGTTATAACAGTTGATTTTTCTGTTGCTTTAATTTTAGCTTTAGTATCTTTTATGCGGGAATTATAAGCTGATTTAAGTTCATTACGTTCATTTTTTAAGGTTTTAATCTTTGCATTTTTTTCTAAACCTTCTAATGTAACAGGTTTATTTGGATTTAGATTATCAATAATATCTTTTGTTCCGTCAACTGTTTTTTCGGTAAACTTCTTAGTTGCTTTTACCGTTTTATTTGTAGCACTCTTAGTCGCTTTTACTGTCTTTTTTGTTGCACTTTTAGTTGCTTTAATTGTTTTATGAGTTGCATTTTTTGTTGCATCTACAGCTTTTTTTGAAGCAGATGAAATATTATCCATAGCATCTGATGAAAAAACAGGTAATATTGTTAAATTAGAAAAAGCAATTAATGCAGCAATGATAATAAAATTTTTTTTCATATACCCAATCTCTCCTTTATTTGAAAAAAGAGAAGTGCTCTAAACTAAAGCACTTCTCGTATAACTAACTAATTCTTAAAAGAATTTTTAAAAGAATTTATAGCATCTTGTCTTTGTTTTTGTTTAGCTTGAGCAGCCTTTTTGTTAGCGTCCTGTTTTGCTTGTAATTCAGCTTTTTTCTTTTCGATATCAGATTTTACTGAATTTTGTTTGTTTTGGATATCTGTTTTCTTTTTTTCAATGTCATTTTTTACAGCATCTTTTTTAGCTTGTAATTCTTTCTTTTGTGCTTCTTGTTTTGCTTTTGCTTCTTGTTGTCTTTGATTTTGCTTTGCAATTGCGTCATTTTTAGCTTTTTCAATTTCTTTAACTTTTTTAGAAAGTGCAGATTCTTCTGCGTTTGTATTAACTTGAACGGTTGGTTTTGTAAAAGTTACGGTAGCAGCGTTAGAAGCAAGGGCATAAGATAAACTTATAATACCTACTAAAACCATAGTTAACATTGTTTTTTTCATAATTTCTCCTTTTTTATTAGAATAATCTGTAACCGCCAAAGGTTACATAATTTCTGTTTTTATTTTGTTGTTTGTATTTTTCTAATTCGCTGGGTTTTTCAGCAAATCTGTTGTATTTTTCTTCTTCCTGTTGTACTTGTTGATTTGATGAGTTACGGTTCATTGCTTTTCTTGTTCCGTTTTCCATCATTTCCGCGAGTTGAGAGTGTTTAACTTTAACTCCTCTTGAGGGTACAAACTTATCAACATTAACATAATTACCATCATCATCAATAGCAATTTCAGCATTAACCCCGGCGGAAAAACCAAGGTATAATGCTGATAAAATTAAAAGTGCAAATAATTTTTTATTCATTAAATAACCTTATTTTATATTTACATGAGCAAATTGGAACTGAGAAAGGAATCGTTTAACTTCAGTTGTTGAGTATTTTGCTTCTCTTTGATTACGTTCCTTATATACTCCCGGTTCTATATGAACAATATTAAAGTTTTTAACTCTAACCGGACCGGATACAATAGTAATTTTGTTAGCTCCAAAAACTTTAGGGTTAAAACTGCCGGGTAGGAATGCAAGTTTATTAACTCCTTCAGGTAATGTTTGATCTGAATATTTAACATTTTTTAAATATAAATCTTTAATTTTAAAAGTCTTTGTAAATAAAGCTGCAGGCGTTGTTGTTATTTGAATAAGTCTTGCATTAAAGCAATCTTGTTCATCTATATATTTTGATGACCAATTTTTTAAAGTAATTATTGTATCAAAATTAGGTTTGATTTTATAATCCACTGTATCTACTGTTGTAACCAAGCTTGTGGCATCATAAACCTTTTGTTCAAATTGGTCTATATTGAATGATTTTGTAAGTATAGCCGGGAAAATACTGATAAATCCCGCATAAATTAATAAAAGTACTGCGACTACAATAAGTATAGCATTTTTATGTTGTGTCATAATATAACCTTCCTATTTCTGTATCTTTAACTATAATACCATATTGTTTAAAAAAATAACAGAATTTTTTAATTTTTTTTTCTTTACATAATTAAAAAAATCAGTATTATATAACTATGAAAAAGATATATTTATTAATAATAATGTTTTTTATGGGAAGTTTTGCATTGGCATCAGATGAAGGCAGTGCAATAAAACAGACATGGGGTGAAAATGCCGAGATTTTTAATAAAGGTTTTGAAAATCAAAAAGCCGTATCTGATACGAAATTGCACAAGACAATAGAAATGCTAAAGGAGCGTTCGTTAAGTAAGAAACAAAAAAAAATAAGGGCAGAGGTTCAACCGCTTTCTCCGTCGGCAGATATGGAACATCTTAGTGAGTTTGCAAGATCTCAATCGGCAGATGATGAGTTAAGTCAGACTCATACTGTTATGATACCTGTTGCGGCATATAGTGAAGACGGTATTTTTATACAGCCGGGATATTATAAACTTTCTTGCAGAAGAGTAGATAAAGATGAGTATGTTTTAGATTTATCACAAGGAAACAGAAGAGTTTTATCAGTTTCGGCAAAACAAACACAGCAAGATTTAGAACAGGATACAATTACATTTTGTAATGCCCAAATCATAGATAACGGCAGAATTAGGCTTGTATACGGCAGTATTGATTTAAATCTTGTAGGGTATATTTATTTTAAATAATACCTTTTCTTTCTTTTAAATCATTTAATTCTTTTTGGAACGGTGAAATTTTAGTTAATTTATCCATAATTAACGGCATTTTAGCTAAGGTATAGTCAATTTCATCTTCGGTGGTATATCTGCTCAGGCTAAATCTTATTGAGCCGTGTAATGCCGTAAAAGGAACGCCCATTGCTTTTAATACATGGCTCGGATCAAGACTTCCGGATGTACAAGCACTGCCTGAACTTGCACAAATTCCGTAATCATTCATATTTAAAAGAATGAGTTCTCCTTCTACGTATTCAAAACCTATATTGGTTGTATTTGGAACTCTTTTGTTAGAGCATGAATTTAGTCTTGCATTGTATATTTTTGATAAAAGCCCGGTTTCAAGTTTGTCACGAAGTCTTTTTACTTCCGTTGATTCATAATTTAATGAATCTTGAGCAAGTTCAGCGGCTTTTGCCATACCAATAATAAAAGGTACATTTTCGGTTCCGGCTCTTTTCCCGTTTTCCTGATGACCGCCTATCACAAGAGGTGTAATTAAAGTGGAAGATTTAACATATAAAGCCCCTATCCCTTTTGGAGCGTGAAATTTATGACCTGATATCCCCATCATGTCAATTTGGGTGTTTTTAACATCAAGTTTTATTTTTCCTGCGGCTTGAACCCCGTCAACAAACATTTTTATCTTACTGTCAATTGATTTAACTTTTTGTGCTATTTCTTCTACGGGGAATATGGTTCCTGTTTCATTGTTTGCATACATACACGATACAAGTGCGGTTTTATCGTTAATAGCATTGTATAATTCATCTAAATTAAGTTCTCCTGCGGAATTAACGCCGATATAAGTAACTTTATATCCTTCTTTTTCAAGCTGCTTATGAAGATTAAGTACACAAGCGTGTTCAACCTTTGTTGTGATTAAATGATTTCTTGTTCTGTCGGCAGATAAAATACCTCTTATTGCCATATTTGCACTTTCACTGCCTGATGCGGTAAAAAATATTTCTTTTGAACTGTTTGCACCGAAGAAATCTTTTATTTGTTCTCTTGCCTCTTTAACGGCTTTAGAGTTCTTTCCCCCTAAATCATACATACTTGAGGGGTTGCCGTAATACTGTGAAAAATAAGGCATCATTGCTTCTACAACTTTTTCATCAACTTTTGTTGTTGCATTGTTGTCTAAATATATAAGTTTTGATTCTGTCATATTACACCTGAACTATTTCTATACTATCATCCACATGTTGTTTTAAAGTAGCTTCAACAAAGTGTGTAAGCGTCAACTGCGATCTGTTGCAAACCTGACATTTCCCTGATAATTTAACCATAACTTTATTATCCTGAACATCAATAAGCTCAACATCACCGCCGTCTTTTCTAAGCTCGGGAGCGATATATTGTTCAATGATATTATTAATTTTAATAATTAACTGTGTTTTAGTCAGTTTCTGTTCTTTTTTAACGGGAGAATTAATACTGTTAAGTATTTCCTGAATTTTACCCTGACACCTTCCGCAAGCTCCGCCTGCTTTAGTATAGTTTATAACATCTTCAAGAGTTTTAAGATTATTTGATTTTATTTCATTTTCTAAAAAGGCTTTACTTATATTGAAACAGTGGCATACAATATCTTCATCTTTATGAGAATTAACATCTTCCTTGTAATAATCTGCAATAGCAGCTTCAAGAGCTTCATGTCCCATAACGGAACAGTGCATTTTCTCGGGCGGCAGACCGCCTAAAGCATCAACTATTTGTTTGTTAGTAATTTTTCTGGCTTCATCAATGTGTTTACCGATAACCATTTCCGTTAATATACTAGAACTTGCAACGGCACTTCCGCATCCGAATGTTTGGAATTTTGCATCCGTAATTATACCTTTATCGTTTACTTTTAAATACAGTTTAAGCATATCTCCGCATGTTAAAGATCCCGCTTCCCCTATTGCATCGGCATTCTCTATTGAACCCACATTCCTTGGGTTCTTATAATGATCCATAACTTTTTCCGTATAATCCCACATATTCGTTACCTGTTCTTTCCTCACATATTATACTCTAAAAAAAATATTCAATATATAAGATAAAAAAGACGGAACATTTGTTCCGTCTTTTTGGATACGAAAGTTTTATCAGAATGTGAATTAGGAAAATTTTTGTTAACCAAGACCTTGGAATTTCGGTACAGCTCTTTCGATAGCTTTGCCTTCTGCTTGTTCCACAGCCTCTAATTGTTTTTGTGTAGAATCGACTAATGTATCCAGTCGTTTTACTTCTAATTCTATGGCGTTTTCTTTAACACCAACTTCATATATTTTATTATTAATCTTACCGAGTTCGTTTTGTTGTTTATTTTTCATTTCTTCAATTTCTGCGTTTATTTTTTCACGGTCTATATTGGTTCCGCGATCTAATAAATCTTGTGCTTCAGGCACAAATTCATCATAACATTTTTCAATTTCTTCATTTGGATCATGTGGCCTCCCTTTTGTGTCCATTATCTTCCTATACCAATCTGCTTCAAAACCGCCTTCTTTTTCTGAGTGAGAGAGTAAATCATACATGTCTCCCAATTCGTAAGCTTGAGCTTCTTGTAAGCTTGATAATTGTCTTTGTAAACTTTGGCTCTGTGTTGCAAGAGCATTTTGTTCATTTGTTCTTTGTGTTTGCATTAACTGATAGGTGTTAAGCAAACTGTCTAACAAGACCTTTCTTTGTGCAAATAATGCGTAACCCATAATTTCACTTCCTTTTCTTCGTATCCATGCATGTAATTCCACAAACTATTACACATATAACATTTTTATATTATGTTTATATATGAAATATATATATTAATTTTAAAACTCAATAACTACGCCTGTTTTGACGATTATTTAACTTTACAAAACTTAATAAATATAATATGGAAATAGTAAAAATATATATAATATTCTTATGTTTGATGAACTTAATGATATAAAACAAAAGTGTTTAAGCTGTCAAAAATGCTCGTTGGCAAAATCAAGAACCAATATTGTCTTTTCGTCGGGACTGCCAAATTCTAAACTTGTGCTTGTAGGAGAAGCTCCGGGGTACTGGGAAGATCAAAAGGGTGAACCTTTTGTCGGCAAGGCCGGGCAATTATTGGATAAAATATTTGAGTGTGTGGGTTTATCAAGAGAAAAAGATGTATATATATGCAACACAATAAAGTGCAGACCGCCCGAAAACAGAGACCCTCTGCCCGAAGAAAAAGCTGCGTGCAAAGAATATCTCGACGCTCAGCTTGAAATATTAAAGCCTAAAATTATACTAATATGCGGCAGAGTTGCTCTTAATACTTTCTTGCCCGATAAAGGCGGTATAACAAAAGTTCGCGGTCAATGGTTTGATGGCCCGTACGGTTCAAAGATGATGCCGATTTTTCACCCGTCATATCTGCTGCGTAATGACTCAAGAGAAAAAGGCAGCCCAAAATGGCTTATGTGGCAAGATATTAAAGAAATTAAAAAAGCTTATGATGCTTTAAATTAGAGATTTATATATTTCTTTATATTTTACTGCACTTTTACTCCAGGAAAAGTCAGCTTTCATTGCATTTTTTATAAGTTTTTGCCATTCTTTTTTGTTTTTATATGTATTAATTGCATATTGGATTGAGCCGAGCATTTCGTGAGCATTATAATTATAGAATTTAAACCCGTCAGCATCTTCATTTGGATATGCATTTATTGTGTCATCAAGTCCTCCTGTTGCTCTTACTATCGGGATTGTACCGTATTTTAGTGCTATTAATTGAGATAATCCGCAGGGTTCAAATCTTGACGGCATAAGAAACATATCGGCACCTGCGTATATTTTGTTGCAAAGGTCTGCACGATACTCTATTCTTGCTCTTATATTCTTTGAGTTATAGCTTAACCATACAAAGAAATCTTCGTACCTTTTTTCGCCTGTTCCTAAAACAATAATATCTGCTTCAAGTTCTCTCAGTTCATTTTCTACGAACTTTAAAAGGTCTATTCCTTTTTGTTCTACTAATCTTGAAATTATTGCAATTAATGGTCTGTCTTTTTTATATTCAAGCCAGTAGTCTTTTAGAATATCTTGTTTACATTTTTCTTTGTTTTTTATGCTTTTTATATCATAATTAAAATTTATATGTTTATCTGTTTTTGGGTTAAATTCTTCATAATCTATGCCGTTAAGTATACCTTCAAGTTTATATTGATTATTTCTTAAAGCCCAGTCCATACCTTCACCGTAGTCATAAGTCAATATTTCCTGAGCATATTTAGGAGATACTGCAATAATTTTATCGGAATAATTAATTGCACCTTTCATCCAAACAAGATTTCCCCAATGTTCAAGCCCGTCTTGGTGATAGGTTTCTTCTCTGGATATACCAGCAAAATCAAGCACTTCCGGGAAATATCTGCCTTGATAAGCTAAATTATGAATAGAAAATACCGTTTTTGCGTTCTTAAAAAATTCATCGTTTTTGTATGATGTTTTAATCCATACGGGTATCATCGCCGTATGCCAATCATTGCAGTGAATTATATCCGGCTTAAAATTTAAGGCTCTGGCGTACTCTAAAACAGCTTTTGAAAAACAAATAAATCTTTCCTGTTCATACCAGCTGTCAATTCCTTGAGGATATACGCAGTTAAAACAGGAATAAAATTTCGGATTATCTATAAAAAATACGTTAATATTTGTATTAGGAAGTTTACACATAGATAGTGTAAATACATATTCCGCATAACCAAATCTTAATTGAAGTCTTGAATTTTCAAGTTCTTTTATTCCGTATTTTTCTTTATCAATACTGCCGATTAGAGGAGTAAATATTGCGATTTCGGTATCTTTATCCTGAATATACTTGGGCAGAGAACCCATAACATCAGCGAGTCCTCCGACTTTTGTGAACGGTGCCAATTCAAATGCCGCGTATAATATTTTCATAATATGCCTCTTTTATGCCAATCTTGATAAATATTCAAGTGAATACTTTAATATATCCTCTGTTTTTGTACAATCTTTTTTATAATTTAATACTTCTTTTATAGCACTTTTTGCTTCGTTTGCACTATAGCCTAACGAGACAAGAACACTTTGAACTTCAATTACAACATCCTGATTAATATCTTTTGAAATCTCAATATCTGCTACGTCGACAGGAGTTATATTTGACCAGTTTATAAGCTTATCTTTTAATTCTAATATGATTTTTTGTGCTACTTTTGTCCCTACACCTTTTGCCCGTGAAAGTTCTTTAAAGTCTTCTCTAATCATAATATCAACAAGTTCTGCTATTGAAAATTCATCTAATATTAATAACGCAAGCTTTACCCCGATACCTGAAACACTTTGAAGAATATTAAAAATATCACGTTCTTCTTTTGTTATAAAACCTGTTAAACTCATTGAGTCTTCTTTATGATTTAAAGAAACATATATTTTAACTTCTCCGTCTTCAAGTTTTTCTATGGTGCTTTTACCTGTATGAATTAAATATCCGATATTATTAACATCAACTACAATATGTGCTCCTAAATAAGAATTAATCTGCTTTGATACAAGATGCCCTTTTAAGTAATCGTACATTATTCCGCCTTTAATTTATTATATGATTCAAGTGCTTTTTTCATTTCTTTATCATTATTTAATTTTTTGTATGATAACGCAAGATTGTAATAAAAATCAGCATTATCGGGCTTTAATTTAATTGCCTTTTCAAATGAATTTTTAGCTTCTTTATAATCTTTTATCCCTAAGTATGCACAGCCTAAATTATAATAATAATAAGGAAAGTCTTTTTTATATTTAATGGCAAGCTTATATTCATTTATGGCACTGTTGTATTTTTCTTCCTGTAAATATATATTTGCTAAATTATAATGAGCTTTATCAAAATCAGGTTTTAACATTATTGATTTTTGAAGAAAATATACCGCATTTGTGTTGTTATTAAAATCTTGTGATATGTTGCCGAGTAAAAACCACAATTCGTAATCTCTTTCATCCTCGGTGATTTTAGAAATCATATTGTATGCTTCTTTTAAATCATTTGAATTATATACGGCAATTATTTCTTTTTTTTGCTCCTCAAAAGACTGTTTTGCAAAACATAAATTTGTATTTAATAAAAATATTAATAATAAATATATATATAATTTTTTCATAACTATCCACTCCATAAAATATTATAAATTAATAACGAAAATCTTTCTATTTGAAAAAAAATTAATTGTAAATTTTTATAACAATTATAAAAATTTATTCAATAATTACTGAAAAAATAACTTTATTATAATATAGGGCAAAAAATACTCAGGCAGATATGATTAGTTTAGACATTGATTTATCGTATTTAAGTAATTTCTTAAATATTGGTACCCAGGCTATACAGAGGTACCGTAATAATACGATTACTCAAATATTTGAAATAGAAGCAGCAAAAGGGAATACCCGTGCTGCCGAATATTTGTTTAAAATCACATCTGATCCCGAAGAATTAGCTAAGGTATTTCAGCTTGTAAACCCTAAAAACAGATATTTAATCTTAAAAAATATGAATGAAGAAGACCTTATGAAGGTCATGGAAAATCTTGAAACCGAACAGTTTATACTCGGTTTAAGTATGCTAAATCAAGAAGCCCTTGTTGATTTAATGATGTTTTTACCGCCTGAAAGTCTTGCCACTGTTGTTTTGGAAAAAATGGATTCAAATATGTTTATGAATCTTATTCCGGAGAAGTTTTTGGATGAGTTCTTATCGTCTGATAAAATAGACAGAAAATTAATGATGAAAGCAATGGAAGATATTGATGAAGAACAACTTCAAAAAATGATGGAAAATTATACCGGACAAACTTGTTATGATACAAGTGATACAATATTGCAGCAGATGTCACAACTGTCTGATGACAACTTTATGCGTGCTGTTACAAGTTTTGAAGCTGAAGGAAAAAAACAGTTAATATCAAATTTACTGCTTGAAAAACCTGATTTATTTGAAGAATTTTCGCCCGAAGCTATGACTCACCCCTTTAGAACGATGGAAAAAGAAGATATTCTTAAATCTTTGGCTGTTTTAGAACCTCAAGAATTTTTGCCGATGGTAGAAGAACTGCCTCAGGAAGTTATGGCGTTGATTGCTACACAAATCGACCCGAGAGTTTTTGCCCAAATTTTAACTTATGATTTCAAGAGTGTTATTCAACAATGCGGTATTGATTTTAAATAATGTAAAGTTTTGTAAATAAATTTAATTGTTAAGCAATTTTAAGACAAGTATATACTTTATATATATACGAGGATTAAAATTATGCAATATCAATTTATAAACAATAATTCCGGCGAAATATACACAAAATCATCAATTCTGCTTAATGAAGACGAAAGAGCGGAAGAAAGATATAATTTCTGGAAGATGATGGATCTTATTGCATTGCAAAATATGTCGGTACATGGACGTAAACTTTAATATAAATTCCATTTCTGTTTTAATTCTTTAATCTTTCCGTTATTATGCAATCTTGTGATTACAACATCTATGTTGTCTTTTAATCTGTAATCATCATCTTTTTTTATGCCGACAGCATAATATTCTCTGGAAATTCTGTTTTTTAAAATTCTGAAATCATCATTGTTGATAATTAAACCTGCCAATATGGAATCATCAGAACTGAGAGCATCAGCTTTATTTTCTTTTAAAGCATTAAAAGCTTCATCATAATTTTTATATCCGATAATTTTAGCTGTAGGAATTATATTCCTTATATTTTTTTCTGAGTTAGAGCCAAGTACAATAAGAGTTGTTTTATCTTTTAAATCGGCAAACGTGTATATATTGCTATTTTTTGGCACTAGTGCAGTCTGTCCGGCAATATAATAAGGTTTTGAAAAATCAATTAAATATTGTCTTTGGGGTGTTATGGACATTGTTGCTACAACCATATCAACGGTTCCTGAAGTTATTGCTTCAATGCGGGTATTTGGTGTAACACTTACATATTGAATTTTTTGTTCACTTCCTAATATTTCTTTTGCTATTTCTTTTGCGATATCTATATCAAAACCTTCTTCTTCTCCTGTTTCATGATTAATATAACCGAAAGGAGGTGAGTCTGTTTTTATTCCTACTATAATGTAATCGCGTTGAATTATTTGATCATAATGATTTTTTATTACTTCTTTTTTTGAACACCCCGTTAAAAACAGCAGAGAAAGTATTAATAAACATAATAATTTTTTCATATAATTACCTTATGTATTTTCTTCGTTCTTTTTTATTAATCTTGAATAACATCTTGAATTTATTTCTCCGCCAACAAGAAGAATAAGCGAAGTATAATAAAGCCAAACCATAAGAATAGCAACGGCACCGATAGCTCCGTAAACCTTGTTATAAGCATTTAAATTGCTTAAATATAGTGAAAAACACCACGAGCCCAACATCCAAAAGAAACTGAAAAACAAAGTTCCGGGCAATACACTTTTTAATTTGATTTTATCATTTCCTTCGATTGCAGGCAGTATAAAATAGTTGCCGATAGAACAAAATGCAAGTGCAATATATGATACCGGCCATCTTATTATTGATATAATATCTATGGATAATTTTGATAAGGCTGTATAATCAATCATAAAGTTAAGAAAAACTTTGCCAAGAACTATCAAATTAACTGCAAGAAATAACATTAGTGAATTGATAAAGACCATAAGGACGGAAAGTACTCTCGTATATATAAAGTTTCTTGTTTCTTCAATTGCATAGGCTCTGTTTAATCCCTTTATAATTGCCGCTATTGCATTAGCAGCAAGTGCTATTGTTATAATGAGCCCGAAAATAGCAATTAGTTTCCCCTGTTTAAAAATCATAGCCTCATTAAGTGTATTTAAAATTAATGAAGCAACATCTTTTGGTGCAATGTTAGTTAAAAAATTGAGGATTGGAGTTATAAGAGTTCTTTTACCCATCCAAGCAAATAAAGAAGTTAAAAATAACAGGAACGGAAACAAGCCTAAAATAAACCAAAATGCCATTTCCGCGGCAACTCCGCAAAAATCTTGATCTATAATTTTCTTTATCAGAGTTTCTATATACTTTCTCATTCTATTTCGCTTTGGATTCTTTGTAACAGTTTATCATAAGCAATCGCAATAGGTTTTTTTATTGTACAGCCTGCTGCAAATGTATGTCCGCCGCCGCCAAAATCAATTACAATCGGAGTAACATCTACGGTTTTACTTCTAAGGCTGACTTTTGTATATCCGTCTTTTGTTTCTTTTAGTATAGCTGCTATTTCAACATTTTTTGAACTTCTTAATACCTCAACAATACCTTCTGTGTAGTCATCCGTAGCATTAAACTTGCTCATATCGCTTCTTGTAATTTTTGCAAAGGCGATTTTCCCGTTATTATAGAATACGGTATTAGATACAATATAAGCTTGAAATTGAACCATAGATTGCGGCTTTGTTTCATAACAGGATCTGAATTCAAATGTTGGTGAAACCCCGAGTCTGACTAATTCTGCTGCAAGCATAAAGGTTTCGGGAGTCGTATTTTCATATTTAAAACCGCCCGTATCTGTTAAAAGTGAAGTATATATGCATCTTGCAACTTCTTTTGGAATTTCTAATTCCCATTCTTTAAATATTTTATATAAAATTACGCCTACACATGCCGCATTCCCGTCAATAATGTTAATATCTCCGTAACCGTTATTTGTTTTGTGGTGGTCTATATTAATTTTAAAAGAAGCATTATCATATAGAACGGTTCCTGAAACCATTCTGTCTTTTGATGCAACATCTACCGCTATTGCTAAATCATATTTTTTATTTTTATCTATTGTTTGAACATCAATAAAACGGTTAAATTCGGGTAAATAAGAGTACAATGCGGGAAGCATTCCGACATATACAGAATCAACTTTTTTATTAAAATATTTTTCTATCATCAGGCTGATAGCAATATTTGAGCCTAATGTGTCTCCATCAGGGCTTACGTGTGAGAACACAATAATGCTTTGTGCCTGCTCAATTTTATTTTTTAACTCTAAAAAAAGATTATCCATACTCTCTATATTCTACATGTATGATTATACACTAAAAATAAGTTTATACTATGGTTTTATTAAAACTTTAATTGCTTTTCCGTTCATATGCTTAATAAGAGCTTCTTCTGTTTTCTCAAGCGGCATAGTTTCCGTTATTAATTTTTCAACGGGAAGATTTTCTTCATAAATCAACCTGAGAGCTTCTCTAAAAAATGTCGGAGTATGATGAAAAATGCTTAATACTTTTATTTGGTCATAATGAAGTCTTGTTGTTTCAATAGAAAACCTTGTTCCTGATTTACATCCGCCAAAAAGATGTACTGTTCCGCCTCTTTTTACAAAAGTAAACATTCTTTCCCAAATTTCAGGCAAGCCAACACATTCTACGGCAACATCAAGCCCTTTTTTTTCGTCGGAAAAATCAATAAATATTTTTTCGGGGTTAGGATATTTAACTAAATCAATAATTTCATCAGCTTCTCCAAACTCTTTTGCCAGCTTTAGTTTTATAGGGTTTCTGCCGGCCGCTATAACTTTTGCCCCTTTCATTTTTGCAAGTTTAACAAACATTAAACCTATTGGTCCAAGACCTACAACGCCAACGGTCTGACCGGCTTTTATTCCTGTTTTTTCTATTCCATGAACTACGTTTGCGAGAGGCTCGGCAAAAGCTGCCCTTTCAAAGCTTAAATCGTCGGGTAAGTGAAGTAAGTTTCTTTTTACAATGGCACTTGGAATATTTATATATTCTGCGTAAGCCCCGTTTAAGAATTTTAAATTTTCACATAAGTTGTACTCTCCTCTTTTGCAGAAAAAACATTCACCGCATGGGGCTGAATTTGCGGCGACAACTCTGTCGCCGACTTTAAACCCGACTACGTTTTTGCCTACTTTTGTAATTATTCCGGAAAATTCGTGCCCAAAACCTGACGGCACTTTTTTTATTAAAACAGGATGCCCTCTTCTGTATGTTTTAACGTCGGTTCCGCATGTTAAAGCCGCCATTATCTTAACTTGGACTTCACCATCTTTTGGGTTATTAATGTTTACTTCTTCAAATTTTATGTTTTGAGGTGCATAAAATTGTACCGATTTCATTTTCATAGTTTTATGTAAGCTTTCATAATTTTATTGGATAATGTATCAGCCAGAGCATCATTAATACCTTCTATTGGATATATTGTTGATATACCGTTAACTTTTACGCTTCCGTCTTCAATCATTCTCATTGAATCTTCTAAATCCATAGGTGAAGGCGAGTAACTTCCCATAATATTAAGTTCTCTGTAATATATATCATTATTTTTAAAACCTGCGTCACTTTTTACGCTTGAAAATACAACAATATTTGCTCCGTCTCTTGCCGCTTTTACAACAAAGTTTGTGCATCTTGATGCACCGGCAGTTAAAAATATGTTATCAAATCCTATTTTTGTGAATTTTTGCATTTCGACTAACGCAGAATCTTCATCTTTTATGTGGAAAGATTTATCAAACCCGAAATTTTCCGATAAGCAGACTCTTTCATATAATAAATCACATCCGTATACTTGGTTCCCGAATGCTTTAATTGTTTGACCCATTAGTATTCCTATAGAACCCAATCCTACAATTAAACTTTTTGTGTTATCTCTTATTCCGGCACGTCTTACCGCTCTGATACAGCATGCTAAAGGCTCTAAGAAAGAAGCTTCTACGTCGGTTAAGTTTAGATTTACTTCAAATACGGTATTGTGTAAATGTTCTTCCGAAACATATATATATTCGGCAAAACCTCCGGGGATAATGTTGGTTTCTTTAAAGTGACGGCACATTGAATAATGTTCACTCCAGCAATATTGACAATTAAAGCAAGGAACGTGATGCCCTAATGCAATTTTATCTCCCACTTCAAAATTGGTATTAGAATTAATTTCAACAATTTCTCCGACTACTTCGTGTCCTAAAACATCTCCGTCTTTCGCAATACCTGTCTGTAGTTTAACAATATCACTTCCGCATAAACCGCAGCCTAATACTTTTACTATCGCACCTGTGCCGTATTCATCAAGCATTGGTTTCGGTTTTATTGATATTATAAATTTGTTATTATCTACTACTGCAGCTTTCATATATTTATCCTTAAAATTCCCATGTCATTATAATTTAAAATAAATTATTTTGCTTTAAAATTTTTAAATCAAATTCATTTAAATCGCTTTTTAGAAATTTTTCAAACAAATCGGGACGTTTATTTTTTGTAACAATAAATTGTTGAAGTCTTCTGTATTCTTTTATTTTTTCATGGTTACCTGAAAGCAGAACATCAGGCACCTCTAACCCCTCATATACTCTTGGTTTTGTGTAGTGAGGATGTTCTAAAAGTCCGTCATAGTGAGAATCATATTCTTTTGAATCAATATCGCCAAGTACGCCTTCTTTTAATCTTATTACGCTGTCAATTATACATAAAGCGGGAAGTTCGCCTCCCGTCATTACAAAATCACCGATTGATACTTCTTGAGCACCGGACAGTTGTTTAATGCGATCATCAAAACCCTCATAATGCCCGCAAATTATTATTAATTGTTCTTGTTGTGCAAATTCTTTTGCCATATCCTGATTAAATACTTTACCTTGCGGTGACATTAGAATAGTTTTACTTTTTTCGCATTTATTTATTGATTTTAGTGCATCAAGGTAAGGCTGGCAGGCTAAAAGCATTCCCGCACCGCCTCCGTATGGAGTGTCATCAACTTTTTTGTGTTTATCAAGAGTGTAATCTCTCGGATTAACAGCGTTTATGCTTATTAATTTTTCTTGTAAAGCACGTTTTAATATGCTGTAATTACAGGCTTCCAGTATCATTTCGGGGAATAAACTAAGTACGTCAAATCTCAACTGATAAGCCCCTCTATATTATTAATAACAATTTTATGATTTTTTATATCAACAATCGGAACAAGTTCTTTCACAAAAGGGACAAGATGTTCTTTGTCGTTTGCATCTTTGACGGATAAAATGCTTCCGGCAAGATTTTCACCTATTGCACTTATAGTGCCGAGACAGCATCCGTCTTCATCATATACATCCATTCCTATTAAATCATTTATTAAATATTCGTCTTCAAAAAGATTTTTTTCTACCTCTTCTTTTGACAAATAAATATCGCAGCCTTTATATTCTTCAACATCATTAACCGTTTGAAATTCTTCAAATTTAACTATGGCAAAATGTTTATGAAATCTGACGGATTTTACATTTAATTGTTTAAATGTATTATCTTTTTTAACAAAAACAATACTCAAATTTTCAATTTGAGCCTCTTTGCCTTTTGTAAAGCCCAATTTGGCTTCACCTTTTATTCCATGGAAATTAAGAATTTTGGCAATGGAAATTAAATCTTTATCCATAATTATTTATTCTTTTTATATTCTTCGGGAGCATCTTCTCTGTCTTGGTTCCATCTGTCTAAACCCATTTGTTTCCTGATTAAACCAATACCAACATGGACTCTCCATTCATCCATTCTTAATTGTGCCGCAATAATTTTATGGCATCCTATAGGGGGCAGAGGCAGCAATGGTTCGTATAAATTTTTTATAGCAAACAATTGATCCGGAGAAACAGCCAGTTTTCGTTTCGGGAACGGCAGTTTTGGAAGCATTAATTTTTGTCTTACAAGATTAATACCGAAAAATACTTTTCTCGGTTCTAAACCTATTGCTTGCCCGATAATTTCATGAACATCAGGGTTTGGTAAAGGCAGAGCCTTTTTATATAAAATTTCAATTTGTTCAATTTGTTCTTTGCTGACAAGTAATTGTTTTTGTCTTTGCGGTTTCGGTCTGTTTCCGTTAGGACGCGGACGAGAGTATCCTCCTTGTCTGTTATTGTTAAATCTTTGAGGTCTGTTAGTGCGGTTATCATACCTGTTATTATTATGGGGTCTTTGGTATCCGCCGTTTCTGTTATCTCTTTGTCTGTCATTTCTGTTATAATTTCCTTGAGGACGATTATATGAACCTCTTTCGTATCTTTCTTGAGGACGTTCATATATTCTTGGTTTTCTTTCTTCTTGAGCCTGCTCATTACCGAAAGAATATGAACTTCCGCCTTGTTCGGGAGTTTTTGTTGAAGCATTTGCCGCTTCTTGCGAAAGACCTTCCGTATATTTTTTATCCGAATACAAACAATTAGGGCAAATTACCCTTTTCGGATTTTTTGTTTCAAACTCTGCTCCGCACTTAATACACTTATTTACATACATTTTTAAAATGCCCCTTTATACTATAAAGCAATAGCTTTACTATTTCCTTATTCAGGAATTTTATTACCATGTTGATTAGAAAATTGCTCTACCAAGTTCATTATAGTGTTTTTTTTCAAATTTGTCATCTGCTTATATTAGTGAACCATAATTTCATTTTATACATAAATATGAAAGATTACAAGAGTATTACTTAATATAAATTAACTAACTTTGTTAAATTTAGAACTTAATTGACCGCAAGCGGCATCAATATCAGCTCCGCGTTCAAGGCGTATTGTTACTTTTTTCCCCGATGCTTCAAGAATGTATTTAAATTTTTGTATTGCTTCTTTTGATGGTTTTTTAAAATCACTTTTCTCATTTTGATTGTATACGATTAAGTTAACGTTGCTTTTTAATTTTGAAATTGCGACTGCAAGTTCTTTCGCATCATTAACGGAATCATTTACATCTTTCATAAGGACATATTCAACTGTTACTCGTCTGCCTGTCATTTGGGTATAATCTTGCAAAGTTTTAATAAGTTCATCAAATTTGTACTTTTTAGCAACGGGCATTATTGTTTGTCTTTTTTCCTGATTTGGTGCATGCAAAGATATTGCAAGCGTTGATTGGAAATCAAGTTTTGCAAGTTCTTTTATCTGAGGGATTATTCCGCATGTTGAAACGGTAATTCTTCGAGCACCTACCTGAAATTGTTCTCTGAAAATTTTTATTGAGCCTATGAGATTATCAAAATTCAGTAAAGGTTCACCTTGCCCCATGTATACTATATTGGTGACTTTAAGACCTGTTTCAGACTGAATAAGAAAAATTTGTTGAATAATTTCTTCAATATCAATGTTGCGTTTAAAACCGAGTTTTGCTGTTGCACAAAAACTGCATCCCATGGGACATCCGACCTGAGTACTTATACAGGCTGTTAAATTAGCTCTGTTATCAAATCGCATTAATACAGCTTCTATTAAATTTCCGTCTTTTAATTCAAACAAAAATTTAATTGTTCCGTCTTTACTTATTTGTTTGTCTTTTACTGATATTGAGCATAAACTTGCTTTTTCATTAAGTAATTCTCTTGTACTTAACGGCAAGTCCGTCATATCGTTTATATCTTTTAATGTTTTTAAGTAAAGCCAGTTATAAACCTGTTTTGCACGAAATTTAGATTGATTATTATCAATCATAAATTTTTCTAATTCTTTTAAGTTTTTTCCGACAAGTATAAATTTTGTATCCATATCGCAAATAATTTTAACATAAAATTTGTATTTAAAAATGTTCGTGTTAACATGTAAGTTGAAATATATTAAGTCAAGGAGAAACAAATTGAGAGCATACGAATTATTATCAATAATTAAACCAAATATTGATTCCGAAGAATTTGATAAACTTTGTTCTAAAATTGAAGAAACAATTACTTCATTAGACGGAAAAGTTACTTCAACAGACAAAATGGGCAGAAAAAAATTGTCATATGATATAAAAGATTATCGTGACGGTTATTTTGTTGTTCATAATTTTGAAATGCAACCCGAACAAGTAGGCAAGTTTAACAGACAACTTAGATTAAATGAAAATATTTTAAGAATTATGCTTCTTGAAACTACAGAAGTAAAAGCATAATAATCGGAGAAAAAGATGTCATTAGCAAAAGCGGTATTATCAGGTACAGTATACAGAAATCCCGAGAAAAGATTTACGGGTAATAATATTCCCGTTACGTCTTTTACTCTAAATATTGATGATAAAGAACAATCTTTAATCAGAGTTATTGCACGCGGAAATAATGCCGAAGCTATTGAACAGGCAGTTACAAAAGGTGACAGAATCGTTGTTGAAGGAAGATTGCAAGTTTCTTCATTACAAACAGAAGACGGCACCGAAAAAAAAGTTATGGAACTTGATTTATCAAGTTTTGAAGTTTTATCTTCTTCTAATGGTGCTGCACCATCAAAATCTTCTGATGAGGTAGTTAAATTCTCGGAAGTTGAAATGGATGACGTATTAATAGGTGAAGAAGAAATACCGTTTTAAGTATAAGATATAGAGGGAAATATAAATGGCAAAAGAACAATTAGACAAGAAAAAACGTAAAAATTGCAGTTTCTGTGCGGATAAAATGGAAACTATTGATTACAAAGATGCACAAAAATTAAGAAAGTATTTAACGGAAGCAGGCAAAATTCTGCCCAGAAGAATAACCGGTACTTGTGCAGAACATCAAAGAAAGCTTGCTAAAGCAGTTAAAAAAGCAAGAGAAGCTTCTTTACTTTGTTACGTTTTTGAATCTTAATTGATGTTTAAAATAGTAAAAGAGGACTGATTAAGTCCTCTTTTTTTATTGTATAAAATTAATCCTTTATTATGTGAACAGAGGATCTTGTTGCAATGTTCGGCGGGATATAAGGATATCTGTTATAGTAATTATTCCTGTAAAGATTAGGATTATATAAATGATTATGATTATGTAATCTGTTGTGGTAACGGGGACTGTGTGAGTTTGAATTTAAAAACCCGTTATTATTGTTGTTAAACCGATTAAAAAATCTGTTAGTGTTATGGTACCTGTTGTGATAGGGGCAAAATTGATTAGGGTTATTCATAAAATTTAAAAACTCATTTCTGTACATGTTTCCCGAGTAGTCATATCCTGATGAATTCCAAGAAGGTGTAAACCCTGTCATTGATGCGGAGGTTGAAAACGGTTCTGTTATATTGTTCCAAAAACTCTTTATTTTGCTTGGTTTTTCTCCCGGATAGTAATTCTCGTAAGGCGAAATTATTCGGTTATTGAGTGTGTTATCCGACATTTTAGATAGCATCGATAATCGTTCATTAAGGCTCCCCGTTTGTGACATTCCGAATATATCGGTTTCAAGTCTGTTTAACCTTTCCGACAAACTTTGATTTTCAAACGCTTCACCGTATCTTGCGTATTCCATTTTCGCCAAATCATCGGTTGAAAAACAAAAAACATAATTACAACCGACAAATAATAATATTAATGTGCTTAATAATTTTTGTATCATAAATTCACTCCTGTTATTATATAGGAGTAAAATTAATATCTTATAAATAGCCTTAAGGATATATTTAAGACTAATTATTCTAAGTTCTTTAAAATAAAAATAGTTTCGGTAACATAATTAAGAAGATTGTCTAATTTCGCTTGAAGATTTTCTTTTGTGTAAATATTGCTTGGGGAAGAATAAGGAAAATATTTTTCGGTTGCAAGTCCTTGAGTACGAAAGTTAGCCGTTTCTCTTGCAAGAGCCGAAGCTTCTTGTATTCTTGTATAAGAAAGGTAATTACTTTCAGGTTTATCTTTATATTCAATCCTTATATATTCAACATTATCTATAAGATTACTTACAATAGCGTTGAATTTTTGTATATCATTATCGGTATTAAGACATTTTCTTAATTTCTCCAAAATTAAAATTACGTCGTTAACATCATTTAAATATTTTGTAGAACCGTCTTTTTTTATAATAATATCGACATAAGAATCGTTATCTCTCGGTACGGGTTTTAATTCTTGTTCATTTTGTTTATCAAGCTCTTCAATGGAAAAAGGGGCGGAAGAATTTTCGCTGTGTTCTTTTTGAAGATATGAAAATTCCGCTTCAATATTGGGAAGTGTCCCCACATATCCGGCACCTGTAGTTAAAATGGTTGTAAATATCGTAAATATTAATATCAATATCTTTTTCATATCTTATATTATACTGATATTTTTGTTAAAGGGAATATAAATACAATTTATATTTAAATTAATTTGTAAAAAAATTCATTAAAAATTTAAACAATAGTATACTGTTTATAGAATTTGAGGTGGAATTATGAATAGTTTTATAAAAAAGCTGGGGCCTGTTGCAAATATAGAATTTGATAAATTATTTATCGGTCAGTTATTTTCGCATTTTTCTGATGCAATATTACAGTTTATTCTCATATCAATATTGATGGTATCATTACCGAGTGCCGGTAAAGCAATTGCGATGACTTTTTTTGTATTTTTGCTGCCCCAATTTTTATTCAGTCCTTTTACGGGGGCATTTTGCGATAAATTTTCAAGAAAAATAATTCTTTTCGCAAGTACATTATACAGGTGTTTGGTGTTATGTTTATTTATATATGTATATCATAAGCAAGGGGCATTATCTTTAAATATCGTCTATATAACGGCATTTATGCTCGGATGCGGAAGTACGTTTTTCTACCCCGCAAAAATGTCGATACTCCCTAATGTTGTTGAGGGCTCGCAGTTAAAATTTGCAAATGCTCTTAATTCTTCTATCGGTGCAATTGCTATATTATTCGGTGCTTTTATTGCTGATTTTATAATTAAGCAAACAAATAATCTGACTGCTTTATATGTTATTGCGGCATTCTACTTTATTTCTTCTTTATTTTGTTTAAGTATAAGACCGAAATACAGCCAAAATGCGGCAAAAATGTCAAATAAAATTATAGAGGATATGAAAGTAGCCGTAAAATATATAAAAGGGCATAAAAGGGCTTTATATTTAGTAATTCTCTCTATTTGTATACAATTTATAGTAGCTGCATTTTCAAACAACTTAAATACTCTTATAACCGATTATTACAAGCTTGAGTTTAGTGATTTAACATATCTTAGAACCATTTTGGGGGCGGGCATTATAATCGGTATGTTCGTTACCATATATTTATCAAGAAAATTAAAACTTATACATATGTTTGCACTGGGCTTTATAATATTATGTATTACTTTATTTACTGCTAATTTCTGTAATTCTTTATCAATTGCTTGGAAGTGGTTAATTCCTATCGGCATTGCAGATGCAATGGTTGTTGTTATGCTGGATACGATTTTACAAAAGGTAACTCCCGACAGAGTTCGCGGTAAAATTTTCGGTTTAAATTTAACATTAAATACTCTCAGCTTTTTGATAGGTACTTTAGCCGTTATATATTCGACTAACTATATGCAGCCATTGACTACATTTAAAATTATTGCGGGGGCTTCTTTTATACTTGCTCTTTGCATATTGTTATTTGATAAATCATTCAGATATTTTCTGCTTAAAGCGACACTGGGGCAAATATTTGTAATGCTGTTCAGATATAAAGTTGAGGGGATAGAAAACCTTCCTAAAAAAGGGAAAGTAATACTTGCGGGAAATCATACGGGGCATTTAGACCCATTCATATTACAAATGGCAACAAAAAGGAATTTGTGGTTTGTAACGGGGCCGGTTGCATTTACATTACCTGTTATTAAACATTTCTTGAAATATTATAACGTACTTCCGTTAGAATTCGGTAAAGGGACACAAGCTTTAGATGCAGCTGTTACGCAATTAAATAAAGGTGAAGCGGTTGTTATATTTCCGGAGGGCAAATTTACTCCCGACGGAAATCTTTGCAAATTCCATCGGGGTGTTGGAATTATGGCTAAACACGCTAATTGTCATATAGTTCCTTTTGCAATTAAAGGCGGGTTTGAAACATGGAATAAAAAAAGAAAACTTCCTAAATTTTTTAATACTATTGTTATTCAATTCGGACAGCCTATTACTGATTTGTCAAAGGAAGATAAAGATATAGCTCAGGAATTAAAATTGCGAGTCAATTTTATGAAACAAGCATTGGAAAGACGTGCTTTTTACAATATTTCAAAAGAAATGCATTCAAATTTTTTGGATTTAATGAGAGAAAAAGGGGATATTTATGCTTCTGTTAAAGCTCTTTCAATTAAAACAAAAGACGGTTATCAGGATTTATCATATATTGAGTTATCTCGTATTTCAAAAAAGTTTGCAAATTATCTGATTGAAACAATCGGAATAAATAAAGGCGAAAGGATTGCAATTTTATCGGAGGCAAGACCTGAGTTTGCAATCGGGATAATGGCATCAATACAAACAGGTGCAATTACTGTTCCTTTAGATGTAAAGTTGACTGTTAACGAGCATACAAGTATTTTATCGGATTGCAACCCGCGAATTTTACTGTGTTCTTCGCATTATCTTGAACATGCAATTGAGGTAAAAAATAATGTTTCTTCAATTGAACATATATTTGTTTTGGATAAAGAAACTCAAACTCAATATCCTAATGTTATAGATGTTGAAGCCGATGTTGAAAAAGATTTGGGCAGACCAAGAGCTCTTGATGAAACAGCTTTAATTGTTTATACATCAGGTACAACAGGTAATCCTAAAGGGGTTATGATTAGTTTCGGTAATATTTATTCTCAATTTAAAGATTTTGAAAAAATATTTAAACTTTCTTCAAAAAATTCTTTATTGTCAATTTTACCTATAAATCATCTCTTAGAACTTACCGACGGATTTTTTACGATGCTTTATATGGGTGCAAAAGTTACTTATATAAGGAATTTAACTCCGAAAGAATTAACTTTGACTATGAAAGAAAAAGAAATTACAAATATGATAGTGGTTCCTTTGGTTGCCAAAATGTTAAAAAACAGTATAGAAAAACAGATACATAAACTTCCCGAAAAAGCTCAAAAATTATTTAATGTGATGTATAAACTGGCAAAATATTTCCCCGTAAGTGTAAGACGAATAATGTTTAAACAAATAATAGATGAACTGGGAGGAAAATTTGAGTGTTTTATTTCAGGCGGTGCTCCGTTAGAAGATTCGGTTGCGGAATTTTTTAACAGAATAGGTATTCCCGTTTTTCAAGGTTACGGTTTAACGGAAACGAGTCCTACAATATCAACAAATTATTATGGAAAAAATAAAATTGGAACGGTAGGAAGACCGCTTCCATCCGTAAATGTCAAAGTGTCAGAATCGGGAGAACTTCTTGTATCGGGGCAGAATGTAATGCAAGGATATTGGGGTAAACCTGAAATGACGGCTGAAGTTATAGACGAAAACGGCTGGTTCCATACGGGAGATATCGGTGAAATTGATAAGGATGGTTTTATCAAAATTACCGGAAGAATTAAGAATATGATTGTGCTTGGCGGCGGAAAAAAGATTTTCCCCGAAGAAGTTGAAGCTGTACTTGAAAAATCAGATAAGATTAAAGAAGTATGTGTACTGTCTTTAAAAATAAAATCAGGAAATAAAGCGGGTACAGAGGAAGTAGGGGCTATAATTGTACCGACCGATGATATTGTTAATCTTGAAAATATTCAACAGGTTATTGAAGAAGAAGTAAAACAATTATCATCACAAAACCTTGCCGCATATAAAACACCCACTCTTGTAGTTGTTAGAAAAGAAGACCTTCCAAAGACTTCTACAAGAAAAGTAAAAAGAAAAGATTTACTTGAATGGTATGATAAATTAAATGAAAAGAACCTCTTATAAAGAGGTTCTTTTTTATTATCATATATAATTAAGCTT
>CANRMD010000011.1 GCA_947631645.1 Candidatus Gastranaerophilales bacterium
ATTAATTTTGCGGTTGAATGTTTTTCCATAAATTCTGACATATCAACACGAATCATATTATCTTCCGAGCCGAATACAGCTTCAGCCAGAGCTTTAGCGAGCTCTGTTTTACCGACACCCGTAGGCCCTGAGAAAATAAAGCTTCCGATTGGTCTATTCGGAGATTTTAAACCGACTCTTGCACGTCTTATTGCTTTTGATAAAGCTACAACAGCTTGGTCTTGACCTATTACACGTTTGTGCAGAGTATCTTCAAGCTTCAAAAGTCTTTCACTTTCACCCTCTGTAATTTTTGTTGTAGGAATACCCGTCATTTGGCTTACAACTTGTGCAACATGTTCAGCCGTAACAGTCGGTTTGTTATCTTCATTGTCTTCACGCCATTGTATTGACATTTCGCGTATTTTTTCTTTTAAATCAGCTTCATCGTCTCTTAAATTTGATGCTGTTTCAAATTCTTGATTTCTGATAGCTTCTTCTTTTTGTTTTATTATTTCTTTAAGTTGTTTTTCAAGTTCTTTACCCTCAGGAGGCAGTGCACTTGTTTGTATCCTTAATTTTGAAGCAGCTTCATCAATAATATCAATAGCTTTATCGGGCAAAAATCTGTCCGTAATATATTTTGCGGAAAGTTCTGTTGCCGCTACTATTGCATCATCAGAAATTCTTAATTTATGGTGCTCTTCGTATTTCGGTTTTAAACCTTTAATAATTTCAATAGTATCTTCAACAGAAGGTTCTTCAATAATTATTGATTGAAAACGTCTTTCAAGTGCGGGGTCTTTTTCTACATATTTTCTATATTCATCAAGTGTTGTAGCTCCGATAACCTGAATTTCACCTCTTGATAAAGCAGGCTTTAGAATATTTGCAGCATCTATTGCACCTTCTGCAGCACCAGCCCCGATTAAAGTGTGCATTTCATCAATAATAAGAATTATATTTCCCGCCTGACGAATTTCATCCATTATCTTTTTAAGACGTTCTTCAAATTCGCCTCTGTATTTAGTACCTGCAACAAGCAAGCCCATATCAAGCTGAATGACTTTTTTCCCGTCAAGTATATCAGGAACTTCAGAATTGACAATTCTTGCGGCCAAACCTTCCACAACTGCGGTTTTACCTACACCGGGTTCGCCAAGCAGTACAGGGTTATTTTTTGTTCTTCTTGCAAGAATTTGTATAACACGTTCAATTTCTTTTTCTCTGCCCACAACAGGATCAAGCCTTTGCTCTTGAGCAGCGAGTGTTAAATCGGTACCGAATTCATCCAAACTCGGAGTTTTTGTTTTACCCGATGATGAGCTTGCGGTTGTAGCTGCTTGAGTCGGTTTTGTTTCGCCAAGCATTTTTATAACATTGCTTCTGACTTTATTCAAGTCAACACCTAAATTTTCAAGTACTCTTGCGGCAACACCTTCACCTTCTCTAATTAACCCAAGTAACAAATGTTCCGTACCTATATAATTATGTCCTAATTGTCTTGCTTCATCCCAAGACAACTCTAATACTCTCTTTGCACGCGGCGTAAAAGGAATTTCAACTGCCACAAAGCCTGAACCTCTGCCTATAATTTTTTCAACTTCAACACGAGCATCTTTTAATGTTACACCCATTGTTTTTAATGTTTTGGCAGCGACTCCCGTGCCTTCGCCAATTAAGCCTAATAGCACTTGTTCGGTACCAACAAAATTATGACCTAGTCTTCTTGCTTCCTCTTGGGCAAGCATTATTACTTTTATAGCCTTCTCGGTAAAACGTTCAAACATTACTTTCATTCTCCTAATAAGACTCTATAATAATATTTTACACCATAATCGAAATTATACAATCAGTTACTTAATTTTTTTAGCTTATTTTTTGCCGGAAGATAGTCCCCTGTAGCTTCATTTGCTTTTATATACTCTTTTTTCGCACTGTTATAATCTTTTTGCTCTTCGTATATTTCTCCAAGTAAATAATGAGTCTCCGGATCTTTATAAAATATATCTAAACTTTTTTTGAGCAATTTTAATGCAATTTCATTTTGTTTGTTATTTTTTAATACCCTTGCACTGTACTTATATATTTCTTTATTGTAATTTTCTAAATACGAATTTTTTTGAATAACTTTTTTTATATAATCTTGTTGATTATACAAAAAAAGCATTTCTAAATCCTGTTCATAAAAATTTCTTATTTGAAAATATGTCGTAGACTCAATTTTTTTATCTTCAATTATTGATATAAGACAAATTAGCCACTTAACGGCCGAATATGAATCTTTAATTAAATTTAGTAATATTTTTGCTTGATTTAAATTCCCTGATAAAAAATAACAATACGCTTGCCCGAGTACAGAACCGGAGTCTTTAAATATATTAAAAGCTTCTTCTATTCTTCCAAATTGCAGTGCCTTATAAGCATTACTATTTTTTTTAATTTGCATTGATTTCGTTTTGACGCATCTTTAAATGTTCTTGATTAATAAATTCTTTTGCCTCGGGATGCACTGTTCCGTATTTGCCGTTAATTAATTCTTTTATTTGAACTGTTTGTGCATCTTCTTGAACTACTTCATCCTTTTTTGTAAAGTATTCTTCTAAAAATGCGGTGGGGTCTGCTTTTAATTTATTGATTTCTTCCAAAGTAAAGTTTTGATATTGACATTTTTCAGCATTTTCCATGCATAGTTCTGCTTGGATAGAATATGATGTTAATTTCGGGACTGTATTTAGTTCAATTACTTTTTCAAATGCTTCATGGGCTTCTTCTCTTAGTGCTATTTTCATATATGCATTACCTAAATAATACCAAGCAATAGCACTTTTAGGTTCTTTTTTCGTATATATTTGTAAGTCAGATATACAACCAAGATAGTTTTTATCTTTATATTTTTTTATTGCACCTTTTATTACGGCATTATCTTCCGCAAATACACTTTGTATTCCGCTTAGACTTAACATAACTAAAAAAACTAATCCCAGTATTAATCCTTTTTTCATATAATATCCTCTTACAATTTTAATATTTATCTATTATGATTATATACCCAATTTATTAAATTTCCTAATTTATTTATATTTTACATGTTACATTTAATTATATAATAGCATTAATACTCGGTTTAATTGATATTTAATAATTTTTGTCGTTCAAAAGAATGATATATTTTGAATAATAGTATATTAATAAATGTAACATATGTATAATGATATATATGTTTGTTGAACATCGGAGGGGAAATGAAAATAAAAATTAAAGAGACGGTAAAAGCAAAAAAAGGCTGGAGCTTATATAAATTGGCTCAAGTATTAAATCTTCCCCAACAAACAGTATATTCGTGGGCATCCGGCAGAACTCAGCCTTCATATGAAAATATGGATAAACTATGTGAGACTATTTCTTGTTCCATAGGAGATTTATTTGAAGCTGAGCCCGTTCAGCAAAAATTGAATTTAGCGGTTAATCAATAGATAACGTTTTATGAGCGGCATTTACAACATCTTGTGTTAAGATGCCGCTTTGTTGTTCTTTTGTTGATAAATATATTAAATATTCTATGTTCCCTTTTGCTCCTTTTACGGGAGAATATGTTAAGCCTTTAGGATACAAATTAACCGACTTACAATAATCAATTATATTATTAATAACTTCAATATGTATTTCTTTTTCTCTAACAATTCCGTTTTTACCTACTTGTTCTTTTCCCGCCTCAAATTGAGGTTTTATTAAAGATACAGTTTCAAAGTCTTTTTCGGCAAGATTTAAAATATTGGGAAGCACTTTTATTATTGAGATAAAAGATAAGTCCATACTTACAAATTGAGCTTTTTGTTCGTTTTTGTCGTAAATATCAGATACGGAACAATTTTTTATGTTAACTTTTTCAATAATTTTAACTCTGTTATCCGTTCTGAGCTTCCAAGCAATTTGACCGTAACCCACATCAACGCTGTATACTTTCTTTGCTCCGTTTTGCAGCATACAATCCGTAAAACCGCCTGTTGATGCTCCCGCATCAAGACATATTTTATCTTTTAAATCAATGTTAAATTCTTTTATGGCTTTATCAAGTTTAAACCCGCCTCTTGATACAAACTGCATTGATTTTATTTCAAGAATTGTATTTTCTTTTAATTCCGTTAAAAAACCTGCTTTAGTAATTATTTTGCCGTCAACTTTTACATCACCTGCCATGATTGCGGCTTGGGCTTTACTTTTGGTTTCAAAATAACCTTTATCGGTTAGTATTTTATCAAGTCTTTCTTTTGTCATCAGAAATTAAATACCCTCTTTGCATTTAGTGTTGTTTGATTTTTGACCTCTTCAACGTCAATATTTCTTAGATTTGCTATTTCCTGAGCAATATATATTAAATATTCAGGTGAATTTAGTTTTCCTCTAAAAGGAACAGGTGCAAGATAAGGTGCATCCGTTTCAAGGAGAATTCTGTCTAAAGGAGCAAATTGGGCAGTT
Source organism: Candidatus Gastranaerophilales bacterium (assembly GCA_947631645.1). Taxonomy (GTDB): domain Bacteria; phylum Cyanobacteriota; class Vampirovibrionia; order Gastranaerophilales; family Gastranaerophilaceae; genus Avigastranaerophilus. The sequence goes on from CANRMD010000011.1 coordinate 4,459, forward strand.
TCTTTCAAATCTTTTGCATTTTTAAAGGTTACAATACCCCCTATTGCTATATAGTAGCCTTTATCAAGACATTTTTTTGCAAATTCTTTAGTGCCTGAAAAACAGTGGTAAACTACATCTTTTAATTTATAATCCTTTAATATTTCATACGAATCTTGATGTGCTTCTCTATCGTGTATTATAACGGGCAGTTGATATTCTTGTGCAATTTCCAGCTGTGAATTAAATATTTCTTTTTGAAGTTCTTTAGTTTCGGTTTCCCAATAATAATCAAGCCCAATTTCACCTATTGCTACATTTTTTTTATTTTTTAAAAAGGGCAGCATATCTTCTTTTTTATATGTTTTAGCCTCAGATGGATGTGTACCTGTCGCAAAATATAACATGTCATATTGATTTGCCAAATCGGATATCTCTTGAAATGTTTTATTATCAACCCCCGGAATTATAACTTTTTCTACATCGGCCTTATTTATTCTCAAAAGGAAGTCTTCAAAATTATTTTTATATTCTTCAAAATTAATATGTGAGTGAGTATCTATCATTTAAAATTGCCTTTATGATAATTTTATTGTAGTATAACAAAAAAATTATTTTCAAGTTTTAAAATACACGTATGGCAAACATTTCAAATAACATGGTAAATTTTTCGGAATTAGTAAATAAACCTCAATTTTATACAACTAAGCCTGAAAAAAATAATAATAAGAAGAAAGTAATGGCAGCATCAATTGCCGGCAGTGCTATCGGGATACTTGGTGCTACAGCCGGTGTTTATGCACTGGCGAAACATAAAAATCCCGCTTTAACTCTTTCTAAAATCACATATGATGAAAAAGATGCTCTTTTAATAGGGTTAGGTTCTGTTGTCGGCGGACTTACCGGCGGGTTATTATCAGATAAAAACAAAGATAATACTAAACTTAAACTGCGTGAAGCTTCCCAGCAATTTGTCGGAAATATGGTTTTCCCTTTTGGTATTTTAGCGGGAGCTAACAGATTGCTTGATAAATCTAATTTTAAAATGCCTCAAATTAATTCCTCTTCAACTTTAGCTAAAGCTGCTAATCATGTTTTGAAAGTTCTTCCTAAAGTTGCCGTTACTATAGGTTCTCTTGTTGCAGGTATGGAAATCGGTAATTTTGTTATTAATAAAATTAACAATAAAATATTTAAAGAAAAAATTAAACACGATGTTAAAGCGGAAGATTATCTGGTTCATGCCGATGATATTTGTATAACCGCAAATATGCTTTTAAAAGATGTTGAATCATTATCTAAAATTACTTCAAAAATTTTGCCCGCTTCATTTATTCTCTCAGGTACTAAAACCGGTATTCAACAAAAAAATTAGTTTATAAATTCACTCATTATTTCATTGCTTATCAGCATTCCGTTCTCATTTAGAGAAAATTTGTTATCTTTTAATATTAAATAGTCTTTGTATTTTATTAAAATATTTTTATATTTTTCTATAAAATTAATGTTAAATTTTTTATTAAATTTTGAAATATCTATTCCATCCTTGAGTCTTAATGCTAAAAAAATCTCATCTTCCATTATTTGAGCGGGCGTTAAAATAATATTTTCTTCAAGTTTTGTCGGGTCTTTTACGTATTCATTCATTAATGATTGATTTTTACTTCTGATATTTCCTACATAAGCACTCGCATTTAAACCGAAGCCGTAATAATTTTTATTTTTCCAGTAACAAAGATTATGTCTTGATTCAAAGCTTTCTTTTGCAAAATTACTTATTTCATAATGATTAAAACCGTTTTCTTTCAGTTTTTTTGACATAAATAAAAACAAATCGGCTTGCATTTCTTCGTCAGGTAAGGTTGAAGGCGGGTTTTTATAAAAGAAAGAACCTTTTTCTATCTTTAAACCGTAAGAAGAAATATGATTTATATTAAGTTCAAGGGCTTTTTCAATATCAGATTTAAATATTTCTTTAGTTTGAAAAGGAAGTCCGTATATTAAGTCTATGCTTATATTTTTAAAACCTGATTTTTTTATTATTTCAACTGCTTTATAAATAGTTTTTTCGCTATGATTTCTGCCGATAATTTTTAATATATTATCATTAAAGGATTGCACACCCAGAGAAATTCTGTTAACGTTATATTTTTTGAAAATATTTTCTTTAACTGTTTCAGGGTTGGCTTCAAGTGTAATTTCGCAATCATGTGATAAATTAAAAAGGGAAATTATTTTATTAATATCTTCAAAAGATAATAAAGACGGAGTTCCTCCGCCGAAATAAAGAGTTTTTAACAGCTCTGACTTATATTTTACTTTTATTTCTTTAAAAAGTGCCTCTAAATATTGTTCTTTTCGTTCTATATCTTCGCCCGAAACAAAAGAACAATATTTACACTTTCTGATACAAAAAGGTATATGAATATATGCGTGCTCTGTCATTAATTAATTATATCATTTATTTGAAACTTTAATTTCTGTTTGTTACAATTACCATCGAGGATAAAAAATGGAACCGATAAAAGTTGTAAAGATGACTGGTGATGATGTTGATGAAGTTTTTCAAATTGAAGAACTTATACATCCTGAACATCACTGGTCAAAAGATTCTTTCTATAATGAACTGGCAAATAATCTTGCATCATATTATTGTGTTAAAGATACATCGGATAAAATACTTGCTTATATCGGCTGCTGGCACATAATAGAAGAAGCTCACATTACATCGCTTGCCGTTCACCCTGATTACAGACGAAAACAACTGGCACAAATCTTAATTATCAAAGCCATTGAAGATTGTTACAAAGATATGATTAAGTATGTTACTCTTGAAGTAAGAGAGAGTAATACCGAAGCAATAAGTTTGTATGAAAAATTTTTGTTTGAAACAATAGGCATGAGAAAAAATTACTATCAGGATAATGGTGAAAATGCTCTTATCATGTTTACACAAAATATTTGGTATGATACATTTAAAAATAATTTTAAAGATATAAAAAACAAAATAAATAAGGTTTTAGTTTCTTATGATTAATAAAAGAGTAAAAGAAGGGATTAAGAAATTTCATAAACCTGAAGCTAGGATTAAATTCGGACTCGGGACATTAGCAGTTGTTTGTGTATGTCTTGCGGTGCTTATTATTGCAACTTTTACACAAATTAAAATAAGTTTTAATATGCCTGAAACAACAATGGGTTCATATTTAAAGTTTGAATATATTCCGCAAATACCGGTAGTATTATTTATAGCAGCACTCTTAGGAGAATATTGGGGTTTATTAACAGTAATCTTGTACATAATTTTAGGATTAACTCCTTTATATCCTATATTTGCACTTGGCGGCGGATTATCTTACGTTTTTCAATATAATTTCGGTTATATTTTTGCTTATATTTTTGCTGTTATATTTGTATCAAAAGAACTCAAAAAATCGCCGTCTATATTAAATATCATATTGGCAGTATTTTATGGAGTATTTTCTATTCACATAATCGGGATAGTTTATATGACCATTATCTCCCTTTTAAGGCATGACAGCTGGGAATTTATAGGACAATGGATATATTTTCAATCACTTTCTAAAATTTTATATGATATAGTTTTTGGTTTTATTGCCGTTTTAGTAGCACGCGGTATAAGAAAAGTTTTATGGGTTATTATGGGTTAATTATAATCCAAAATGCATTAAAGTTCTTACAATTAGCTGTTCCATAATTTGTAAAACAATAAATGCAATTAACGGTGAAAAATCAAGAGCACCAATCGGCGGAATTATTGCTTTAAAAGGAGCCATAATATAATCGTATAATTTAACTATTGCTGCTATTGGCTGTTTTCTTATATCAAAAATCGGTATCCAACTTAGTATTACTACTATTAATATTATTAAATATACTATTCTGAATATAATTGAAACTATATATGAAATCATTTTTTCCCCTTTTATGAAGTATGAGAAGTGTTATAACATTCACAATTATTTCTTTCAATAGGAATGTTTTCTATAATTGCAACCAATAAACTTTTTAGCCTTGTTATATTGGATTTAAAAACTTGCATAACCTCTTGATGAGTTACTGGCGGAACATCACCTACAAGCCCCGCATCATAATCTGTTATTAAAGCAATTGTTACAGGGCACATATCAAGTTCATGAACAAGATGTACTTCAGGATACTGGCTCATATTAATAACTTCCCAGCCTTGATTTGTAAAAAATTTTGATTCTGATTTAGTAGTAAATCTTGGGCCGTTAATTACAACAACCGTTCCGGTTTCATGAACGGTTATGCCTAATTTTTTAGCTTGTTCAATCGCGATTTTTCTAAGTTCAGGGCAATATGGGTCCGCAGCAGAAGGATGTACACAGTTAGGGCCCTCAAAATATGTATTTTTTCTGCCGTCTGTCCAATCAACATACTGATCGCAAATTACAAAATCACCGGGTTTAACATGTTTTTGTAAACTACCTGCAGCACAAGGGGAAATAACTCTTGTAACACCTAAAGATTTTAATGCCCATACATTAGCTCTATAATTTACAAGATGAGGCAAAAATCTGTGATCTCTGCCATGCCGGGGAATGAAAGCTACTTTTTTCCCGAACAATTCTCCTATTGTTATAGGGTCAGATGGTTTTCCGTATGGTGTATCTATTGTTATTTCTTCTACATTACTTCCTGATTCTTCAAAAAAACTGTAAAATCCGCTTCCGCCGATAATACCTATTTGTGCTGTAGTTCTTTCACTCATATTATTCTCCTAAAATTTATATTATATTTGTAACATAGATAATAAAAAAAAGGAACCGTTATAACGGTTCCTTTTTTATTTGTAAAATTAACTATTTCATTTTACCTGATGAAACTTGAAGTGAATTTTCAATCAATTCATTTTCAAATTCGTAATTATCTTGTGTAGTACTTTCTGGTGTTTGAACTTTACCATCATATCTGACTTGAATTTTCAAACCGGTACCATCTCCGTCTTTACCTCTTTTTGCGGCAATAGTTTTCAACTCTGAAGAACCTAAAGCACGGTCTACATAAATTGTACGGGTATCCCCACCAAATTTACCTTCAAGGCCCCAGTATCTTATACCGTCAGTAGTGATAAAGTTTGGATTATCATAACTTGAAGGACCGTCACAATTAACTTCACCTGATGTATTTAAGGCATCTGCAACTGACTTACAAAAAGCATCATCTGCAATTGTGGAATCTTTCCAATAAGCGGCAGAGTTTGCAGCAGCAGAATATACTGTTGAATCCATAGCATCTGACACGGCACCTTGCATACTATACAATGCTTTTTTGTATGTTACTTTATCTTTATCAGGTCTTACATTATCAATAACAGGAATTAATATAGCTGCTAAAACTCCTAAAATTGCTAACGTAATCAAAGCTTCTGAAAGAGTAAATGCTTTTTTCATTTTTCTTTTCCTTTAACTCAAGTTTTGTAAACTTTTTATATACTATTATAATAATACCACATTTTAATAATTTCAACTCTTAAAAAAAATTTTTTTTTTCAATTGTTACGTTTTAATTAAAAAAACAAATGATTACTTGATATAAAATTTTTAGGTGTATATAATTCATTAGCGATAAATTTAGATAGAGGAAAACAAAATGAAAAAAGACATACATCCGGAATACAAAAAAACAGTTATAAAATGTGTATGCGGTAACGAAATTGAAACAGGATCCGTAGAAGAAAATATAACGGTTGAAATTTGCAACCATTGTCATCCTTTCTATACGGGTAATCAAAAAATTGTTGATACAGAAGGTCGTATCGAAAAATTCAAAAAACGTTATCAAAAAAATCAAAAATAGCTTTTTGCTGTGCTTTATTTATAAAGCACAGCTTTTTTAATTCCCGCTTAACAAGTGGGATTTTTAATTTTACGGAGGGATTATATGAGTAAGGATAAGTTTGCACAGGTAAGATTAATTTCAAAACCGGAAAATATGCTAAAAACAATATATACTGCGTGCAGAACTTGTTATAGTGCAGATTCTCCTTTAAATATTTATGATTGCGATTCCGCTCAAGATGAAGAAAAAATGTTGAAACTTATAAACAAAGTGGTTTCATCAGGTCATTACAGCACGATTGAACATATTCAGGTCAGTTTTGCAATCAGCAATATTTCACGGGCATGCTCTCATCAACTTGTAAGACATCGTCACATGTCTTTCTCGCAAAAATCTCAAAGATATGTTAAAGAAAAAGGTCAATTTGAATACCTTACTCCTGATACAATTGAAAATAATCCCGAATTAAAACAAAAATTTGATGAATTTATGGGTAAAATTTCGGAATTTTACCTTGAATTAACAGAAAACGGAATCCCCGCGGAAGATGCAAGAGCTGTATTACCTAATGCGGCATCAACTTCTATGGTGGCAAGTTTAAATTTGCGTGAACTGATTCACTTGGCTAATCTTAGATTGTGTACAAGGGCACAAAAAGAAATAAGAATACTGGTTAAAAGAATGTGTGATGCCTTAGTAGAGGAAGAACCCTGGTTAAAGGCATATTTGGTTCCGAAATGCGAACGCTGGGGCTTTTGTGACGAAGACAAATCATGCGGCAGAATGCCTGTTAGAGGATAAATATTATGGAAGAAATGTTAGATAAAATATTGCAAATTGAAAATAAGTATATAGAGCTGGGGCAAATATTATCGGATCCGGAGGTAATTCAAGATTATAACAGATTTAAAACTCTTTCAAAGCAGAGAAAGGCGATGGAAGAAACGGTTGAAGTATACCATAATTGGAAAGATTCCGAACAGGCAATATCTGATGCCGAAGAACTCTTGAAAGATGAAACTGATGAAACAATGAGAGAGTTCTTGAAAAATGAAATAACCGCAAACGAAAACAAAATGGCAGAGCTTGAAGAAAGAATGAGAGTTCTTTTATTACCGCGTGACCCTATGGATGATAAAGATATCATGCTTGAAATAAGAGGGTCGGCAGGCGGAGATGAAGCGAATATTTTTGCGGGCGATCTTATGAGAATGTATTTAAGATACGCTGATAAACAGGGCTGGCAGACTCAAATATTGAGTAAAACCGACTGCGAGGCAGGAGGAGTTTCGGAAGTTATAATTTCAATAAAAGGCGACAGCATTTATTCTAAACTTAAATATGAATCTGGTGTTCATAGAGTACAAAGAGTACCGGCAACGGAATCTCAAGGCAGAGTTCATACATCTACAGCAACAGTAGCCGTAATGCCGGAAGTTGATGATGTTGAAATCGAATTGAATATGAATGATATAGAAATTACAACCGCACGCTCAGGCGGTGCCGGCGGGCAAAATGTTAACAAAGTTGAAACAGCCGCAAGAGTTTTCCATAAACCGACAGGAATTATGATATTCTGCACGGAAGAACGTTCTCAGCTTCAAAATAAAGAAAGAGCTTTGCAAATATTAAAAGCAAAACTATACGATATGGAAGTACAAAAACAAATGAAAGAAGTAACTGACCTCAGACGTTCTCAGGTCGGTACAGGTGACAGGTCAGAGCGTATCAGAACATATAATTTCCCTCAAGGACGCTTGACTGACCATAGAATAAATCATAATCTTAATGTTTGGACTGTAATTGACGGCGATTTAGATGAACTTATAAACTTGTTGATGGCACACGATCAAAAATTAAAACTGGAAAAATTGGCAGAAATAAATTAAATAAAGGAATTGGGATGGAGGAATTCAGGCATTACCCCGTAATGCTTAAAGAGGCAGTCGGAGCACTCAATTGCTCAGAGGGTAAATTATACATTGATGCTACACTTGGCGGCGGCGGATATAGTGAATTAATTTTGAAAAAAATATCGCCTGACGGCATACTTATTGCATTTGATGTTGATTCTGATGCTGTTGAAAATGCTAAAATTCGTTTAAAAGATTACAAAAATTTAACGATTGTTAAGGACTCTTACAAAAATATTAAGAAATATTTAGAAGAAAATAATATAGATAAAATAACAGGCGGAATAGTTTTTGATCTTGGTGCATCTACTCCTCAATTAACCTCTAAACAAAGGGGTTTCAGTTTTTTAAGCGATGCAAAATTAGACATGCGATTTAATCAACAGGGTGATTTTTCCGCTTATGATGTGATTAATGATTATAAAGAAGCCGAATTGGTACGTATTTTTAGTGAATACGGAGAAGAAAGATTTTCCAAAAGGATTGCTAAAAAAATTGTTGAAACGAGGAAAATAAAAAAAATAGAAACAACTAAAGACCTTGTTAATATTATATTTGAAGCAACTCCGAGAATTAAATCTAAAATTCATCCGGCTACAAGAGTTTTTCAAGCAGTAAGAATTGAAGTTAATGATGAGTTAAATAATATTAAAAATACTTTAAATGATGTGCTTACATTATTAGAAAATGATGCTATACTATCTATAGTAACTTTCCATTCTTTAGAAGACAGGATTGTGAAACAATTTTTTAAAAAATACTCTAAAGAGTGGTCGGGAGAAGAAGGTAAATTTGAATATAATCCTCCTTTACTTGAATTGGTTAATAAAAAACCTATAACTGCAAGTGAAGAAGAATTAAGGGAAAATCCGCCATCAAGATCGGCAAAGTTAAGAATCGCAAAAAGAATAAATAATCGGTAGGGGAGACACTAATTGAGCAGAAGTTCAATAAAATATATTGATGCATCATACATGTATAATACTCAGAGCGTTGCGGCTCCTGTTAGTAATCCCGTTATCTACGGAAGATTTCCTAAATACATTATTCATAAAAGATCTTCAATAGAAAAAATTAATAAAGTTCTTTCTGCAATTTTACTCGGTTTTGTTGTTTTGTCATTGGTTAGTTATTATTTTGTTTCAGATGGTGAAAAAACCATGAATTCTTTAGGAAGAGAAATTGTTGCACTTTCTAACGAAAATATTGAACTCCAAAATAAATTGGACAATATGCACTCTTTTAACCGAGTTGATGCAATAATTCAAAATAATACAAAATTAGATACCGCTAAGAAAGTATTGGAAATTCATTCTGCTAATGCCCCTTTAAATATTAAAGTTAAACCTGCTCCCATAAATTTTAACTGGTCAATGGGATATTAATTTTAGTTAAATATTTATATATTTTATATTAATGTGATACCCTGTTTATAGGGATTTTTGTAAATGAATTTATCAAGCGAAAAAGATAAAATAAAAAAAATAGAAATGCGGATAAAAATAGCTCATGTTTTTCTTTTGGGTTTTTTTTCCGTGCTTATAATATATTTATTTTTATTACAAATAGTGGATATAAAACATTATAAACCGAAAGCAAAGAGTCAAAGATACAGTAAAAATTTTGTCATGAGAGGGCCAATTGTAGACAGAAACGGACTTAGACTTGCCGCGGATCAAACATCTTATAATGTTTATGCCCACAGAGAATATTTTGACCATGAACCCGAGGAACTTGCGGAAATTTTAGCACCTTATTTAAACACAGATAAAAAAACTATAATTAAAAATATAAAAAAAGGTGCAACTGTTATACTTTTAAAGAAAGATGTAGACAGACTTACTGCTGATAAAATAAAAAAACTCGGTTTAAGAGAAATCAGTTTGGATAAGAAAAATGAAAGAGTATATCCTCAAGATGAGTTAGCCGCTCATATAATAGGATATTATAATCCTGATGCCGATACTGCATCAGGGGTTGAGTTGACAGCTAAAGAAAAGCTTGAAAAAACCAAAACAAAAATTAATGTCCAAAGAACACCAAGAGGAGATATTATATACGAAACTACTACAGACCCTGTTCTTGCGGCTACTCCTCAAGTCGGAGAAACTGTAACTCTTACTATTGATTCAGCTATTCAGCATGTTTGCGAACGTGAACTTCTAAATATGGTTAAAGAAAAAAATGCCACAAGAGGTGCTGTTATAGTTATGACTCCTAAAAACGGTGAAATCCTCGGTTATGCCGTATATCCAAGGTATAATCCAAATAACTATAAAAAAATATCTGCTTTAAATCTTAAAAATTGGACATTATCGGATGTATATCCGCCGGGGTCTACATTTAAAACACTTACAGTAGCGGCAGGTATTGAAAGCGGTAAAATCAATGCGGCTTCTACAGTTTTAGATACGGGTAAAATGCAATTAGGTAACTGGACAATAACTAATTATGATTATAATAAACGTCCGTATCCGGGAATGATAAATCTTGTATCTCTTTTAGAACACTCAAGTAATGTGGGCAGTGCAAACATTGCTTTAATGATGACCCCAAATGAGTTTTATAATATTTTATACAATTTTGGAATAGGTAAAAAAACCGGTATAGATTTAAACGGGGAATCATCAGGATTATTACCGAAACCTTTTCAATGGGACAGATCAAGACAGGCTACAATGGGTTATGGTTATGGTGCTTCCGTTACCTCAATACAAATGATTAGTGCTGTTAGTGCTTTAGCAAATGACGGAGTGAGGGTTACTCCTCATGTTATTAAATATTCTCCGGAAGAAGAAGCGGTTAAAATAAAAAAAGTTCAGGTAATCAGCCCGGAAACGGCAAGAACCGTTACTCAGCTTTTAGCTCAAAGCGTTGCAAACTCAAAGTCAGTTATTAATTTGGAAAAATATACGGTTGCAGGGAAAACAGGTACAAGTAAAAAACCTAAGGAGCATTCAAAAGGGTATTCTAATTCCTTGTATACATCAGTAGTAGGTTTTCTTCCGGCTAATAATCCTCAAATATTGGTATATGTTGTTGTTGATGTACCTTCCACTTTCGGAGTTTGGGGAAATACGGTAGCAGGACCTGTTTTTAAAGAAGTTGCCAATCAGTGTGCGAGAATTCTTAATATTCCGCCCGATAAAATATAGAGTAGAGGGAAAAATATGCTGTTAAATGATTTAGTAAAACTATTAGAAAATTTTAAAACCAAAAATTTTGAAAATGTAGATATTACCGGTCTTTCTTATAATTCTAAAACCGTAAAAAAAGGTGATATTTTTATTTGTATAAGAGGTGAAGCTTCAGATGGTCACACTTATGCAAAAAATGCCGTTGATAGTGGAGCAGCTGCTTTATTTTGTGAAGAAGAACTTAATATTGATGTTCCTCAAATTATTGTTAATGACACAAAAAGAACCATGGCAAATATAGCTGCAGCATTTTATAATGAACCTTCAAAAGAATTAAATTTAATCGGAGTTACAGGTACTAACGGCAAAACTACGGTTACCCATTTAATTCAAAGAATTTTGGAAGAGAATAATCAAATGTGTGCACTAATAGGTACATTGGGTTATAAATTTTCAAGTAAAGACGATTATAAGGAGGCAAAACATACAACTCCTCAGCCGCCTGAACTTCAAAGAGATTTCAGATTAATGGCTGATAACGGAATTAAGAATGTTGTTATGGAAGTAAGTTCACATTCTTTAGAGCAAAAAAGAGTCGGATGCTGTGATTTTGACGGAGCTGTTTTTACTAATCTTACTCAAGATCATTTGGATTACCATATTACAATGAGCAATTATTTTAAAGCTAAAGCTATTCTTTTTGAAAATCTTAAAAAAGGGGCTTTCGCCGTAATTAATGCTGATGATGAGTATGCTTCGCAATTTTTGGAATGTATAAAACCCGATGTAAAAGTTTTAACGTACGGGGTTAAGAATGATGCGGACATCAAAGCTTCAGATATTGATTTTTCAATAGATGGTGCTTCTTTAACAGTTGCATTTAATAATAAAAAAGAAAAAATGAATTTACATTTAAACGGAATGTTTAGTGTTTATAATGCCTTAGCCGCATTTAGTGCAGCTTTGGCAATGGGAATTGATGAAAAAATTATTATAAGTGCATTGGAAAATACAAAAAGTGTAGCGGGCAGATTTGAAATAGTAAGCAAAAAACCTTTGGTTATTGTTGATTATGCTCATACACCTGACGGTTTGGAAAATGTATTGAAAGCGGCAAGGGAACTCACCCCGGATAATTCTAAACTGATTTGTTTGTTTGGATGCGGAGGAGACAGAGATACCACAAAACGTCCTAAAATGGGTAAAATTGCCGATGAGCTTTCCGATAAAGTAGTTGTAACTTCCGATAACCCCAGAAGCGAAGACCCTCAATTGATTATTTCCGATATTATGACAGGAATAAAAACCGTAGATACAAAAAGAATTTTTGTTGAGCCTGACAGACGTGAAGCCATAAAGTTTTTGAAGACAATTGCTAATCCTGAAGATGTTATTGTTATTGCAGGTAAGGGGCATGAAGATTATCAAATTCTTAAAAACGAAACAATACATTTTGATGACCGTGAAGAAGCACGAAAAGTGTTTGTTGGTGTATAATAGATAAAAATTGGAGGTACATATATGAAACTGACAGTCTTAGGTCCGGGGTGCTGGGGGTTAACACTTGCTTGGCTTCTTAACAATAATTTTGATGAAGTAACTGTTTGGGGCAGAACTTCTGATATTTCTGACGAGTTAAAACAGTTTAAGAGAACAACTAAACCTCTAACGGTTCAACTGGATGAAAAAGTTGAAATTACCGATAATTTAGCTAAGGCTATAGACGGTGCAGACATAATACTTCTTGTTGTTGCAACTTCGGGTATAAGACCTGTTTGTCAGCAATTAAAAGAAGTAGGTTTAAAAGATAATCAAATATTAGTTAATTTGTCAAAAGGTTTGGAACTGCCGTCTTTAAAACGTATGTCTGAAGTTATAAAAGATGAACTTCCCGACTCTAAACTTGTTATATTATCAGGACCTACTTTAGCAAAAGAGATATTGAACGGATGCCCCACTGCTGCATCTGTTGCAAGTGATGATATGCAAGCTGCGGAATTTGTTCAAAAACATTTAAATGTGCCTTCCAAATTCAGATTATATACAAATACCGATGTTATTGGTGTTGAATTTGGCGGCAGTTTAAAAAATGTAATTGCAATAGCATCCGGTTTTGCCGATGCAATGAAATTGGGTGATAATTGCAGAGGCTCTTTATTAACAAGAGGTATGGCAGAAATAGTAAGAGTAAGTGTTGCTTTAGGGGCAAGCCCCTCAACTTTATACGGATTATCAGGCATGGGTGATTTAATTGCCACTTGTTCCAGCCCGTTTAGCCGTAATTTTACCGTAGGTTCCATGCTTGGTCAGGGTAAAAAAATTGATGATATTTTAAATGAACTCGGTTCTGTAGCGGAGGGTGTTAAAACTTCTAAAGCACTTTGTGAACTCGCAAAAAAACTCAATCTTGAAGTTCCTGTTTCTTCTGCTATATATGAAGCTGTTTATACTGATATTACCCCTAAAGAAGTGCTTGAAAAACTGATGAACAGGAAACTGAAACAAGAAGATGAGTATAAATTAAAAACTAAATAAAGGATATAATATGACTAAATCTGATATAAAGTTGAATATACAAAACATACTTGATGAGGGGAAAAAACTTTCGGCGGAAAATAAGAATATTGAAGCCATAAAACTTTATAAAACTGCATTGATAATGAATAAAGATATGGATAAGCATTATCTCGGAAGTCTTTATATCAGAATGGCTAATGAATATTATACTCTTGAAAATCGGGATAAGTATGTTTATTATTACGAGGAATATTTAAAACTCTTTCCGCAAGGCCAGCAAAGTGTATTTTCAAGACTTGCCCATGCTTATTATTATATTAGTGCAGATAAATGCATTGATTATTATAATAAAGCTTTAGATTTGAATTTTTCAAGACACGATTCTATTAATAAATTGTTTGCCATGACAAAATCAGCTTATTACTCCCAACAAGATATTAAAGACGAATCAGAATATGAAGTTGACCAATTAAAAAATAATGATTTTAAAAATATTAAAAAATATAAACATGATGATAAAAAGAAAAAACCTGATAAAAAACTGAATATAGGCTATTTATCGTCTGATTGCAAAGCTCATACAATGATGAATTATATTGTTCCTATTTGGGAAAATCACAACAAAGATGAATTTAATTTCTTTTTGTTTAATGCTTGCAGTAAAGAAGATAGTGTTACAAAAAGAATAGAAAAAATCGGCTTTGAAATGATTAAATGTGCTGAAATGACTCCGGAAGAACTTGCAAAGACCATTTATGATAAAAAAATTGATATTTTAATTGATTTGGGAGGTTATACACATTTAAAAATTCACGCTATGTTATATAAACCGGCACCTGTTATTATAACTTATCTTGGATATTTAAATACTTTGGGAATAAAAGAAGTTGATTATATTTTAACGGACAGATTTACAATTCCCGAGGATAAAGCTTATTTATATACCGAAAAACCTCTTTATCTGGATAAAGGTTATCAAATATTTGATGAAAAAAAACTGCCTGATATTGAAGAATCACCTTTTAAAACTAACGGCTATATTACTTTCGGTTCTTATAATTGTACGTCTAAAATAAATGATGCACTTATATTTATGTGGTCAGAGATATTAAAGGCTGTGCCTGATTCTAAAATGTTTATATACAGAACAAAACTTACAAAAAGTATAATAAGACATTTAAAAACTAAATTCAAAGAACGCGGTATATCAGAAGACAGGTTGATATTCAGTTTTAAGACATACAGTCCGCATTATAAAGCTTATTCACTTTCAGATATCGCCTTAGATCCATACCCGTTTAACGGAATGTCAATTACAATAGAAACAGCCCTTATGGGTGTTCCGACAGTAACACTTGTCGGCGAAGGCATGCAGTCAAGAGGTGCGGGCAGAATAAATAATGTTATCGGTCTTAACGAATTAAATGCAGACAGCGGTGAAGAATACGTTAATATTGCGGTTGATTTGGCTAATGATAAAGCAAAACTTGAAAATCTCAGAAAAACATTGAGAGATAAAGTTAATAATTCTGATTTAAGATTGAGCGGGGCCGAATTTACACGTGATTTAGAAGATAAATTCAGAAAAGTTTGGGCCGATTTTACAAATAGTCCTTAAATTCTTTTTTAACTACTTTATATCCGCACTCTTGTATCATTTCTCCGTTAAAATTGATAATCCGTGCCGGATAATTTCTGCATAAACGCGGTCTTTTTTCATATATTGAACATTCACCGTTGTCTTTTAGGTATATGCAGCTTAATGTTATATTCCCGTTTTCATCTTTACCATTTATATAAAAACGTTTATAATGCGGAAGAAAAAACTGCATTATTTTTAAATCTTTTTCATTTTTCATGCCGTAAGAGTGTATTTGTTTGCAGCATTTACCGCATTTTTTACAATTGCCTTGCACTTCATATTTTACTTTTTCAACTGCAAAGTATGATAAAATTTCATAATATACAGACTTTATAAAATCAATAAACATTTGTTTACATTTCTTTTTTTCATATTTTTATTTTGTAAAATTATAGTATTAATAAATAAAAAAATCGAGGAAATAAATGAGTCCTAAAAAGAAAAAAGGTAATCCGTTTTTTGGAATTATAAAATTCATATTTATTTGTATATTGGCATTTATGTTGGCAGGATATGTTGCCGTTAAATCATATCTTGATGATTTAGCCCCGATTCCTCAACTGCAAAATTACAAACGAAATATTGTTACGCAAGTTTATTCAACTGACGGGCATGTTATAAAAACTTTTCAAACTTTTCACTATGAATATGCTTCTATAGATGAAATTCCTCAAAAGATTAAAGATGCAATAATTTCAACTGAAGATAAAAATTTTTATACACATGACGGTTATGATATTTTTGGTATAGCAAGGTCAATTATAGTAAATATTGTAAACAAAAAGACAACTCAAGGTGCAAGTACAATTACACAACAGCTTGCAAGAATTCTATTCCTTTCAAACGAAAAAACTGTAGTAAGAAAATTAAAAGAAATTCAAATAGCTGCAAGAATAGAAAAATCAATATCAAAAGATAAAATATTGGAAATGTATTTAAATAATGTTTATTTAGGTTCAGGTGCATACGGAGTTGCAGCAGCAGCTAAAACATATTTTAATAAGGAATTATCCGAATTAACTACGGCAGAAGCTGCATTAATAGCAGGACTTCCTCAGGCTCCTTCTGTTTATTCGCCGTATAAAAATATGAAACTTGCTGAAAAAAGGCGAAATAAAGTTCTTAAAAGAATGTATGTAATGAAAAAAATTAAAAAGGATGAATACGAAAAAGCTTTAAAAGAAAAAATTGTTTTAAATAAAAATCAAGCACTATCTAAAATAAATGTGGCTCCTTATTTTGTGGATTACATGCTAAGAGAACTTGACAGCCTCGGTTTTGATGAAAATGAAATAATGCAGGGCGGTTATAAAATCACAACAACTTTGAACTATGATGCACAGGTTGCAGCAAATGAAGCTATAGAAAAAAATATGAATGCCTGGGGTTTAAAAAAACAGAAACAACAAGCCGCTTTATTTAGTTTTTCTCCCACATCAGGTGCCATAATTGCATATTGCGGAGGCAGGAACTATTCTAAAACCCAATATGACAGAGTTTCACTTGCAATAAGACCTCCGGGTTCTTCTTTTAAACCTATAGTTTATGCCGCGGCAATAAAAAACGGCTGGAAACCAACAGATAAAGTAGAAGATACTCCCGTTACCATCGGCGATTGGAGCCCCAGAAATTACGGAAATAAATATAGAGGTGCTATGCCTTTATTTAAGGCTCTTGCTATTTCTTCAAATGTTGTAGCGGTTAAATTAATTCACGAAATTGGTATTGATGCCGTTATTGATATGGCAAGAAATCTTGGTTTGACTACACCTTTAACACACGATTTTACTATAGCTTTAGGCTCTAATGGCGTAAAATTGTATGATATGGTTATTGTGTACGGTTGTTTTTCTAACGGCGGTTATAAAGTCAAACCTTATTCTATTGAAAAAATTGAAACACCAAGGGGGCAATTAATTTATAAAGCATCAAGAACAAAAATAACTAAAGTTATTGATGAAAATACTGCTGCAATAATGACAGCTATGTTAAAACAAGTTATTATTGCCGGAACAGGTAAAAATGCTGATATTAAAAAACCTATGGGCGGTAAAACCGGTACAACCAATGAAAATAAAGATGCTTGGTTTATCGGTTATACTCCTGATATAGTAACGGGTGTTTTTGTCGGTAATGATGATAACAAAGGTATTGGCTTAACAGGAGGTACGGTTCCGGCTAAAATATGGCATGATATGATGATAGTTGCCACTAAAAAATATGGAAATACCGATTTTAATTATCCTAAAGTTGATTTAACTTATAACTTTAAAGAAAGTTCTGTAGAAAATCAGGAACAAACAGAAAATTCTGAAAATATTGATTATGAATCAGAAAATCAACCTGAAGGGCAACCGTCAAAAGATGCTGTAAAAGAAAATTCTCAAAACAATAAAAATGATATAAAACCCATAAAATCAGATATACAGCTGTTTAAATCAGTTCCTATTCAATTAGCGGAACCTATTAGTTCACAAAAGAAATCTGCACCAGCTGCAAATAAATCAGACAATTCTTTAGATATTACCGTAGTTAATTAAAAACCGTTAAGTTTAGGTATTTTAATATTAAACACATCCTGAATGTCAATTCCGTTCAGGATTTCGTTTATAAGTATATTTGCCTGAACACTTTTACCTTTAAAGTTTCTTATTAGTCCTAATACTTTTACTTTTCCGTATTTTTCAACTAACGAGGGAAACGCCTTTACGTCTATATTTTCCGAATATACGGGAAATTTATTTATTATAACTCCTATTACATCGAGTCCGAGTGTTCTTGCACTGTTGAGTTCATTTAAATAGTGGTTCAAATTATCTAAAGACGGGCTCACAACGAATACTACGGGGATATTTAACAGCAGAGGAATATTATAATTAAATAAATTATGATTGATAGGGCTCATTAATCCGCCCGATGATTCAACAATTAATGTATCTGTTTTTTTATCAAGTTTATGATAGTCATTTAAAATATTTTCAATATCAATTTCTTTTTTTTCAAGTTCTGCAGCTATTTGGGGAAAAGTATTTGTTTTAAACATATAAGTACAATGGGTTGTAATATAAGGGTCAACAAGTTTAATTAAAGCTAAATCAGGAGAAATAAGATACTTCCCCTTATCAATTGCCCCAGTTTGGATAGGTTTATATACACCCGTGCTGTATCCAAAAGATTGCATTACGGCAGCAAGCCCCGCCGATATTACTGTTTTTCCGCTTGTATTTTCTATTCCCGTTATAAATATATTCATACTTTGATTATATCAAAATCACTTTTTATTAATTCCTACATTAGGTTGAAAAGTTTGTCTTTAACTAAAAAATATTGTATATATATAAATATGAATAAAATTGTTAAAAGTTTTATATTTATTGTTTTCTTTATGTTTTCCGTTAATATACTAATGGCAGAAGAAATTGAATCTGCACAAAAAATAAGAGCCGGAGCTTTTGCTAAAGTTATGGCAATGGAGGAATTTAATACCCTTTCTTCCGATATAGGAGATCCTGTCAAATTTTTAAATACTGAAGATATGTTTGTTTACGAAACAAATGCTATCCCTAAAAATACAATTTTTTACGGTGAAATTGAAGATGTTAGAGAACCCGTTCGAGGCAGAGATGGTGCTTTAAAGGTTTTTCTTTATAAAATGGAAACTCCGGATAAGAAGATTTATAATCTTAATGCCCATTTATATAATGAAAATGATAATTATATAGGCGGAGCAACGACATCACACATATATTACAGAAAAGTTCCTCATTATAACACAAGATTAAAACCGTTTTTACACGCAGCCCCCTTAACCGTGCTTGAAATGGGCAGACATTATGCAGTAAAACCCGGTGAAGAATTCTTTGTGATTTTTGATAAAGATATTTATCTTAAGTAATAATTTGCTTGTTTTATATAAAGCGTAATATAATAATAGTTAAGGAGAATTCGATGAAAAAACAATTATTATATATTACGATTTTATTAATGTTTGTTGTGAATATGGCAAAAGCTGAAGATAGTGTTGAAATTTCACCCGTTTTAATTGATGAAATTCCGGCTGTACAAATGGGCGAATATAAAACTCAGTATCCTTTGCCTGTTAATTCATATCAAACACAAGGATATAATAATGAAGATCAATTAAAAGGCAAGGTAGTAATGGTACCCGCTGATACTACATTTATGGCGGTATCAATGACTCCGTTATCTTCTGAATTTTCAAAATTAGGTGATAATGTTTCGTTTTATTTGGGTTCTGATTTTTATTACGGAACAAGCCTAATTGCACCCGCGGGAAGTAAAGTAAACGGTACTATTATAAGATTAAAACGCGGCGGAATGCCTAACCGCAACGGACAATTACAAGTAAAATTTACGAATATATCAACACCAATGGGAATGGTTATTCCTATTAGTGCAAGTTTATTGACCGACGATAAAAGCGGTATATTAAAAGGCGGAACGGCAA
The DNA here is from genome assembly GCA_947631645.1 of Candidatus Gastranaerophilales bacterium. GTDB lineage: Bacteria > Cyanobacteriota > Vampirovibrionia > Gastranaerophilales > Gastranaerophilaceae > Avigastranaerophilus. The sequence continues at coordinate 23,941 of CANRMD010000011.1, forward strand.
AGGATGCAGCGGGTGAATATGTAAAAGATGTCGGTATTGGTGCTGCTGCCGGGGCTTTATTGGGTACAGTTCTCGGTGCCGTCGGCGACGGTGTCGGAGAAGGTGCAATATACGGTACTGCCGTTGGCGGGGGTATAGGGCTAATTCAGGCTTTTACCCAAAGAGGCGAAGACATTAATATACCTCAAAATGTACAAATGAATATTATTCTTGATCAGCCGATTACAACTTCATCTAATACTCCTTATTAGATAGTAAACAGGCTATTTGTTTTATCAAGTCTTTTTTGATAAAATAACAAGCAAATGGGAATTTAGGGAATGTCTGTTATAAAAAACGATGATAATATAAAACCGAAAAACAAAGCACGAAAAGCATCAATATATGAGGTGCCTGCCGTTATAAGAAAAGAGCGTGATGAAATTTCTTTTGAAAAAGCCTTAACATGGGCTGTAATTTTACACCCTGCAGTCATACTCATTTTGTTATTATCATCTTGGATTTTAAAATTATTAGGAATTGATTTTAATCTTTTTAACAGACCCGAAATGAAACCAAAAGATATAGAGTTTGTATTGGTAGATAAAGAGGGGACTCCGATAGATAAAAACACGAAAAATCGTGCGGATAAAAATTCAAGAGCAGGCGGTAAGCATGACCCAAAACGTCCGGTATCGCTTCCGCAAAATCCGGCACCAAAAGGTCCCGAAAAAAAGCCTACATCTCCGGCTCCTAAAAAGCCTGAGCCTCAAAAAGCACAGCCAAAACCGCAACCTGTTGCAAAGCCTCAGCCGGCTGCAAAGCCTCAGCCGCAAAAACCTGCGGTTCAAACGCCTGCACCAGCGGCTAAGCCGACTCCGAAACCCGCACCGGCTCCAAGGCCGACACCCACGCCGAGTGTTCAAAGAGCAACTCCAAAACCATCTTCAAACTTTAATATACCTATACCAAAATCAAGTATACCTAATATAACACAACCATCAAAAGCACCTGTTACTGCTGCACCTAAAATTGGCGGCGGAGCTTCGGGCGGTAGTTCGGGTTCAGGCAGTTCTTCACCGTCTCCAAGTTTTTCTCCTACTACATCAGGTAAAGGCGGTGCGGGCGGTACCGGTAAAGGTGTCGGCGGCGGCGGAAGATTTAGTAATACCACAGGTTCCGGACAAGGTAACGTTGGTAATCCCGGACCGGGTAATCCTAAAGGTGCACCGGGTATTGATGCTATAAAAGAACCTGATTTCGGACCTTACATGAAAGAACTTCAAAGACGTATTAAAATGAACTGGGATCCGCCTAAAGGTAATGAAAGCAAAAGAGTAATACTCTTATTCTCTATTGCTCGAGACGGAAGACTTTTAAATGTTAAAGTTTATCGCTCTTCCGGTTTGCCTGCTGCTGATAATGCTGCTATTGATGCAGTCAAGCTCACAGCACCATTTAGACCTTTGCCTCCCGAATTCAAAGGTAACAGTGTAGATATTCAATTTACTTTCGATTACAACGTATTCGGAGTTTCAGGATAAGAATTATTATTAGAAAAGAGGAAATAAATTATGGAATTATTATTACATTCAATTGAAATGGACTGGCCTGTATTACTGCCGATATTGGTATGTTCAATATTGACACTTGCAGTTGCCATAAACAGATTTAGTTTTTACAACAAAAATAAACGCGAAGTAGTAAGGTTTATAAGAGCTTTAAAAACAGAATTGGTAAATAACAGACTTGACGCCGCTAAAAATTTAAGTATTCAATTAGGCGGGGTTATTGGTGAAGTTGCTGAAGAAGCCGTAAGAATTTTCTCGGAACAAAAACAAGGTTTTTCACGTTCTTTTGATATATCTGCAAACTTAGCAACAAGAAAATTGGAAAAATACTTAACAATATTAGGTACAATAGGCGGTGTTTGCCCGTTCTTAGGTTTGTTTGGTACGGTTGTCAGAATTCTTTATACATTCCAAGACTTAGCATCACAAGGTAATCAATCGGCAGCGGTTGCTATGGGTATAGGTTCAGCTCTTATTGCTACTGCTTTCGGGTTAGGAGTTGCTATTGTTGCTGTTGTTCTTTATAACCTTTTCCAATCAACGGTTAAAAGATATGAAGATGATTTCCAACTTATTAAATTATTATTCTTGAGCTTCACTGATTCTGAAGAAAAAACACAAGCAAAAGCATTAGTATAGGATTAAAATTATGTCTTTTTCAAGTTCAAACGGCGATAAAAAAACATTATTTACAGAAATAAATATTACCCCTTTAACCGATATATTTTTGGTTTTGCTAATTATCATGATGGTAATTGCACCCTCTTTTCAATCGGTTGATACGGATATTGATATCCCAGAAATAAACAGCGGTGTTGCCGTTGAACAGAAAAATGCCGAAATCGCGGTTACAAAACACGGTAATTTTTATATTAACGGAAGACCGATTTCATCGGACAATTTAATTCAAGAATTAACTAATTTAAAGCCCTCTCTTGAAAAACCTGAAGTTGTTGTTAAAGCTGATGCTCTGACAAAAAGCAGTGAGATACAAAAAATTATGAAAGCTGCACAAGAGGCTGAATATACCAAACTTGTTTTAGCCGGTGAACCTCTAACGAAAAAAGAACAAAAAAATCTTGAACGAACCAAACAACAAGAAATGCCTAAAATTCAGCAAAAAGCTCAAAAAATACAAAAAACTCAAGACTATGATTGGGAAGAATAAGGAAAATCAAATATGGCTTCACAGAGAAAAACATTTAACGAAATAAATATTACTCCTTTGACCGATATATTTTTGGTTTTGCTTATTATAATGATGGTTATAGCACCTTTATTAGACCAGCAAGGTTTGAATTTAGCTGTTCCCAATATGATTGAAGTTCAAGACGAAATCAAGGATTCTAAGTTAATTAAAATTTTAGTAACTGATGATGACAGGTATATGCTTGGCGACGAAGAAATAGCAGTCAATAATATAGCAGATGTTATAACAGAACAATCAAAAGAAAACCCTGACGGATTATTAATTATGACCCAAGATAACGCAACTCATGGGGCCGTTGTTAAATTAATGGATGAGGCACGTAATTCAGGCGTTACTAATATTTCTATTACCGAATATTAGTTTTTATAAATTTAAACTTTTTTCTTCCAAACTTACTTTATATATGGTGTTCGAATCCGAAGAAGTTGTTTCTTTTATTACCCCGTCTGTTTTTTTACCGTAGGTTACGTGTAATTTACCGTATGAAATCTGGTTAAAGATGTTAAAGCCTTTAGCCGTTTCTTTTCCTGTTCTAAAGTATAAAATATATTGTTTTGAGTTATTTTTCATATCTTTAAGTTTTTTGGATAACATATTTGCAATAGTTCTTTTTCCGTATTCCGTTTGACCAAAATGCGGTTTATTTTCCAATTTTTTTATTTCTTTTGCATCTTTACCTGATAATAAAACTATATCACCGTCTGCACTCTGTTTAAAAATTATACCGTCTTGACCGTTATAATCACCTAAAACCGATTTAAAAAACTCTCTTATTGAGGCTGCTTGTTTTTTAGAGTATTTGCTTGTATGCTCCGAATTTAATATTTTACATATTTCGTATGTTGAACTGTCAATACGCTTATCAGATTTTTTATTATCTGAATCTGAGCTTATTGGAATAATACGTCCAAAACTTATTTTATTTACTTGCATTTTTACTCCTTTTTAAAAGAACTGCCGCTTGAGTACTTATTGCGATTTTTTGTCCTACGGAATCTTGTTCTTCCATAGTTTTTGCTTTAATTGAAATTTGACTCTCTTTTATATTTAAAACCGAACATAATTTTTTTTGTATAGAAAAAACATGAGGTTTCATTTTAGGTTCTTGTGCAAATATTGTACAATCAATATTATTAATAATATAGCCTTGTTCTTTGATAAGGTTATATGTACGATTTAAAAGTACAAGGCTGTCAATATTTTTATATTGTGGGTCATTATCGGGGAAGTGAGTACCGATATCACCAAGTGCCAAGGCTCCAAGCATTGCATCAATAATTGCGTGAGTTAAGACATCGGCGTCCGAGTGCCCTAAAAGTCCTTTTGTATAAGGTATTTCTACGCCGCCAAGGATTAATTTTCTTCCTTCAACAAGTTTGTGTATATCAAAACCCTGTCCTATTCTATACATCTTCTTTCTCCCAAACAAATTTATTAACCGCTTTTACAAAGCCGTCATTTTGTACGGTATCAGTTATATAGTCTGCTTCTGCTTTAATGTCATCAGTTCCGTTTGCCATGGCAACCCCTACACCTGCGGTTTTAACCATTTCTATATCGTTATTCTGGTCGCCTATTGCCATTACTTCTTTTTCGCTAAAGCCCAAGCGATTTGCCAAAAATTTTATGGCACTTCCTTTTGTTGCATCTTTGTTTGCAATTTCACAGAAGTAATCAAACGATTTTACCACGTATATTTGAGGGTATTTATTTCTTAATTCGATGATAAAATTATCTATAAATTTTGTATCATATTGGATTGCAAGCAGTTTATTGAGTTTGGAAAAATCAAGCTCATCAAAAGAATTTACCTTAAAATAATCAATTCCTTTATCGCCAATGTAGTCTTTAATGTATTTGTCGTCATTTTCAACATAGAGAGTATCTTCAACGTATACATTAAGATGAATATTTCTTTTTCTGCAATCTGCAATAATTTCGCGAGCTATATCGGGGTTTAAATATTTAACGTCAAGAATTTCGCCATCATAAGAGTTAACAAGCCCGCCTTGGTAACAGATTAGCGGACATTTAATTCCGAGCTTATCCGCAACTGTTTTTGCACTTCCGTAGGTTCTACCCGTTGCGATAGCAACGTGTATACCGTTTTTAACTAAATTTTGAATACACTCTTTTACTTTAGGACTTATGCCGATTTCAGGTGAATATATTGTTCCGTCGATATCCGTTACAACCATTTTTATCATAGTTTGTATGCCCTCATAAGTGTTGAAATGGTTTTAGAATCGTTAATTCTTCCGTCTTTTACCATTTTAAAGACTTCTTCTTTATCAATTGCAATATAATCTAAAACTTCACCCACATCAAGATGTTGATGTGTGGGAGTTAAATTTGATGCTTTAAAAAGGTAAAGTTTTTCAGAGCAGAACCCCGGGGTTGTCCAGATAAAACCTAAGGATTCCCAATTTTGAGCAATATGTCCGGTTTCTTCTTCAAGCTCGCGTTTTGCTGCGTCCAGAATTTCTTCTCCCTCTTTATCGAGCTTGCCTGCGGGAAGTTCATATAAAACTTCTTTTGTCGGATAGCGGAACTGACGAACCATTAATATTTTTCCGTTTATTTCGGAGACTATAACAACTCCGCCATTATGATGAACAACTTCTCGTATTGTTTTATAACCGTTTGATAGTTCAACATCATCACGTGTTATGGTAAAAACCTTACCTTTATACATTTCTTGGGTATTAAGAGTTTTTTCAAATAATTTTTCCATAACAAGATTATAATATAAAAACCGTTTATAATATAATTTAAGTATGAGCAAAAATGTAATAGGGTTTTGGGGCTATCCCCACCCCGAATTGATAAAAGAATATAAAAAAAAGTATCCGAATGCACTTTGGGTAGATTTTGACATTGATTACGGTTTTGAAAAAACAGATATTCTGCCTGAATCATACTGTGCAATAATAAAGAACATTATAAACTCCGCGTTTTACTATAAAGATGAATTACTCGTAATTTTAGCACCAATAGGTAAAGACAAGTGCGACAGCGGTTGGTTTGCATACGAAGTGTTAAAAGATTTAGGTTTTAACGTTATAAAAAGCATATTTGAGGAATTCTCATACAGACGGGAAGTTAAAATTTCAACGTCAAATATACCTTTAAGGCAAAAAATCGAGTTGATAACAAAAGACATTTATGAACCGCAAAACCTTGATTTAACACCTTGTAAAGCAAAATTCGGTTTTTGGGGAGTGCCGCCGAATGACCTTTCTTTATTGGAGTTATTTCCGAATGAAACCCATGTATACGGCTGGAGCAGGTGTGTTGAAGCTATGACGCCTGCTGATATTGAGCTTGAAATGTTTGTTGATAAAGATGTTCCTACGGTATTTTATTCTCAATCTTTCTGCTCAAAAGCTCAGCTTGCTAAATATTTAGCGGATAAATACAACGGGCTTTATATTGATATTGATGATATTGCAACAAACTCTACAAGAGCTAAAATAGAAGCGTTTTTGAGGTTAAGATGATTGTACTTGATGCAGGCACAACGTGGTCTAAAATAGTTGAAAGTAATAGTGAAAATAAGATGAAACGGTTTTTATCAAATCTCATAAAGTGCGAAAACGGTTTTAATTATTACGTTATACCCTCAAGCAATTTAAAAAATATTGATTTCAAATTTGATAAAGCAACGGGACACATGTCAAAATCAATGCTTAATTCTGACAAAGACTATGAAAATGAAGTTATAGCTTTGATTGAGGGTTTTAGGAAAAAAGTTAATACTGACGGGCTAATCCTTGATATGGGAAGCAGAGATTCAAAATGGGCGTTATATAAAAACGGCAAATTTAAAGACTTGGATTGGAACAATTCCTGTTCAAGCTCAACGGGGGCAACCATTGAAATGCTTTTAAAATTTTATTCGATAAAAGCAAAAGATTTAGAATTTAATAAAGAAAAATACGTTATAACATGCGGAATTTTCGGCTTAGAAAAAATAATGGATGATATAGCAAAAGGGAACGACGCAAAAACCGCCGTTGCTAAGTTTATTCATGGGATTGCCTTTAATGCTTGGAGTTTTGCAAAAAAACCTGATAAAATATATCTTTCAGGCGGTTTTTGCGAAAATGAATGTTTTATAAAATCCTTGTCAAATTATTGCGAAGTGATACCAATGGGCAGATTTTTACTCTGCGAAGGACTTTTAAATATTTAGAATTTATTTTATTCATAAAATATAATTATGATTAAACTTCATACCAATCACTCTCAAATATAGCTTTTTGTTCTTTTGTTTGTACAGTCCACTTTATTTTTTCACATTCTTTTAATTTGTTATCACAATAACTGATAAATTTTTCAATTTTCTCTTTTCGAGGTACCTTAGCAGCCTTCATCTGCTGATACAATTTTTTCTTGCTTAAAGCATACTTTCCAAAACAGCATAATTCATGTTGTAAAGGGTTTGAACCGTCAGTAATTTTTAAAAAATCACAATCATATATATGACAGTATTTTCTTTTTTTATTAAATTTTTTATTTCCGCTTTTATGCTCAAACTCATCAGGCTTTCCGCAGTAATGACATTGATTATATATTTTTTTATATTCAATCCCTGACATATCAAAAAAATTCAATTCTGCGATATTGACTAATACCCAATCCAAAGCATTCGGCATATTATTTATTTCAAAATTAATATTAAATAAAACAGGTGCTTTATTTCCTATAAAATTTTTATAATAGTAAATAAACCTCTGAAATATCAAATTTATTTTGTCGGGTGGCAGACAATCCAAGGTATTTAATGCATTATCAATATCTTCAATATTATCAATAATAGCATTTTCTATTATTTCATTTTCATTTAATTCAGGATTAAATTTCTGAAATTGTTCAATTCCCTGCCTTTTGTCATTAACCCAATTTATAAACGGTTCTTTTAAAAATTCAAATTTTTTCATAAATATGTACTTAAATATATTACATTCAATTACATATTTAAACATGTAATAATAAAATTGTCAATTAAAAAAAGGGAAAAAAATGAAAAAACAATTAATCAAATACGGGTTTAAAGAAATCGAAAACAGCAACTTATTACAAAATGATAATTTATTAATTTATTTTACCAAAGCTGATATTCAAAACAGAACTTTTAATATTGAAGAATTTAATATTAAAAATGTATTTATTTTGGTTGAAATTGAAAAAAATGATAAGTACATTATGCTTGAAAAAAATATTAAAAATTTCAATTTAAAACGAAACAGAAAAGAAATTACAACTTGGAAGTATAAGTTTGATATTATTCCTGCCATTAATGAGGAAGATAACTCAATGGCAATCATCAGAAATATTTTTGAAGAAACTGATTATGAAGTTATTCTCGATAAAGAAAGTGTATTTTGTATATTAACTGATTATTTAAGAACAAGTATAGGAGGTTAAAAATTATGGCAAAAGATTTAACTAAGTATGATTTGGTTTTAATCAAAGAAAACAGGACAATAAGATGTCTATCAAAAACAATTCTTCCTATGAAGGTATTTAAATACTTAATTGAAAATGATTTATTAAACAATACTCATATGAAAATATTTTCAAAAAATACCTTTGGAAGAACCTGGAAAGCTAATTTTGGAGATTTATTGATAAATAACCCGAATGATAAAGTAAGATATAAGTCTTTTATTGCAAAAGGAACAACTTATTATGCATCAAGCCAGTGGCAAATTGATACTATAACAAAATTTAACGATTATATTAATAAAGAATTCAGTGACTATGTACAAATTAACGCAAGCAAGCCGATAAATTTAGAAGAGTTATTTTTAAATATCTAAAAAAATCAGGTCAAACAATGTTAGACCTGATTTTTGAAATTTATTTTATACCGATTGTTTTAATTGTTTTTCGAGCTCAGCTAAAGCGGTTCTAAGGTTTGTCTTATCTTTACCTGCACCTTGAGCAAAGTTAGGACGTCCTCCGCCTTTACCGCCCGTAGCTTGTGCTAAAGTATTTACAATCTGACCTGCATTTATACCTTTTTTAATAAAGCTGTCCGAAACTTTAACGACAAAAGTTATTTTATCTTCATCAACAGAAGCAAGAATTACAATACTTTCGCCAAGTTTAGCGGATAACATTTCACATCCCAGTTTAACAAGATTCGGCGGGAATGCTTCAATTTCTGATATAAACAGCTTTCCGCCATTAATATCCTGTGCTTTTGATATAAATGATTGAAATTTTGTCTTTGCCTGTTCTGCTTTTAAGTGTTCTATTTCCGTTTGCAAGTTTTTATTATCAACGGCAAGTTTCATAATTTTTTCGCCCAGTTCATCATAATGAACTTTAAATGATTGCGACATTTTATCAACTATTTCAGCCTTTCTGCCCAATATTTTTAAGGCAGCGTCACCGCAAACGGCTTCTATTCTTCTTGTCCCCGCAGCTACTGCTGATTCTGATAATATCTTAGTTAAACGAATTTGCCCCGTTGATTTTACGTGGGTGCCTCCGCAGAGTTCCGATGAAATTTCGCCCATTTTGACAACTCTAACATCTTCGTCGTATTTTTCGCCAAATAATGCCATAGCACCTGATTTTTTAGCCATTTCAATATTCATTATTGTTGTTGTTTGTGTTAAATCGTCGGATATCCATTTATTAACAATATCTTCGACTTCCTGTACTTCCTCTTTTGTCATAGCACGAGGGAATGTAAAGTCAAAACGGGTTCGGTTCTCTTCTACAAAAGACCCTGCTTGATGAACTTCCTCTCCAAGCACTTTTCTTAAAGCAGCTTGAATTAAGTGAGCATTGGAATGGTGAATAGTTATTTCTTTTCTTCTTTCCGTATCAATTGAAGCAGTTACCGTATCTCCGACTTTAGCTTCACCGTTAATCATTTGTACACGGTGAACAAAGAGTTTATTAACCTTAAAGGTATTTAAAACTTCCGCTTTAAAGTCTTTGCCTTCTATAATACCGGTATCTCCGACTTGACCGCCCGATTCTGCATAAAAAGGTGTCTTATCAAGCATAATATCAATAAAGTCGCCTGCTTCAATTATTGCAATAATTTTAGCTTCCACCGTGTCTTTTTCATAGCCCAAAAACTCGGTTGAGCCGAATTTATTTTCCACATCAACATATACAAGGTCATCCGTAAGGCTTATCTTATGAGCAGCTGCTTTTGCTTTTTCTTTTTGCTTTTGCATTTCTGCCTTATAGCCATCAGTGTCAACAGTTACTCCTTTTTCGGCTGCTATTTCAACCGTCAATTCAAGCGGAAAGCCGAATGTATCATAAAGTTTAAACGCATTTTCTCCGTCTATAATTTTATTATTCTGCATTAAATCTTCTAAAAGCTTATAGCCTCTATCCAGAGTAATTTTAAATCTTTCTTCTTCCTGCTTTATTATTGATTTAATCTTATCCGCATTTTTTTCTAAATCGGGATATGTTTCTTTATACTGATTAATAACGGTGCCAACTATTTCATTTAAGAAAGGAAGTTCTAAGCCTAAAATTTTACCGTGCCTTAGTGCTCTTCTTAAAATCATTCTTAAAACGTAACTTCTGCCCTCATTACCGGGGGTAACTCCGTCATTAATCATAAATGTTACGCATCTTGCATGGTCTGTTATTATTCTTAAAGAAATATCTGTCTTTTTATCCTGTTTATAAGGAACTTTTGCCATATCTGATACTTTTTGCAAGATTGGGTATAATAAATCGGTTTCAAAGGTTGATTCTTTCCCCTGAACAACCATAGCAATACGTTCTAACCCCATGCCTGTATCAACGTTTTTCTTATCAAGCGGAGAATAATTACCCTCTTCATCTTGGAATAATTCCGTAAATACGAGGTTCCAAATTTCAACCCATCTGTCGCATTCACAAGTTGCAATAGAGCAGTTATCGGAGCATTTTAAATGTTCACCTAAATCATAATGTATCTCGGTGCAAGGTCCGCAAGAACCCGTAGCCCCCGGGGGGCCCCAGAAATTATCTTTTTTACCTTTTCTTATAACTCTTTCTGGTGCAATTCCGACATCTTTAGTCCAAATTTCATATGCTTCATCATCTGATTCATATATTGTTATCCAGAGCCTATTCGGGTCAAGTTTCAAGTAATTCGTAACAAAATCCCACGCCCAAGGAATAACCTCTTTTTTATAATAATCGCCAAAAGCAAAGTTACCGAGCATTTCAAAAAACGTATGATGTCTTGGAGTTCTGCCGACATTTTCAATATCGGAATCTTTACCGCCGGCTCTTGCACATTTCTGGCATGAAACAGCTCTTGCTGGATTAAACGGAGGTTTTTCCAAACCTAAATAATAAGGCAAGAATTGAAGCATCCCCGCCGTAGTTAATAACACGGTAGGATTATCAGGCACTAAACTTGAACTTGCCACTTCCGTTGATTGATGTTTATCTCTAAAAAATTCTATAAAAGCTTTTCTTATCTCATTTCCCGTTAAAGGCTGTGTCATCTTATTTTCCTTTTAATTACTCTCTTTACTAAAATTTTACAACAAAAAAAATGCTTACAAAAGTAAGCATTTTTTTATTTTCCCCAATCTTTTCCCTAGTCTGTAGTACGCTCTTTAAATCTAATCTAACAATGCTTCTAATATACTTGCATTTTTAACTGCTAAAGCATTTTCTTTAACTCTTTGTTTGTGAATGTATGTTCTAAGTGCTTCACGGATAAGTTCGCTTCTTGTACGATTTTCACCTTCAGCTACTTCATCAATACGTGATAAAAATTCTTCGGGCATAGAAATTAAAACTCGTGCCATAATTATATTCCTCTTTTTTGTATTTATCCCTTGTACTTATATAAAAACAGAAAAGAAATAAAAATTGCATAAAGTATATATACTAAATATGAAAACCCTTAAAAATAAAAGAGTTTCTTGTGTTACAAAAATTAACAATTATAAATTTTCATCCTCAAACCCAGGGGAACGTGTCGGAAGTTTTTTATAACCCGGGTTTGTATATACTGCTTTTTTTATGTATTTATCAGTGTAATCACCTTTTACAAAAAGCTTCTTTAGCATGTTTTCTCTTACAACAAGGCTTGATGCACTGTTTTCGACTGAAGGATTTTTTTCCGATAACTTCATCCAAACAGCGGCTTCAAGAGTCCAAGCGTATGTTTCTTCATTTAATGATGCAAATTTATCCTGATGTATGGCTTCATGCGATAATAAGGCTGCAATTGCTTCCGGAGGGGCATTCCTGTGCTTTTCATTTATATAAATATATAAAGTTCCTTTCTTCTCCCAGCCTAAGGCATCAAATGATGCATATTCGGGGTTTATTTCGGATATATTTTTAAATTCTATTTTGAACGGTTTATCGGTTAGGTTATTTCCCATTAAAGCATTGTATGAGTATTTTGCAATGTTTAAATTTTTCATTAACTCCATTGCTTGCATTACCGCACCATCTTTTGTTACTTTTTTGTATACTTTTGCATAATTGTCCGTATCAAATTCCGGTTTATTAACACTCATTCCACCTTGTTCTTGTACTGCTTCAAGTTTTGATGTATCAAGTCCTAAATTTTCTTGTGCACACACATTTGATTGCATTATTGCTAAACCTAATATGACTAACAGTATTCTCTCTTTCTTCATATTCCTTTTTCCCGATTTCCTATCTACCTAATTATGAACTATTTAATTTTTAAGGACAAATTTTTTTTAATCAATTTTATAAAATAAATTTTAAAACACGATTAATTAAAGGGTTTGAGCTAATTTGTAAATTTAAGTTAAGTATAATTATACATAAAACTAAACATAAAAAATTTATATATTTGAAATCATGCCCGATTTAGTATATTCTTTTCATGTAAATTAGGGTGATTTTATAATTAATCTTGTGAGAGAAGAAAAGAGAATAATATGGAACAATGTCTCGATGATAATATGTATATGGTAGATTTGGGTGAAGTAAACAGTGCAGCTGAAGTAATTTTTGAATTGAGCAATATTTTAGATAATGATGAAGTTAAAAATAAAAGAATTCATCTTAGGTTAGGTGATGTAACTCTTAATCAGGCACAACTTTTAAGTATTAAATCATTAATAAACGGTGTAGATTCAACTCTTTCTACTATTGATACAAAGTCATCGGATACTGAAAAAGTCGCATTGTCTTTAGGTATAATAGTTTCTAATGAATCTGAGGAAAATAACACAGAGATTAAACCTCAAACTACATATACGCCGCAAGAAGAATATAAAGAAGAACAGAATTCTGAAGAAGCTTATAAAATAGTTGAAGAATCTGATATCTCGGTAACTGAAGAACAAGAACCCGTTGAAGAACAAGAAATTATTCAGGAAAATGTATCTTCTCAAACTTCTCAAGAAATTGTTGAAGACACATTGCAAGAGGAAGTTAAAGAAGAAATAAGCCCTGAAGCAACTATAGAACAGCCCCAAAATTCCGAACAAAAAAATGATGTAAAAGATGAACTTGAAGTTATATTTGGTTCAACTCCCGTTCAAACAAGTATTTTTGATACGGAATTGCCTAAAGAGGTTTATGAAACAAAAAATGAGCTGGAAGATATTGTTGTTCCCGAAGAAGAATATACTAAGGAAGATTTGGAAATTGAATCATTCCCGACAAAATATATAAAACAAACGATACGCTCAGGGCAGGTAATAAGTTACGAAGGTAACATAATAATTATAGGTGATTGCCATCCTGGATGCGAAATTAAAGCATTCGGAGACATTACTGTTTGGGGTATACTTGGCGGAATAGCACATGCCGGTGCAGCAGGTAATCAAAAAGCAAGAGTCAGAGCACTAAAAATGAATGCAATCCAATTAAGAATAGCTGATTGTTATTCAAGACGACCGGATTCTTTAAATACAGTCTATGTTGAAAAAACGAACTCTTTTACACCGGAAGAAGCAAGAATAATTAATAATGAAATAGTAGTATTTAAGATAAACGATTAAGGAGCGGATTAGATGGCAGGGAGAGTAATAGTTATAACTTCCGGAAAAGGCGGGGTCGGTAAAACAACAACCAGTGCCAATATCGGAACAGCACTTGCTAAAAACGGACACAGTGTTGTCCTTGTTGATACGGATATAGGTCTTAGAAATTTAGATCTTCTGTTGGGATTAGAAAACAGAATTGTTTATACACTTGTTGATGTTGTTGAAGAAAGATGCAAACTCAAACAGGCACTTGTTAAAGATAAGAAAAACCCGAATTTGTGCTTGCTTGCTGCGGCTCAAACTCGAGATAAATCTTCTGTAAGTGCTGAACAGCTTAAAAAAATAACGGATAAACTTAAAAAGGATTATGACTATATTTTGGTAGATTGTCCTGCGGGCATTGAACAAGGTTTTCAAACCGCAATTGCGGGAGCTTCTGAAGCAATTGTTGTTACAACTCCGGAGATGTCAGCAGTTCGTGATGCGGATAGAATTATAGGGCTTTTAGAAGCGGCCGAAGGTATTGAAAGTTATAAACTTTTAATCAACCGTGTAAGACCCAATATGATTAAATCTAATGATATGATGAGTGTTGAAGATGTCGAAAATATCCTCTCTTGCAATAAGATTGGTATTATCCCCGAAGATACAGGGATTATTACTTCAACAAACCGTGGTGAACCTATCGTTAATAACGAAAAATCACTTGCAGGAAAAGCATACATAAATGTAGCAAGAAGAATTAACGGAGAGGATGTTCCTTTCTTGGATTTGGATGAACCTAAAAATCTTGTAGGAAAACTTAAAAAATTTCTTTCAGGATTTTCTAAACAAGGAAAGGAGCAATAAATGAAAACACTTTTTTCCGATATTTATAATAAAATAAGAGAACTTTTTCAAATAGAAAAACCTGAAAATACAAGTGAAACCGCTACTAACAGGCTTCAAGTTATATTGATGCACGATAGAACAAAACTTGATCCTCTAATCATGAATAAAATGCGGGAAGAACTTATTGATGTATTCTCAAAATATGTTGTTATTGATAAAGAAGAACTTGAAATAGGACTTAAAAATGAAGGTGATGCGGTTGCATTGATGTTAAATATTCCTATTGTAAGGGCTAAAACAGAGGAAGAACTTCAAGAAATAAGAAAAAAACTTCAAGAAGATGAAGAAAAAGTTTCAGATGAAGACGAAACTGCTGATTCTGATGAAGAAAATGAAGAAACTGACGAGGATGAAGTTGAATCGGATGAAACAGACGCTGAAGAAGAGTCAGAAATTGTTGAAGAAGAAGAAATTTCCGAAGCCGAAGAAAATTCTGAAGATGATGAAAACTCTGAAGATAAAAAAGAAAAATCAGAAAAATAATAAAATTATAAATATTTTAAAGAGGGCAAAAGCCCTCTTTTTATTTGTCCGTTTGTGTTATTTCCATATTTCTGTTGCTTGAATTTACCATATAAATATCACCGACTACTGCGGTTATTACTAAAATTGCAACAAAAATGTACCATATTATTTTTTTCATACTTTAATCCTTAAATCTATTTTATATTATTTAAAAAAAAAGTAAAATACTCTATTATTCTCTTTTAGACTACATACAATTTAATCCGATTATTTAACAATAAATGTATGGATATTGATAATGTAAAATTGCAAAAATTTGGCAAGAATATTGCTAAATTTAGAAAAGAAAAACACTTGACTCAGAATAAACTGGCAGATATGTTAGATGTTTCAAGAGAACATTTGGCAAAGATAGAAACTGCAAAAAGAGGAATTAGCATAAATCTTCTTTTTAAGTTGAGTGATGTTTTGAATGTTCCTGAAAAAAATTTTTTTGAATTTAAATAGTAATAAAACAACAGGGTTGATTTTTAGTTTTTAGCGTTTAATAATTTAAGAGTGAAGCATATTTGCTTTATCACGAAAATTTAATATCGCGGGATGGAGCAGTCTGGTAGCTCGTCGGGCTCATAACCCGAAGGTCGTTGGTTCAAATCCAGCTCCCGCAACCAATTAATATAAGAGAGTTTCAGCGATTTTGAAACTCTCTTTTTTAGTAGTAAAATAGGGCAATAATTCAACTATAATTCAACAATTTTAAATTTTTGATATAAATTTGATAAATAATCTATGCTTGTTTTTGATTTAATAAAATGTTTTCTAAAGTATTTGAAGCACTTTCATCAGCTTTTTTCATTAAATGACTATATATGTCTGCGGTAGTGCTTGTTTTTGCGTGTCCTAATCGTTTACTAACGGTTGTTATATCGACACCGTTTAATATAAGCATACTTGCTTGCGTGTGTCTGAATGCGTGAGGATTTATATGCGGTAATAATTTAATTTGTTGAGATTTGAGCTTGTACTTATTTTCTTTTTCTATAATCTGATTATATTTTTTAGTAAATTTATAGCAATAATCCGTCAAAGTGTCAGGGTGCATTGGTTTTCCATTTTCTTGAACAAAAACAAAATTTGTATCATGCCAGTATGAGCCTAATGCAAGTCTTTTGGTGTTATATTCTTTTCTATATGCTTTTAAAATATTCATTACTTGAATAGGTACGCTTATGGTTCTTTTTGATTGTTCAGTTTTAGGTGTATCTTCATATATTCCTCTTTCTTTGGAATATAACAAATTAGTATCAATAGTAATGAGATTGTTTTTAAAATCAATTTTATCCCACTTTAAACCCATAATTTCACCTCTTCGAAAACCTGTAAAAATAAGCAGATTTACAAATGCTTGTTGTTTTAACGGTTCATTAGCCAGATAAAATAATATATTTTCAACATCTTCTATTTGGAGATAATTTGCTTCTTTTTTCTCTACTTTTGGCGGTGTTGCCTTAGCTGCTGCATTATAAGGTATTAATAATTCTTTTTCCGCTTGGGCTAAAATAGTTCTAATAACTCTATGATGTTCAAGTATTGTTTTATTGCTTAGTGTTTTACCTGTATTCTTATTTAAGCCTTCTTTTGCAAGTTGTTCATATAAAGCATTCAAGTGTTGCGGTTTTAGTTCTGATAACTTGAAATGACCGATTGCAGGGATAATTCTTTTTAATAATTCCTTATATCTTATTATGGTTCTATGTTTAACTCCTGTTCTTTCTTTCAGGCTAATAACATAGTTTGAATATCTTTCAAAAGTTTGTTTATTATCTGCAATTAAACCTTTTTTGCATTGTTCTTCAAACAAAACTACCGCTTTTTTAAGTTCTGTTTGTATTTTTCTTTCACTCCAATTTGGCTCAACTTTAAAAGTCATTGCATAAGGTTTTAACTGTTTGCCGTTTGCATCTCGACCTTTGTGAACTCTTATGGAGTATGAAATAATCTTACCTTCTTTATTTTTTCTTTCTTGAATGTTCGCCATATTATACCTCTTAATCAGTTTGTTCTAAATTTGACAGTATTTTATTTGCATAGTTCATCATTTTTATTTTTGATATAGCTTTTAGTGTTTCTATATTTTCTGATTTGTTACTTATGTTCATTAATAAATAATACAGTTCTTGTCTTTCTTGGGTATTTTCTCCAACAAGCGGAAAATCTACTTCTTTTAAGTCTATGTTATGCTTTTCTGCATACATTCTTCTTGCTTCATTAATTCTTTCGCCAGTATGTGCTTCAAGAGTTTTTTGTTGAGCCAATAACTTATATTCTTTAAGATGAAATAATATAGCTTCAAATTGAAATCCATTTTTTTCACTTAGTAGTTCGTTAAAAATATCAATTGTTTTAGAATAAGTAGATAGTCTTTTTATTGTAGAAATTGCTTCATCGGTTAGTTTTAATTTTTTATTAATAGATATATTTTCAGCAAATTTGTTTTTTGTTTTTCCCATTAAGAATTCATATGTAACATTAAAAAAATCTAAATAGCGTTTACAGTCTGCATTTGAAGGTTTGCAATATCCATTTTCGATTTGAGATATTCTTGAATAATAGGTGCTATCCCCCATTTCTCTTGCCAGTTCTCTAACCGTATAATACTTTCCTGTTTTAGGATTTATTTTGCTTAGTCTAAGTTGTTTAAAAGGCTCGTTTGACGATATATATTTTTTCTCTTTGCTCATTTTCCTCCTTTTTTGTTTATTTTAAATAAACAAATGTGCATTTATATAACATTTTGGTATCTCGCTAATAACAAGGTATTTAAACAAAATTTAATGCATGTTATTATGTATTAGTAAACATTATTAAATATTGTTTATTATAATATAACATAATTAAAAATAATTTCAACAAATAGGAGAAAAAAAATGACCGAATTTAAAATTCCAAAAATGGCAACAATTACAGAAGCAGCAGAACTAACTGGACTTGCAAAACACTATATTAGACAACTTTGCCTACAAAATAAAATTAAATATTTAAAAGCTGGTAAAAAGTTTCTAATCAATGTTGATAAACTAATTGAATTTTTAAACACAGGTGAACCACTTGGGGTTAAAACGATAGGCAAAATAGAAAAAATTGAGAAATAGGAGGCATAATGACAGACATAATAAGAGCCTCCGCAAATGGAGGCACTATGAGCAGTAACAATTACATTATACCACAAAACCCATCGAAACGAAAGGTTTTAGAAAACATGCCCGCCATTGTCAGAAATGTTTTAGAAATAGGCGAAAATATCGAGTGTAGCCTTGATTTTGGATGTAAATTAAACATTGTAAATTCTCAAATTGCACAAACGATGAATATGAAAAGACTTACATTAAATGAATGCGGCAGAATGAACATTCCGAATTATTATGCAATAGTGTATGCGCCAAGTGGTTATGGAAAAGATAGGTACACAAGAATAATGCAAGAAACCGTATTTGCCCAATTTCCGCTTTGGTTTAAAAATAAAGAAGAATTATACTATCAAAATTGTGTTAGAGAAATTGAAAAAACTGCTAATAACTTATTTCAAAGCGATAAAGAACATAATAAAAAATTGGCATATATTGAAGCAGAAAAAAAGAAAATTAGACGATTAAATTATGAAATTCAAGACGGAACAAAGGAGGGCTTAAGAGAAGATTATAATGCCTTACAAAACACTGATTTTGGGTGTATTAACATAAGAAACCCTGAATTTGGGTTATATTTAAAAAGTCAAAAGAAAAATAGCGAACAGAGTGAATTTATAAATTCTCTATATGAAGCATTTGATGGTAATATAACTGGAAAATCTATCAAATCAGAAAACAGTTTACAATATGGTAATAAAAAAATACCTGTTAATATTTTATATTATAGCGACCCAACATTAATTTTTAATGAATTAAAAGATACATTTCATAGTATGTTGTCGACAGGATTTAGCAGACGCAGTAATATTTCATTTCAAAGTGGATGTAAGGTAAAATTTTTTGATAATATCACCTATGAACAACAGACGGAAACTTACAATAAACTAAAAGAACTAGGTAATGATTTATATTCAATATTTCAAAAAATTCCATTAGGTTCTTGTTACATATTAACAAAAGATTCTTATGTTGTTTTAAAAGAATATGCAAAATATTTGAACAATGCTTTTAATGAGCTACCCTATGAAGAATATCTAATGCACCCTGAAATTAAATCAAGAGAGCTTAAGGCATTAAAATTATCTTGTCTGTATGCTTGTTTAAACCATCCGAACCAATATACGATTGATTATAACGACATTACGCAAGCTATCTGTACAATTCAGGGGTTAAGTGTCGATTTTGAGAGATGTATCAATTATAAGCCCAACAATAAAGACAAATACGAATTATTTTTTGATTTTTTCCATAAAAATATAGGTAAAAAATTCACAAAAACCGAACTAAAAAATAAATATAAAGAAATAGGCTTTACTAGAGAAGAGCTTAGAAAAAAGTTTGATGAAGCTATTGAAATAGTTAAAGAAATAGCGCAAACACAAAATTATGTGCTAATCGAATCATCAATTAATAATAATTCAGGCAAGGAATACCAATTAATAGCTTCATCCCAAGAACTGCCGAGAGATGTTTTATTACTCGACAAAATAATAGAAGCAAAATCAGCCAATGTGGCAAATGCTTTGTAATACGGTTATTTTGGGGTTTGCACTTCTTTGCTAATGTTGCAGACCCTAAGCGCATTAGCGGGATTTGCATTATTAACTAAACTAAAAACAGGCATATATCAAGGGTTTTGCTGGATTGGCAGGACTAGCGATATAAGAAATGAGGAAAAATGAAAACTTTAAAAGAATACGATATAACGCTTCAAGAACTAAAAGAATATTTAGGTGATTATGAACGCAAAGCGGGTGATGAGTATTTTTGGCAATGTCCTATGTGCAATGATACTCATAAAGACAATTTAAAATATAATAGCGAAAAAGATGTTTTAGCTTGTTTTGCGGATTATAGCCATTCACACACAATTATAAAAGATATAGTGAAAAAGCTATACCAAGAGAAAAAAGAAAAAGAAGCAGCCGAAGAACACAAACCTACAAAACAACAACGTGCAGTAACAAAAGAAGAACTTTTTAGCACAGTCGAGGTTTATTCTGAAAGGGTACAAGAAGAGCTGATAATGTATCAATGTGAGTGTACAGACAGCTTGTTAAATCATCAAAAATCATTGGATTATCTTTATAATGTGAGGGGTATTAAAAAAGATACTGTTGAATTTATGGGCATAGGTATAGACTTAAACCTAAGAAAATGGGTGTTCCCGACATTTAAATATTCAACTTCTGCTGAAAAAAACTATTTAATTGGCTTTGAGTATAGAAACCCTGATTTTGACTATAACAAACCTAAAAAAGAAATTAGAAGATATAAATATCAAAAAGACTGTGTTGCATATTCAATGCCCACAGGTCTTGCAATGATTAACGCTTTTACACCTAATACCAAGGTCTTAGTTGTCATTGAGGGCTATATTGACGGTTATTTGTTGTGGCAATTCTTAGAATCAAAAAATCAGGCTAAATTTTATCATATAGTAACATCATCAAATGGAGTGGGAAGTCTTTTGAGGCAATTATCGGTAGTAGATTTTAGCGCATATCAAAAATTTTATTTATATATTGATAACGATAAAGCAGGCAATGAAAATGCGCAAAAAATATTAGAACGCTATCCATTTTTTGAACGCTTTATCTGTAATTGTAAGGATTTTGGCGAATGGTATCTAAAAAATTGTAAATAATACAGAAAGGATTAAATTATGAAAACAAAAAATTCAAGTAAAGGTTTAACTAAAAGAGAGCAGAAAAACAGAACTTTAAAAAATGAACTGCAAGCGTGGCTTAATTTAGATTTAGGGGATGATGAACTCCACTTTGATGAAATATGCCTTGCAATAATAGAACAGGCAGCTAAAGGCAACGTGAGAGCTTATGAAGCTATCAAAAATACTGTTGAAGATAAAAATATAAATCTTAATGTTAATATCACTATCCAAAAAGCAAAAGGAGAATAAAAAAGATGAGTAACAAAGGTGTAAAAAATTTAAAACCTATCTATTCAGGGCAGCTATCGCAAGAGGAACTAAAAAAACGACAATCTAACGGTGGTAAAAAATCAGCTGAGGTTAGACGAAAGAAAAAGTTACTTAAAGATGAGCTTTTAACTCTACTTGAAGCTAAAGACAATAGTGGTGCAACTATGAGAGAAAGAATTTGTTTTTCCCTCATGCTGCAAGCCAAAGAAGGAAATGTAAAAGCTTTTGAGGTTATAAGAAATACAATAGGAGAGGCAATACCTGAAAAAATAGAAACAATTAATTCAAATATAGATATAACAGATAAAGCAATAATTGATGAAGTTTATAGAAAGATTAAGGAGTTATAAATGAATGAAAATAGACTAAAAAATCTTAAATCTAACTCTGAACGAACTCCAGAAGAAAGAAAACTTTTAGCAAGTAAAGCAGGCAAAAAATCAGGCATGGTACGAAGAGAAAAAAGAAAAATGCGTGAAATACTGGAAACCCTTTTATCTACGGAAGTTATACAAGATAAAACCTATAAAAGTGCAAAAGAAGCTATGGTTTTTAGTGTTGTAAAAAAGGCTATCAATGGCGATTTAAAAGCTGTTGAATGGATACAAAGCTGTATAGAAGAAAAACCAAACGAAAAGGGCATTAATCTCACTCCACAGGCTTTAGAAGAAACACAGGCAATAATAGATAAAATCATAGGGAGTAATTAAAGCGGTTAAAATAAAAACAA
>CANRMD010000012.1 GCA_947631645.1 Candidatus Gastranaerophilales bacterium
TTTCTTATGCTTCGGATTGGCAATTGTTTGAAGATGATGCTTTTCTTATAGATAAATCTTCTATTACTAAGACTAATAATTCTGTAAAAGCTTGGGTGATAGTCGTAGGACATGGAAAAATCAACAATAAAAATTTTGCATATATGAAAAATTATATGGATTTTAGATGTAAAGAAAAAACAAGTGCAAACTTAGAAATACATTTTTATAACAAAAAGGATAATTATATTGAAGGTTCTACTTTAGAGGGAAACCTGATTAAATATGCAAGGATAGTTCCAGATAGTAGAGGAGAAAAAATTTTAAACGCTGTTTGTAATCTGAAATAAATATTTAAAAATAGGTAATTAAATATCTTTTTAGTTTTTTATTAAAAAATAAAATTTATTTTTATATTGTATTTATATATAATAAATTTTCTTAAAAAATTAATTATTCAAAATACTTTTAGCAATATTTTTTCTGTTTATGTTGTCTTTTAAGTACGGTAAAAGACTATTTAGACCTTTACAATATATTTAGATTTAGTATTATGTATATTAGGAGTTACATTGGTGGAAGTTTGATGAGAAAAAGAATACTAATTATTTTTGCCGTTTTGATACTTTTTATTCAAACAGTTTTTGCTAGCCCAAATACTGCTCAACCTTTATCGGCAAATAAAATCTATGAAAATAATGTAAATTCAATTCTTTTTGTAGAAACGCAAGAATCTGGCGGAAGCGGAATTATTTTAGATGATACGGGAACATTTGTTACTTGTTTTCATGTTATTGGCAATGCTGATAATATATCAGTAACAACAAAAGACGGTAATAAATATAAAGTCAGAGGCTTTAAATATCTAAATCCTACCGATGATATAGCTATATTGACAATAAGTTCAAGAAAAAAATTTACTCCTGTTTCCATTAATCATAACGGATATAAAGTTGGGGATAATATTTATACTATAGGCAATCCGCAAGACATAAAGTTTGTTTTTAACAACGGTATTATAAATAAAATAATCGAAGATGATATAATCCAATTTTCAGCACCGGCTTCACCCGGCTCAAGCGGAAGTGCATTATTTGACAGTTCCGGGAATTTAATAGGAATGGTCATTTCGCAGTATAATCCGTCTGTAGCTCAAAATATAAACTTTGCTATAGCTAATTCTAAATTCTTACCTTACTTGAGTAAAAAAACTAAAGCGAATACTAAACATTTATCCTGGAGCGAATTTGTATCATCAAGATTATCAGAAAAAAATTTAAAAGAATTTATCGCATACGCTTTAAGTGAAGATGATTATGTAATGTTTTTTAAATATTCAAAATCAATTATTACACCTGAAACGACACCACCTGATGATTATGCTTTTTACGGAACTATGGCTATAGCTGCGTATATGAGTGATTATGACAACAATAAATTTTTAATCGACGAAGCAATTAAATGGTATACTGCATCTATAAATGCGAAAGTAAATGAAGAAATTTCTCTTTTCGGATTAATTCAAGCATTAATGATGAAAAGAGATTTAGAAAAAATTATTGAATATGAAAAACAGTTAAAAAAGTATCATAAAAGTTATAAATTTTTAAAAAATTGCTATAAAGAAGTTGATAAATGCAACTATGCCGATGATAAATTAGAATGCGGGAAAATAACACGAGCTAAAATTTTAAATTATTTATATTCTTTAGCTTCTGATATTTACGGTAAAAATAAAACAAACCCGCCTGTAAAGCAGTAAGGTATGTTTTTTGACTTGAATAGAGATTATATTTACATTCTTTTATTAAAATGAAACTGTAATTCCGTTATCAATTATTTTGAAAATAAATTCTGCAAACTTCAATTACCGGATTTAAAATGACGAATTTTAATTCCAAATAAGTTTATGATTAATATTTTTTCCCCCCCCCCATCTCCACACACACAAACGGAAAAAAGTCTTTTTATAAAGGTAAATTTTTCTATGTATGCTTCAGCGTAAGTTATTTCAGGATGATCTATTTTTATTTGAAAACCTCTATATAAATTTAAAGCTAAAGAACTGTTAACATAGTCAACATTTTTAATTTGACTGTCATAATTGCTGATTAATTCTGCTTTTTTATCTTTTATATCGGAAATATCAAGGTATAAATTAGGTCTTGGTATAGGCGACCATACCTCATAGCAAATTATTCTTGTTTTATATGAAAATCTTAAAAGTTGTTTAACCTTTTTGTAAATATAAGCATGGTCACAATGATTTTCTTTGTCATTTGGAATAAAGACATAATCATATTTTTGTATATTTAAAGAATTAAGTTTGTTTAAATTAAATTTTACTTTACCATCAGGAATCATTAAATTTTTATAATTTAGTATATTTACAAAAGCCATAGCTTTTTTTAATTCAGATTTGCGTTTCTGAACTATATCTGCTTCATTTGAATCTTTTCCGCTAATCGGATATCCATCTGTTAACACTACCACATCGCAGTTTTGGGGATATTTTAATAATAGTCCTATCCGATACTTTCATCATCAGGATGAGGTGATATTATTAAACATTTTTCAGAAGGTTTTATTTCAAGTAAGTTTTTCATATTAATGTGTATTTGTATCTAATCTTATTCTATATTTTCTTTTTCATTGTTTATAACAGAATTATTATAACACTAATTCCCCCCCCCCGGGCAATATTGATTTTTCAACTTTCTTCTAAAAATCTACTCACCCGTGCCCCCCCCCGTCAAACTAGGCTCAAGCTTTCGCCTTGTTTATTGTGCAAAATCTTGTCGTTCCGATTTTTATTGTTTATTAAAATTAACAAAAAGCACTCATATGAGTGCTTTTTGTTGTTTGATTTGTGTAAGTGTGTTATTCTTTTGTGTCATCTTTCAGTTTCATGGAATGAATACATCTAAAATTGGGTTTATCGCCCATTGGTGATAATTTGATAACCTGTCCTACCGGTTCATTATCCTTATCTACCAAATCAAAAATGCCATTCGGGTTATCTTTGTTATCTTTTATACTGTAGACTGCCGGATATACTACAGGTAAGTTATCGGAATTCTTTAATATAGCATCTGTATCATCACGCATAGTACGATTCCAAGCTATCGCAAAATAAGGTTTTTCATCTCCCGTATTTTCGATAACTCCTACATCGTAGTGTCTGTTTGGGTCTAAGTCTTTAAATTCAACTTGACTGTTTGTACCTTTTATAAAATCGCTGACTTGTGTGCCCGTTTGAGAATCAAAAAGCCCGTATGCTCTTTCTTGACAAGCTCTGTTTATTTTAATTATTCTTGGGGTAGGGGTTATAATAACTTGTTCTTGTTGTTCATTTACAGATTTATTTTCTTTCATAATAATAAGTCCTTTCTCATCATAATAACGGCATCATAATGGTGTCGTAAAATATTTTAAAAATGTTGTAAATTGTTTATATAAGATTTTTAGATTATATTCAAATTAATTTTTTAGGCACAAATCAACGTAATAATATTATTCCCAAATTTTTTGATTTTAAAACATAATATTAAAAAAACGTTATTTATCAGTACCTTCTTGAAGTAACCCTATATTTTTTATGTATTCTTCAGGAGCTACATAATTTTTAATTATTTTTAATAATCTTAAGGTATCTTTACTTGATAAATCAGGGTTATCATAGTTACTTCCGTATAATTTTAAAAAGCCGCTTTTTAAATCTTTTTTGGGAACTGAATGCATAGCTTTATTTGATTTACCGGAAAGAATTTGAGATGAAATAAATTCCGCATTGGCTTTCCCTATGCTTGTGCATCCGTATTCTTCACAAATTTGAGGGAATGTTTTTCCTGCTGATAATTCTTTTGATAATGCTGATTTTCTAAATGGACCTTGTTTTTTATATAAACTGCTGTCTAAAAATTCATTTGATCCCAAACCGAAAGAATCTGCTGCTTTTCTTCCTGTTTCGTTGAGTTTTGCAAAACCAAAATTAACTGTTGATTTGTAATTATTAATTGGGCAAATCATATTATCTCTCTTTCTTTTTTTAACTCATAAATATTAAAACTTCAAAAAATTTTTTTTGTCAGTTTAAAAAGAAAATTAATTATTTATATACCATTTCATAATTTGTTTTATATCTAAATATTGTTCTAATATAATTATATCTGATATTTGTTCATTGAATAAAGGATCAATTGCAAAGTGAATTAAGCAATTATTGCATTCAGAGGGAACTATTAAGGCGGAATATGTGTTCTTATATAATTTTTTCATTGAATTATTCTCTTTTAAGTTCTTTAAGAATATTGAGTAACATACTTGTTTATAATCAATTCCGTTAATATTATTTTTATATTTAGCATCAAAAATATATTGTGTATCATCTTCTGTATAATAATAATCGGGTTCAATTTTATGGTTGATGTTATGTATATTTGGCTGAAAAGATGTTTTTTTAAAATTTTTTCTTTGACTGTTATCGTTGCTGAATATTAAATTATTATTTTCAATTTTTATAAAATTATAATTTAAATATTGAGAAATCATATCTTCCCACACATAGTTAAAAACGTATGTTTTAAGATAATATGTTCCGCTTTGATTAAGACTTTTATAAAAGTTAATCAGATTATTTAATAAACTTATGGAATTATCATTAAAAGTTAAAGTTTTCGCATTTTGCAATATTTTTATCAAATAATCTTTATTTTCAAGAAATTTATTTCCGCCGATACATTTGCCCGTTCCGTTTACGTTTAATAAATAATTAAATTTACTTATTGTATATTCTATTGCAAAAATCATACTTTCCGTAATTATTGTGTTTAGGTTATATTTTTTTGAATAAAAATAAGGATGCATTAATATATCATTATCTGAAATATAGAAGTTTGTTTTTTTTAAAGTTGCTTTCCAATTGATTTTACCGTTAATATTAGGTTTTGTTTTTTCTGTTATTTCTCGGTATAAACCAAATTTTAAAAAATAGTTATAGATACCCCAAAATGCAGCGAAAGGAAAATTTGAAACAAATTTTTCACCATATACATCACCCGTATATCTGTCGGGATTTTTTTGAAGATGCTTTTGTATTACGGAAAATATTAATTTTGCATCTTTTTCGATATTGCAAATTTTATATCCTTTTGGAGCAACAAGAAACATATCACTATTATTATTTATAATAAAACCTACAAAATTAATAGTAGCTTCATTTTGCGGTAAATAATCATTTTTTTCATTTATTTGTTTGATTATATCTCTATCCGGATTAAGTTCAAACCCTAATGCGGATATTTTATTTATATCGCACTTTTGCCCGTCATTTGAATGTTCAATTATCATATTTATTCCTGTTCAAAATCGGCATTATTGTATAAATTATTTTTGTATTCAGCGAAAAATTCGTCACTGAATACTTTTTCTGTTCCATATATTTCATATAATTCTTCAAAACTGTTTATTTTTCTGTCAAATAAGTTTTTATCCGTATTTGAAATACTGCAATTTTGGACATCTTGCCATAAATATAAGAGTAATTTATTTTTAATTATTTTATTTATTTCATTTTGAGCCGTTAATTTTTCCGTTTGTTCTTCCGAATATGATTTTTTTATTAAAGCTTCATTAAATTCCAAGAAAAACTGCCCTAATTGTCTGTCTTCATTTTTACCCATTTTTTTTACAATAAAATCATTTAATTGTGTGTAGAAAGACAGCCAATTAGTTTCAATTTCGTTTTGGCTTTTATTTATTAGTATTATTTTGGGATTGTTCATATTCAAATCGATTTGTTCACTCCCTTCTCTTTTAACGGGAGTTGTTGGAACATATTCCCATTCAAATCGTCTTTTAAAAGCTGTATCCATAGGGAAAACATTTTGATCGTTTGTATTTACCGTACATAATATGTTAAAGTTTGAGGGTAATTTGATATCATCACCGACAAGTGTTGGAATTTTATCTGCAATATTTTTGTTATTAATCGGATAGCGGCTTTCAAAATGTTTGTCTCGGTCTAACAATTGGAAAATATCACCGAATATTCCCGCCGTATTACCTCTCGATAATTCTTCTATTATCAAATAAACATCTTGGCTTAAATCATTATATGCCTCCATTAATGCCCGAGTAAACGGACCTTCTTTAAATACAAAATTTACTTTTTCTTCACCTGCATCAGTTTTTATATTCTCCGGCAGTAATTGCCCTATAAAGTCAGAATATGTATATTCCGGATGAATTACTACACGAAAAATTTTATCTTTACTTATGCATTCATCAGTTAATTTTTTATCTATTAAATAACTTTTTCCTGTTCCGGGAGCCCCAAAATATATTTTTTGTTCATACATTATTTTTCTCCTTTTATTTGAAATATTTTTCAAAATAATTAAGTATTATTTTGCATCTTTGAAATTTTTTACTTTTTACGGAAAATATTGTACTGTATTCTTCACAAAATTGTTTATATTCGGAATAATCTACTTTAAAATTAGAGTTATATGCTAATAAAGCCATAGGAAGAACTTTCACCCAATAAAATTTTTCGTGACTGCCGTTAAAATCATTATCTGTTATATTTTTTCTAACATCATCAGTTTTTATTTTAAAAGACTTCCTTAAAAAATCGATTTTATAATATTGGTTTTCATATAAGTCCGAATATTTATCATATTGTTTTATAAAGCTTTTTAAATCTTTAGAAACATCTTTGGTTTCTATATAAGGGACATCAAATAATACAACGTAATCCATTCCTATTGCAATAAAACTTGCACATTCTTGTTTTATGGAGTTTGCTGTAATTCCTTTATTAACTGTATTTATAAGCATAATTTTATGGTTTGCAAAAGTATAGTTTGGGCTCTGTAAATAATCCGAAATATAATCAATAACCGCAGGGAAAATAGTCTGAGAAATAAATATATTTCTTGATGCTTCTTTTTGGGGTGTTAAAAATACATATTCTAATATATGTCTTGCATAAGTTTGTGAGTCTTTATTAAATACGTAATACCCTTTTTGGGTATAATAATTTTTTTCTGTTTCTTGTATTTCTATATCTTCTACAATTGCTCCATTTCTTCCGTCTTTTTTATAATATGGAAATTGTAAAGATAATAATTCATATAATACTTCTTGAACATTTAATTTTTTATTAAAAGCATTAATTTTTTTAATTAATAATTTTTCTATATATTCTTTTTTATTTTGAACTTTAGTATCAATATTATAAAAATATTTATCAAAAGAGGTACAATTAAATACTAATTTAATCATCATATAACTTTCTAAAATATACTGTAATTTTTAATAATAACTTCTTCTCTTGGATATTTTATTCCTGTTTGACCTATTATATCTAAATAAAAATTATGTTCTTTAACCCAATCATATAAAATGTGATGGTGTTTCCCGTTGTGGCTAATTACATTTGAAAGAATAAACTTGTAACCGTTTTCGTGTAAATTTAAAAGGAAATTAAGTAATTCGGTTTCATAATCAATATTCCAACCGTCAAAGCCTCTTTTTCCGTCATTATATTCTGCATTTGTAATAAAATAAGGCGGGTCAAAATAAAATATTGTATCTTTTGGATATTTCTTAAAATTAATTTTTTGATATTTTCCGCATATTAATTTATATTTAGGTGATTTTGGTTTAAAGTTTTCTATTCTTTCTTTTATATTCGGGCAATATTCGTTATTTCCTACAGGGGTATTCATTTGTTTGTTATTGTTAAATCTAATCATATTTTGAAAAGAATATATCTGAAGTACAAATAATAATATTGTTTGTTTATTTTTATTATATTCTTCTCTTAATTTAAGATAAGCATTTTTATCCTTTTTTTTCAATTTAAATTTTTTTAAAATCTGCTCAATTTTTTTAATTGTTTTTTGCGGAGGTTCATTTAATAACATACTTATAATTTCATAAATATAAGTATTATATTCATTATAAATTACGGTTTTTAATGCCGTAATATTTGCTCCGACATTAAAAGCTCCTCCCATAGCATCAACGAAACAATCAATATGTTTTGGCAGATGCTTATATATTAAAGGTAATAAAGCGTCTTTACTCCCGGAGTAATTTAGAGGAGATTTATTTATTTTTAAATCTTTTTCAAAATATATTATTATTTCTTTTAAATTTTCTTCATTGCCTTTTTTACTTATGTTGTTTGTTGCATATTCTCTGTAGTCTGAATATTCAACATAAACTTTTCCGTTTACGGCAAATTTTTTTGCCAAGTTTATTAATTGTTTTAACGGTATTATTGACTGATTGCTATAGCTGACTAATATATGTTTGAATTGAATTTGCCTGAACAGGTCTTCAAATTCTATAATTGCACTTTGTTTGTTAGAGTATCCCGAAAAAACTCTGTTTACTCTGCGGCCTGTTTTTCCGAATATTTCGGGATAATCATATTTTGCTATTGTCTCTAACATATGATATGAGTTAGCATATTGTGTTGTTGTGTAAGGCGTATCAATGTATGCTATATCTCCTGAAATTTCTCTTATTAATTTATTTGTATCGGTATTATAAATGATATTATCTTTAGATAATGTTTTTGTTGTATTTATTTCTAATGGCTCCAGTATAAATTCTTTTTGAGATCTTGCTTCCCAAAACTTAAAAAATGCCTGATAAGTCCCGGAAGTATTAGATACTTTTAATGCTGATTCTATTAGTGACGCTATTAAATAATTGTATTCTTTTTCATTTATTAACGAATTTTTATAAAATTCTTCCGTATCTAATCTTATACCGTCAATTTTTATTGCATTTTCTTCCGAAAAATACATTCTGTCAGATTGAGGAGTATAATTTTTATATATAAAAAAATTTGCTTGTCTTGTATATTTTTTGTTATTTAAAAACGTAAAAGGGTCTTTTTCATAAACTTTTTTAAAATTTTTAAACTCCGGTACACCCTTATTAAGCAATTTTGCTTTGCAAATTATACCGGAAAAACTCATATAATCATTAGCGATAATTGTATATTTATCTTTAAAGTAATCTCCTACGGAGCATGTACCTGCAAATAAATCGGCAAAAATTTCACCTTCA
The DNA here is from genome assembly GCA_947631645.1 of Candidatus Gastranaerophilales bacterium. Lineage (GTDB taxonomy): Bacteria > Cyanobacteriota > Vampirovibrionia > Gastranaerophilales > Gastranaerophilaceae > Avigastranaerophilus. The sequence goes on from CANRMD010000012.1 coordinate 9,070, forward strand.
ATTTTGTATTTTTTTATAACGTTTTCTATAAATTTTAAAAGTTTTGTTTTATTTCCCAAATATCGCATTTAATTCTACCAATAAACCAATTTATAATAACATGAATGATTAACTGAAATCCTTTTGTTAAGAATTTCGAACATTATATTAATGTAAATATACGACATATTCGGGCAAATATAAATACTAAAAAGACTTTTCAAAATACTTGAAAAGTCTTTTTATTTTAAGCTTGAGTTTGTTGTGTTGATTCCTGTTTCTTTTTTTTCATCATTTTAGCAATACCAAAGCCGATACCTGCCATTACTCCAAGCATTAAAAGTTTGTTCATAATATTCCCTCCCTTTTGTTAATAATATTTTTTTATATACAAAGAGTTTTTTGAACCTCCGTTTTGGTTCAATAAGAACAATTAAAGTATATTAAATAATTTTAATAACTTTTTAAAAACTACCATTTTTTAAATATAAAAAATACGGCAATTACAATAAGGGCAAAACCTACCAAATAATTCCACTTGAAATCTTCTTTTAAATACAGAACTGAAAATACACTGAATACAATTAATGTTATAACCTCTTGCATTGTTTTTAATTGAGCTGCGGAATAATAATCATGCCCTATTCTGTTAGCAGGAACTTGGAAACAATATTCCAAAAGAGCAATTCCCCAGCTTATTAATATTACGAGCCATAATGCAGTGCATTTATATTTTAAATGCCCGTACCACGCAAATGTCATAAATATATTTGATATTGTTAACAGTATTATCGGTAAAAATTGTCTGAACATACTTAAATTATATTACAAGATTAATTTTTTAATCAATAAACCGAAATTTTATTAAGGTTAAAATGGCATTTATGCCGTCTTTCCAGTTTATTTTTTTGCCCTCTTGATGTCCTCTGGCATTGTAATTTATGGGGACTTCAACCAGTTTCGCTTTTTTCTTTAATATTTTAGCGGTAATTTCGGGCTCAAAATCAAAACGGTTTGATTTGATTGTTATACTTTGAATAAGCTCTCTTTTAAAAGCTTTATAACATGTTTCCATATCTGTAATTGAAGCTTGATAGAGTATGTTTGTCAGAAATGTTAAAAACCTGTTCGCAAGTTTATTTTTTAACATAAAGTTTTTCAGATTATCTTTGTTTTTAAATCTTGACCCATATACAACATCAGCTTGCTCATTAATTAAAAACGGAAGCAATTTGTTGTAATCATCAGGCAGATATTCAAGATCAGCATCTTGAATAACCACAAAATCTCCGCCGGCCTCTTTTATTCCTGTTCTTAAAGCGGCACCTTTACCTTGATTTTTTGTGTGATACAGCTTTTTATACGGTTTATTGAGTGATTTTATTATTTCTGTTGTGCCGTCATTAGAAGCATCATCAATCAATATAATCTCTTTTTCAAGACCGGCAAAATCTGCCTGTTCTACTTTCTCTATTATCGCAGTTAAGGTGTCTTTTTCATTATATATGGGGATAATTATACTTACTTTTCTCATAAATATATTGTATAATGATTTTGTTAGTTTGTTAAGGATTGAAATGCCTCAAAAGCATAAAAATGAGTCGATAGAATGTGCAAAAAACCTCCTTATGGAGGCTATAGAGCTTTTTGATATACAAAATTATAATAATGCACTTAAAAATTTATCTTCCGCCCATAAAATATTTCTTGCAAATAAAGATATAAAAAAAGTATCTGTTTGCTTATCTTTAACGGGGCTTATTAATTTTATTGATAAAACAGAAAGCTATTACAGGTCGCTTCTGCTTTTAGAGGACTCAAAATTTATTGCACAAAGCAGTGAAGACTCAGAAGTTATTGCAGTTAATAAATTTGCGTTCGGTTATATTTATTTTCTTGAAAATAAACTTAATGATGCAATGTTTTATCTTACCGATGCCCTTGAACAGATTATTTCTTTTCCCGTTTTAAAGATTAAAGCTTGTGAAATTTTAGCTGATATATATATGAAACTGCAAAGTCAAAAAGCTGCATATCAATATATAGAACAGGCAATGGAGTATGCAAATACATACGGTTTGAAAAATATTTATAAAAGACTGACTAAGCTTTCGGAAAAGTTTATAAAAGGTCACTCTCCCGCTAAATATAAACATTTAACAAGGTCAGATAATAATCAAAGTACAACTTTGTTATTGGCACTATCAAAAATAGCGAGAACATTAAATGCCCAAGTAAGTCTTGATAATTTGCTTATTACTATAGCGGAACAAACAAGTTTGGTGCTTAATGCCGACAGATGCACAGTTTTTCTGTATGATAAAGAAAAAAATGAACTTTGGTCAAAAGTTGCTTTAGGTATGGCAAGTGAAGAAATACGTTTTAGTGCAGATAAAGGTTTTGCAGGGCATGTTCTTAAAACCGGAGAAACAATTATTATTCAAGATGCCTACAAAGACAGCAGATTTAATAAAGAAATTGACAAAAAAACAGGCTACAGAACTTATAATATATTATGTATGCCTATCCGTAATATTAAATACGAAATTATCGGTGTATTTCAGGTATTAAATAAAAAAGACGGAGATTTTACCGAGGCTGATGAAGACATCTTGCTTGCCATAGGCACAAATGCCGGTATAGCAATTGAAAATAGCGTTCTTTTTAATATTCAGCAAAAAATGATAGATGAACAACAAAAACTTTTTACGGGTTTTATTGATACACTTGCCGCTTCCATTGATGCACGTGATAAGATAACCTTAGGTCATTCAAACAGAGTAAGACAATACTCAGAACTCATTTGCAAAGAAATGGGGCTTGATGAAGAATTTACGGGTATAGTTTCAAAGTCTGCAATGCTTCATGATATCGGCAAAATAGGTATCAGAGATTCTGTTCTGCAAAAAAAAGGTGCTCTTACAAAAGAAGAATATGAACACATTAAAGAACATGTTAAAATTACTTATGATATATTGTGTAAGGCTAATATGAATTCTTCTTTCACCGAAATAGCAGAAATCGCTTCATCACATCATGAAAAATATGACGGAACGGGTTATTTCAGGGGATTAAAAGGCGAACAAATTCCTTTAGGCGGCAGAATTCTTGCAGTAAGTGATGTTTTTGATGCTATAACTTCGGTACGTCACTATCGTGACAGAATGCCGATGAAAGATGCTTTGAGTATCATTTTTAACGGAAGCGGTAAACATTTTGATGCTAAAATTGTTGATGTTTTCTTTAATATTCACTGTGATATTATTATGGATGTTTTAATTACGGAATATGAAATGACACTTAAAGATAAGGATAGAAAAATTCTTAAATCGTACAATTTGAAACAGTTTTATGAAATTCTTAATAAGGATACCGTAAATCCTAAAGAACAAAATTTAATTGATATATTTGATTCATACTATTTGAGAAATAAAGAAACGGCAGCGGTTTATGAATAAAGTTTTGATAGTTGAAGATCATGCTTTGATAAGGTTCGGACTAAAAACGGCTTTTGAAAATAATAAATACATAGATGAAATATATGAAGCTGCAAGTGGTGAAGAAGCAATTGAAACCGTAAAAAATAATAAAATTGATGTGGTTATTATGGATTTAGGTCTTCCCCTGATGAACGGAATTGAAACATCTAAAGAAATAAAAAAATTAAATAAAAATGTAAAAATAATAGTATTGACTTCACATAACAACGAAATAGAAGTTATAGAGTCAATAAAAGCGGGAGCAAGTGCATATTGTTCAAAAGATATAGCTCCCGAGAGATTATCCGATATTATTATTTCAGTTCTTGACGGAGCTTTGTGGTTTGATGCAAAAGTTGCTAATTTAATCATTAAAACACTAACAGCAGAAAAAAAACAAGAAAATACCGAATTTGTTCAACAATATAACCTTACCGAACGTGAAGTTGAAGTTCTTAAATATATTTGTGACGGATTAAATAACGGTGAAATTTCTAAAATTCTTGATGTAAGTATTAATACCGTTAAAGTTCACGTAAGCAGCATAATACAAAAACTTGAGGTCGAGGATAGAACTCAAGTTGTTGTAAAAGCTTTTAAAAATTCATTTGTATAATTTTTCAGGGTGATTTGATTGTGATAAAACAATTTCTTGATATTCGTTTTTATCAATATTTACACCCATATTTTTAATATTAATTTTGAACTTTTTTTTATTTTTTTTCTTTTTTTCTTCCATAAATATTCCTAAACAGCTATAGGGGTTTTTGTTCTGTATTTATCTATACTGTCGTATGTTAGATCCGGGTTTTTCATATAATATTGAAGTGCTTCAAGATAAGCTTTTGCAGTATCTAATACCGTAAAGCAAGGCGTTGAATACATTTCTGCAATAGTTCTTATTAAAAAGCCTCTGTCTTCAGAACCGTAACGAACAGAATTGTTATTTGTCGTAGGCGTATTTATTATAAAACAAAGTTCTTTATTCTTCATGTTTCTTTGCATTTTTTGAATGTCAAATTTTTCAATTTCTTTAGATTCAATGTTATGCAATTTAAGGAATTTGTGAGTTCCTGTTGTAGCAACAAGCTTGTAGCCTAAATCAACAAGAGTTTTTGCAACTCCGACACACTCTTTTTTATAGTGGTCGTTAATGGAAATTAAAACATTTCCTCTTTGGGTTGAAAGCTTATAACCTGCGGCTAAAAAACCTTTTACCAAAGCTCTTTGATAATTTGTATCAATACCTAAAACTTCGCCCGTTGATTTCATTTCGGGTGCTAAAGCAGGATCTATTCTGTTTAATTTTTGGAATGAGAATATCGGAACCTTTGCACAAACAAGGTTTGTTGTATCAACCAAACCGGGTTTGTATCCTTGTTCAGTAATAGATTTACCCAAAATAGCATCTATAGCTATTTTTACCATAGGGGTTCCTGTTACTTTACTTAAAATGGGAACTGTTCTTGATGCTCTCGGGTTGACTTCAATAATGTATGCAATATTATCTTTCAATACAAACTGAATATTCATTAAACCTTTTACTTTTAATGCTTTTGCAATTTTTTCGGTATAAGTTACAAGATTTTTGATTATATCGTCAGGAATGGTTCTTGTCGGGTAAAGTGCAATAGAATCGCCCGAATGTATCCCCGCACGTTCAATATGTTCTGTTATCGCGGGAATTAATACATTTTCTCCGTCGGATATAGCATCTAATTCCAGTTCCGTACCTTCTATATATTGGTCAATTAATATCGGGTGTTCGTCAGAGAACTTGAGAGCACCTTCAATATAAGAAATAAGTTCATCTTTATTATATACAACCTGCATACCTCTTCCGCCTATTACGTAAGAAGGTCTTACCAATAACGGATAACCGAGTGTTTTTGCTACTTCCAGTGCTTCTGATTGTTTTTTTATTGCAAAACCTTTCGGTTGGGGGATATTTAATTCTCTCAATAATTGTTCAAAAAGTTTTCTGTCTTCGGCTATATTAATTGACTCTAAAGAGGTGCCTAAAATTTTAACTCCTCTTTCGTATAATTTAGGTGCTAAATTTATTGCGGTTTGACCTCCAAATTGAACCAATACACCCTCTGGGTTTTCCTTTTCTATTATATTCATTATGTTTTCAATATGCATAGGTTCAAAAAACAGTTTGTCCGCTACGTCAAAATCAGTTGATAGAGTTTCGGGGTTTGAATTTACTATTAATGATTTATAGTTGTTATTCCTAACCTCCCATGCTGCGTGTACCGAACAATAATCAAATTCTATTCCTTGACCTATTCTTATTGGGCCTGAGCCAAGTATCAAAATCTTTTTATCATTATTATTTGCTTCAAGCTCGTCCACTTCGTTATAAGTCGAATAATAATATGGTGTATATGCTTTAAATTCGGCGGCACAAGTGTCTACAATTTTAAATGAAGCGTTTATGGAATTTTCTTTCTTTATTTTTTCAATTTCTGTAAGTGTCTTTTGGGTATATTTTGATATTTCTTCATCTAAAAAACCTTTTTCTTTTGCTTCTAAGTATAGTGCAGGAGTTAAAGTTTCATTTTTTAATTTGTTTTCAAAATCGACAAGTGATTTTATTTTATAAATAAACCATTTATCTATTTTGGTAATTTTATTAATCTCGTTTACACTGATACCGCGGTTAATAGCCTCAGCAACTCTGAAAATTCTTCTGTCATCCTGAACATGTAATAACGCTTTAAGTTCTTCTTCGCTGCATTCTAAATGACGACCGCGTAATAAACCGGTGTATTTTGATTCTATAGAAGTAACGGCTTTTTTAAATGAACTTTCAAAAGTTCTGCCTATAGCCATAACTTCTCCTGTTGCTTTCATTTTAGTTCCGAGAATTCTATCGCCGTGTTTAAACTTATCAAACGGCCATTTTGGAATTTTTGTTACAACATAATCTATTGCAGGTTCAAAGGCTGCAACCGTTTTTTTGGTAATGGAGTTTGGTATTTCGTGTAAATTATAGCCGATAGCTATTTTAGTTGTTATTTTTGCAATCGGGTATCCTGTTGCCTTGGAGGCTAAAGCTGAAGAACGGCTTACACGAGGATTTACTTCTATAACATAGTATTGATTGCTTACAGTATCAAGTGCAAATTGTACGTTACAACCGCCTTCTATTTTTAATGCTCTGATTATTTTTAATGCCGCACTTCTGAGCATTTGACATTCTTTGTTTGTAAGTGTTTGAGTGGGTGCAACCACAAAACTGTCGCCTGTATGAATACCGATTGGGTCAATATTTTCCATATTACATATAGCAATACTTGTGTTATTTGCATCGCGAATAACTTCATATTCAATTTCTTTATAGCCGGCAATACTTTTTTCAACAAGAACTTGTGAAATAGGGCTAAGAGAAAGCCCGGTATAAACAATTTCTTCAAATTCGCCATAGTTATTTGCAATACCTCCGCCCGTTCCGCCTAAAGTATATGCGGGGCGTACGATTATAGGAAAACCTATTTTTTGTGCAAATTTCTTTGCATCTTCATAGCTTGATACAATATCACTTTCGGGTATCGGTTCACCTATTTCAAGCATCAGATTTTTAAACATTTCTCTATCCTCGGCTTTTCGTATTGATTCTATTTTTGTGCCGAGTAATTTTACGTCATATTTTTCTAAAATGCCGTTATCATAAAGCTGTACCGCAAGATTTAATCCTGTCTGCCCGCCAAGTGTGGCAATTATTCCGTATGGTCTTTCTTTATCTATTATGTATGTTAAAGACTCAAGAGTTAATGGTTCTATATATACTTTATCTGCTATATTTTCATCGGTCATGATAGTCGCGGGGTTTGAATTTACAAGAACAACCTCTATATTTTCTTCTTTTAAAGCTCTGCAAGCTTGAACACCGGCATAATCAAACTCTGCTGCCTGTCCTATTACAATCGGCCCCGAGCCTATTACAAGTACCTTTTTTATATCTTTATTTATCGGCATTTTTTCTTTCCTTTATACTGTAAGTGCTTTACTTTGTTCAACTTCTTCAATCCAGCTTCTTATAACTTTATTTGCATCATAAGGACCTGCTGTTAATTCAGGGTGGAATTGAACTGTTTTTATTTTATATTCCTCACAGATTATACCCTCTATTGTATTATCGTTGAGGTTCATATATGTTGCTTTTGTATTATCGGGAAGCGTATTTGCATCCACAGCATAGCTGTGATTTTGTGATGTTATAAATATTTCGTTGGTTTGTGTATTTATAACGGGGTGATTTCCGCCTCTATGTCCGTATTTTAATTTAAAAGTTTTTGCACCGAGTGCAATTGATAATATTTGATGACCTAAGCATATACCGTATATTCTTATTTTGCCCAATAATGCTTTGGCTGTTTCAATTGCTTGCAGTGCATCTTCGGGGTTCCCCGGGCCGTTTGATATTAAAACCGCATCAAAGTTTCCGCTTAATATTTCATCGGGCTTTACGTCTGCGGGGAAAACTGTTATATCACAATTTAATGCTTTAAAGTTTTCCAATATGCTCTTTTTTATTCCCATATCTATTATGGCAAGTTTTATACCCGAGCCTGCAAATTTTTCTACTTTGTAAGTTGTTACATCAAGAGTTATGTCTTTGCTGATTTTGTATTCACGCATTTTTTGTTTTATCTCGGGAGTTATATCTCCTGTTGTTATTGCACAGTTCATTGCTCCGTAATTTCTGATAATTTGAGTAAGATATCTTGTATCAATACCTTTTAAGCCTACTATATTATTTTGTTTTAGATAGTCGCTCAACGGAAGATAGCTTTTATAGTGCGATTCATGCTCACAGAGGTTTTTAACAACAAAACCTTTTGCATGAATTTTTCCGCTTTCAAAGTCATCTTTATTAATTCCGTAATTTCCTATTTCAGGGTATGTCATAACGATTGTCTGTCCGGCATAAGAGGGATCTGTCAGAATTTCCTGATAGCCTACCATTGAAGTATTGAAAACAATTTCTCCATAGGCAGTTCCATCTATCCCTATTGATTCACCCTCAAATATCATACCGTTTTCCAGTATCAATCTGCCTTTTGAAGTCGCATAAGATTTATTTTGAGTTAAAAGAGCGTTTTCTATCTCTTCATATATCATTTGAATGGCTTTAACTCTGTCTTCGGATGAAGTTACGGCTCTTCCTATAACCAGATAATCAGCACCCTCTTTTATTGCAACAGCGGGAGTTGCCAAACGTTTTTGGTCGTTTTTGTTTGACCAATCGGGTCTTATCCCCGGACATAATACTTTAAAATCTTTTCCGCAAACTTGTTTTATTTTCTTTGCTTCCCATACGCTTGCAACTACGCCGTCTAATCCTGCATTTTTTGCCATTAATGCAAGGTGCATAGCGTAATCATTCGGTTTATACGGAACTTTCAGTTCCTTTTGCAAACTTTCTTCCGAAATACTTGTCAATACGGTTACCCCTAATATTATCGGGTTTTCTTTTCCTAATTCTTTAGCGGTTTTTCTTGCTGCTTCTGATGCCGTTCGCATCATTTCTTCACCGCCTGTTGTATGAAGATTAAAAAAGGAGGCTCCGTGTCTTACTATATTTTCCGAAGCTTTTGCTACGGTGTTTGGAATATCATGTAATTTTACGTCAAAGAAGAATTTTATATTTTGTTCTTTCATAAAATTAAATATTTCATACCCGTTCCCTGTATACATTTGAAGCCCGACTTTGAATACTCCTACATAGTCTTTCAGCTCTGTAATAAGGGATTTTGCTTGCTCTATTGTATCAACATCAAGAGCAAGTACTATTTTTTCTTTAATTTCAGGTCTTATTTGCATTTTATTTATCCTATATTATATATTTTACCTTTTATTATTGTCTTTTTTACTTTACCTTTGAGCTTGAAGCCGTCGAAAGGTGAAATTCTGCATTTTGATTTAAATTTAGAAGCATCAACTACCCATTCTTCATTTAAATCAATAACTGTTAAATTTGCTTGTTCCCCTACATCAATATTACCTTGATTTTTAAGGTTTAAAATCTGACTTGGTGCATATGTAAGTTTATTAATAGCATCTATAAGAGTTAACTTGCCGGTATTTACAAGGTTAGTAATAATTAAACCGAGTGAAGTTTCAAAACCTGCAATACCCATGGGGGCATTTTGTATCGGAAGCAGTTTTTCATGTACCGTATGCGGTGCGTGGTCGGTTGCTATAACATCGATTGTTCCGTCTTGCAACCCTTCGATTACAGCCTCTAAATCTTCTTTTGTCCTTAACGGAGGGTTAACTTTGTATCTCGCATCGTAGTCTTTTATATCATCTTCCGTCATTGAGAAGTAATGAGGAGCCGTTTCTGCGGTTACTTTTAATCCGTCTTTTTTTGCTTGACGTATTAATTCTACCGAACGTTTTGTTGAAATGTGTGCAAAATGATATCTGCCGTTAGTATCTCTAACAATTTCAAGTTCTCTTGCTACTGCTAAGGATTCCGTTATTGAGGGTATACCTTTTAGTCCCAATCTTTCCGATATTTTCCCCTCATTTATTACTCCGTTTGCAGCTAAACTTGAATCTTCAGAGTGCGAAATGATTATATACCCGTGCGAATTTATATATTTAAGAGCTTCTCTTAAAAGATGCATATTTTCAACGGGTTTACCGTCATTAGAAAATGCAATCGCACCATTATCAATTAATTCGGATACATTTACCGTTTTTTCGTTTTCTAAACCTTTTGATACTGCACATATCGGGTAAAAACCTATTTCACTTATTTCTTTTGCTTTATTTATCGTATATGTAAGTGTTGCGGCATTATCAACAAAGGGGTTTGTATTAGCCATAGGGCATATTGCCGTATAACCACCTTCTATTGCGGAGGCTATCCCCGTTTTTATTGTTTCTTTTGCTTCATAGCCGGGTTCTCTTAAATGACAGTGCATATCTATAAACCCGGGGGTAATTACTTTCCCTGTTAAATCAATAATTTCTTCATTTTCAGCGATTAAATTAATGCCGATTTCTTTTATTATTCCGTCTTTTATTCTGATATCGGATATTTTATCCAAATTTGTTTTAGGGTTTATTATTCTTGCATTTTTAAGAAGCATTGTTTACCTCTTTTCCTTGATTTAAAAGGGTATTTAATATTGCCATTCGAACAAAAACTCCGTTTTGTGCTTGTTCAAGTATGGTTTTACCGACCTGATTATCTAAAAGCTCTGAAGATACTTCAATATTGCGATTAGCAGGTCCCGGGTGCATTAATATTACATCTTTTGCTGCATATTTTTTTAATAAATCGGTATCTATTTCGTATAGTCTTTTATATTCTTTTGAATCGGGATAACATTCTTTTTCGTGGCGTTCATTTTGTACTCTTAGTACCATTACAACATTTGCACCGTCAATTGCCTCTTTAACATTGTTATGGTATTTTACGTTGAATGCTTCAAGGTTTTGAAATTGAAGATATGACGGAGCACAAAGATGTATATCAACGTTAAACTTGTTTAATAATTTTATATTAGACTTCGCGACTCTGCTGTGGGCAACATCACCTACTATTACCACTTTTTTATTTTCTATTGTTCCCGTTTTTTCAAGCATTGTATAAAAATCTAACAGTGCTTGCGATGGGTGGGCGTGAGTTCCGTCGCCGCCGTTTATAAATTTTATCGGATATTTTACTTGTTTTATTACATTATTTATTATCCCTGATAATGAATGCCTTATTACGACTGCATTTACCCCTAAAAAATACAAATTTTCAATAGTGTCTTTTAAGCTTTCACCTTTTGACAGTGAAGAATGTGCGGCGTCAAAATTAATAATATTCATCCCAAGTTTTTGACCCGCTATTTCAAAACTGCATCTTGTTCTTGTTGAATTTTCATAAAACATAAGTGCTAATGTCTTTTTTTCAACATCAGAGTTTTTTGTACCTTGTTTAAACTCTTTTGCAAGGTGAATGATATTTAAAATATCTTCTTTTGAAATACTTTCAATATCAATTAAATGTTCCATTATGCTTTAACCTTTTCTTCACGGCTTCCCGGTTTTACTAACGGTATTTTTTCTTTACACAAAGGACAGTTATCGGGTTCATATACAACAGGGTCTATCTGCATTAAAGATTTAATGTTAAATTCAGTTAAACCTTTTGTCCTATCTACAATACAGCCTACTGCTACAACTTCGGGTTCATATTCTTTAACAGCTTCCATTGTTTCTTTTATTGTTCTTGCGGTTGTAATTACATCTTCAATGATTACTATTTTTTCACCTTTTTTTAGAGTATAACCGCGTCTTAGCTGCATTATTCCGTCTTTACGTTCAACAAAAAGGTTACGTTTTTTAGCGTTTTTTGCTGTTTCATAACCGATTATTACAGCCCCGATTGCAGGTGCTACTATTGTATCAAATTCAATATCGGAGAGTTTTTCCGCAAGCATTTTGCCAAGTTTTTCAGTTATTTCAGGATACTGGTATAATTTAGCACACTGAAAATATATATTTGAATGAAGTCCGGAGGTAAGGCAAAAATGTCCGTGCAATACGCCTTCAGCTTTTTCCAATAAATTTAAAACTTCGTTTGTCATTATTTCCTCAATTCTTTTTTTAATTCGTCTAAATCTTTAAACCCGTTTTTATTTATATATTCTTCCAGTTCAAAAACAAGTTTTTGGGCAATATCAGGGTGTGTGAAGTTTGCTGTTCCTACTTGTACGGCATCAGCTCCCGCGGATAAAAATTCTATTACATCTTCCACTGTTTCGATCCCGCCTATTCCTATTATTGGAATATCTACAGCTTTTGATAATCTCATAACCGCACCTATTGCAACAGGTTTAATCCCCTTACCCGAGTATCCTCCCGTTACTATTGTTTTTGAAATTTTTCCGTTAACGCAAGAAATTTTAATTTGACTGCCTTTTAATGTATTTATGGCACTTACTGCATCGGCTCCCGCTTTTTGGACTGCTTGAGCAAGCTTTTCTATTGATGTTACGTTTGGTGTCAGTTTTACTATTAAAAAGCCGCTGTACTCTTGCCTTACAGCTTTTACGAGTTCATATAAGGAATTTTCATCTACTCCGAATTCTAAGCAGCCTGTTTTTACATTCGGGCATGAAACATTTAACTCTATTGCTTTAATTCCGTTTTCATTGCATATTTTTGCAATCTGAACATATTCTTCAATGGTTGAACCGGCTACATTGACTATAAATTCTATATTATCTGTTTTCAGAACAGGGAGTTTTTCCTCTAAAAATTTTTCAATTCCTACATTTTCAAGCCCTATAGAATTAATCATTCCGGCTTGAGTTTCCGTAATACGGATATGCTTGTTACCTACTCTCGGGTTTAGTGAAATTGCTTTGGTTACTATAGCACCTAAAGTTGATACATCAATAAAATCGTTATATTCATTGTTGTAACCGTATGTTCCTGATGCAGTCATAATAGGGTTTTTCAGAATCAGTCCGTTTAAGTTTGTTTGAAGTTTATTTGTTATTACTGCCATACAACCTCGCTTCCCGAGAATACGGGGCCGTCTTTACATACGGTTGCATTAATTGTTTTACCATCTTTTTTAATATCTATTACACAGCCTCGGCATACTCCTATTCCGCAAGCCATAACTTTTTCCATGGCAACTTGGGTTTCAATATTATACTGCTGAGCAACTTGTGCAACTGTTTTTAATACAATCAAAGGCCCGCAAGCGTATATTATTTCAGGATTATATTCATTAATAAGTAAACCTAAATAGTTTAAAATACTTCCCTTTTCACCTTTTGAACCGTCATCTGTATAGATTTTATCAAGATTTATTATTTGAGGTATTTCATTTTTATTTAAGAAACCGCAGGCAAAAAGGTTTTCTATCCCTTTTTCATCAAGTTTTGTTTTTAAAAATGCCATTGGTGCTACGCCAATTCCCGCACCTATTAATAATGCTTTTTTATTTTTTATATCAAACCCGTTGCCTAAAGGTCCTATTATATCAATGTCATCCCCGGGTTTTAGTGATTTTATATATTTTGTTCCTTCTCCCCGTTCTTTAAATAATATTCCTATTTTGTTTTTCGCGTGAGAATATACGCTAAACGGGCGTCTTAAAGTTAAGCCGCTGCAGTATATTGATATAAATTGACCTGCTTTTATATCAATTTCAAACGGAAGTTCGATTTCTATTAAATGCGAGAGTGAGGATACTTTTTCTATCCTTGATACTTTGGCTTTATATATTTTTTTTGTTTTTTCAGTAATCATTTCACTCGCTTCGCTCGATTTCATCCTATGTATCGTCTTAATTTTTGCTCCATTGTGGCTTCTAATTCGCTTCGCTGTCGCTGCCGCTCATTTCGCCCTACGCAAAATTTAAAAAAAAAGAAAAACTAAGAAGTTTTTCTTTTATCTTTTATTTATATATTCAATTTTTAATAAATTATATTTCATGCCTTTTCCCTATTTTTTAGTATTATCCGACCAATAAATTTTAAAGTCAATTAAAAGAAACACAAGTTTACAATAAAGAATATAATTCTTTAATATTGCCCTGTAAGGGAATTTTTTTAATATAAAATTTGTTCTAATTTATTAATACAAATGAAAAAAGGAGTATATATGTTTTTGCATGGTGATATAACAAAAGATTTATCAAGGGCTAAAAAATTTTTTGAAGATATTGTTTCTTATACGGTAGGTCCTTATTCTTTGGATGAAATGATTAAAAACAGAATTAACACAATGAATATTATAGATGTAAGAGAATATAATGACTATATTGAAGGTCATATTCCCTATGCAGTTCATATTCCGTATAAAGAAGCACAAGATAATACGGATATGCTTGATAAAGAAAAAGTTAATGTAGTTTATACCTATTCTGATTCTTGCCCGAGAGCTTATAATACTGCATTGGCTTTAATAGAAAAGCATTACCCTTGTGTTGTGCTTAGAGGCGGGTTTAAAGAGTGGAAAAAATTTGAATTTGATATTATTAAGTCTGACTCTGCTGATTATAATCAAGCGGATAAAGATAATTAATAAAAATTTTGAACCCAAATAATAATTATAATTATTATTTGGGTTCTTTGGTTATAATATGATATTATTAAAGTATGAAAATACTATTAATAATACCGCCTCCGACATCACCTGTCAGTCCTTATTTATCTGCTCCGCTTTTGTGCGGGCAACTTGTTGCTAACGGTTTTGATGCAAAAACGCTGGATTTGTCTGTTGAATTTTTTGATTGGGTCTTGAATAAAAATTTTTTATTAAATCAGTATAATATTGCAAAATCTCTTTATTCCTCTTTGGATACTCAGGGAAAAACAGTTTTTGATAAAGAATTTAAGTCCTATTCTTATGAATTAAAAAAGACAGTTTTAAAAAAATATTATATTGAAAATTTTTTAAAAACGGATGCGGAAAATTTAGAGTTAATATCTGAAATCTCTGATATTATTGAAAGTTATAAAAATAAAGATGTCTTTTATGATTTTGAAAAATCAAAAAACTTATTATCAAAAATAAATAAAGCTTTTGATATTGCAATGCTTCCTTTTGCTCCTAATTCTTTAATGTTTCATTCTTATAAAAATCCTTTATATAAAGTTACATATTTGGCTTTAAAAAAACAGGCATTGGATAATGAAGATAATATATTTTACAAATTTTTTAAAGATAAAATTAAAGAACATAAAATTAATGAATATGATTTAATATTAATTTCAATTCCGAATGAAACAATGTTATTGCCTGCATTGACATTAATGTATCAAATAAAAGAAAACAGCAGTGCAAAAATAGCTATTGGCGGCAATATAATTACAAGAATTGATAATGAATTAAAAAATATTCCGGATGCATTTAATTGTTTTTATGACTATGTAATGATAGGTACGGGTGAAGCTTCTGTTATTAAACTGGCAAAGTATGTTCAGTCCGATTCATTAACTGCGTCAGAGCTTAGAAAGATTGCGGGCCTTATATATACAGATCAGGGAATTGTTAAATGGAACAACCCTGATATTAAATATAATATAAATAAATCGCACAATCTTTCTTTAAATGGTATTGATTTAACTAAATATTATACTCCTGATATTATTATGCCTATTCAAATGACAAAGGGGTGTTATTGGGGGAAATGTAAATTTTGCGGACTTCATTATCCGCCCAGAAAATATTCAATTAAAAATGTAGTTAAAGTTGTTGATGAAATTGAATATTTAAATAAAAATTATAATATTAATATATTTGAATTTGTTGATGAGGCAATTCATCCAAAGTATTTGTCAAAATTAGCGGATGAAATTTTAAAAAGACAACTGAATATTAAATATTGCCTTTTAACAAGATTGGATAAAGGTTTTAATAAAAAGTTGTGTGAAAGACTTTATTTATCGGGACTACGATTGGTAGAAGTAGGATATGAAACAGCTTCGAATAGAATATTTAATAAAATTAATAAAGGAATAGATTTTAACAATAGAATGAATATTGTTAAAATGTTTGCGGATGCTAATATATTTACGTATCTTTATGCAATTATAGGGTATCCTACGGAAACACAGGAAGAAGCTATAGCTACGGTTAATGTTGCTGAACAATACAAAGATATTGTTGATGCTATGTTTATACATAAATTTTGGCTTGATAAAAAAGCTCCTGTTTTTAAAAATTATAAAAAATCGGGAATTTCTAAAATACTTGAAAATAATTATGATGTTTTTAATCAAAAATGTCAATTTTGCTCAAATGACGGAATGAATGATGATGAGATTAAATATGTTTATAATTTATATTTAAGCAGAAATAACTATCTGCAAAATTCTCATTTGATTCCTGATGAATATTTCTTTTTGTATGCAATCCATTTTGGTCGTGAAAAATTTAAAAATCTAATTAACCGTTTAATTCTATTGCCATAAGATTATATAAGTCGGGATATTGGTCTACAACACTTAATTTATCATATTTATTAAGGTAATCTTGACCGTAATATGATATGGATGAAGCATATGCTCCGTCATGATATCCCCACATCATTGCATGTTTTAAATTATTTCCTGTAGGAAGTACTTTTCCGTTTGCTAACTGTGTGCTTCTATAATTGTGTAACCATCTTAAAAGTAGTACGTGTACGGAAAGATTATCATAAGGATCCAGTACGTCATAATTCGTTCCATATCTTTGATTTATATCAGTTTCCGCTATTTTTCTTATTTGAAACGGGCCATATGCTTTACCTGAACTGGTTAAATAATTTCCTTTGCTATCATATATTCTTCCGCCAGATTCTATAAATAAAACCTTATAAACATCAGTTACATCAACTTTTCCGTCACCTAATTCGTCAACATATTTTTTTATTAATTCAATTCCGTTTTCTCCGATTTGCTTACTGAATGTTTTTAATGCTGAAAGCATATTATTATATGCTTCTGAAATATCGGGATTTTCGTCTAATATTTTATGTAATTCTTCTATTCTTTCGGGTGTAAGTTGTTGACCGTGCAATCTTGCTTCTTCCTCGGCTTTAAGTCTTGCTTCTTCCTCGGCTTTAAGTCTTGCTTCTTCTTCGGCTTTAAGTCTTGCTTCTTCTTCAGCTTTAAGTCTTGCTTCTTCTTCAGCTTTAAGTCTTGCTTCTTCTTCAGCTTTAAGTCTTGCTTCTTCCTCAGCTTTAAGTCTTGCTTCTTCTTCAGCTTTAAGTCTTGCTTCTTCCTCGGCTTTAAGTCTTGCTTCTTCTTCAGCTTTAAGTCTTGCTTCTTCTTCAGCTTTAAGTCTTGCTTCTTCTTCAGCTTTAAGTCTTGCTTCTTCCTCAGCTTTAAGTCTTGCTTCTTCTTCAGCTTTAAGTCTTGCTTCTTCCTCGGCTTTAAGTCTTGCTTCTTCAGTTTGTGTATATTCGGTTGTATCTTGAATATTATCTTCTGTATCTGTTATTTCAGCAGCAATTACAGTATCCGGAAGATTGTTGTTATTTTTTTGCCCCAATCCTGTGCCTAATCCAATGCCTAATACAATGCCCAAGGCACTTATCCCTGCTGCAATTCTTTGTCTTTTTGCAACTTTTTTCCTTTTTGCGATTTGGGCAAGTCTTTCAGGACTGCGTGGAGTTGTTCTTACAAAACTGTCATAATTATGTTTTGTTTGTTTTGGTTTAATATTTGTATTTTTTTTATCTGCTTCGGTCAGTTTTGCTAATTTATATAAATCTGTTCCGGGGAGTAAATTATATTTATTTATGATTTGTACTTCCATTTTTTCTGTCCTGTTAATGTTTCTTTGACTAGGTGTTTCCCCAATGCATTGAAAAAACGTAGAAAATTATATTTTCTATAATTTTATTAATTTGTAATATAAATTAACAATTTATTACTTTATTCTTATATCTGCAGCAAATTTATGTGCGTACAATCCCTCTTGAGCTGCTAGAATGGAAGCTTTTTTTGCGGTTTCAGTAAGTGAGTTTTTGTTAATTATTTGATAGGTTTGAATTTTAATATAGTCAAAAATGCTTAATCCGCCCGTATATTTCGACACCTGATTTGTAGGAAGTGTATGATTTGTGCCTGATACATAATCGCCAAAAACTTCGGCGGAATAGTTGCCTATAAATATCGAACCGTAATTGGTAAATTTATCAGCTGACAAAATCGCATCTTTTATACATAATTCAAGGTGTTCTGGGGCTTTATTGTTTGATATTTCAATTGCTTGTTCCATATTTTCAATTACAACCGCAAGAGATTTATTGAATGAAATTGATGCTATATCTTTAGTGGGAAGATTTAGAAGATATTCATCTGCCTTTTTTTCTACTTCTTTGGCAAATTTTTGAGAAAAGCAGATTAAGAAAGCTCTTGCATCTTTATCATGTTCACATTGTGCAAGCATATCGGCTGCTATATATTCTGCATTTGCTGTTTCATCGGCAATAATTAATACTTCCGACGGCCCTGCTAAAAAGTCTATCCCGCATTCACCAAAGACTTGCTTTTTTGCGGCGGTAACAAATTTATTTCCTGGGCCTGTTATTTTATTAACCTTTTTTATACTTTCGGTTCCGTATGCCATTGCAGCTATTGCTTGTACACCGCCTATTCTGTATATTTCATCCGCTCCTGCGATATGTGCTGCAGCTATTGTTATTGGCTTTATTTTGGGTGACATTGCTGCAATTCTTTTTACTCCCGCAACTCTTGCCGGAACTATTGTCATTATTGCACTTGACGGCAACGGGTAGTTGCCTCCCGGTATATAGCAGCCTACTGAATTAATCGGAATTATTTTATGACCTAATATATTGCCGTTAATTTCTGTTTTTAATTCTTTTATACTGCTCAATTGAGCTTGAGCAAATTCTTTTACGTTATTTATTGCATAATCTATTGCTGATAAAGTATTTTTATCTATGCTCTCCGTAGCTGATTTTATTTCTTTATCGGTTAATCTGAAATTATCAAAATCACCGTCATTAAATTTAATATTATATTCTTTTATTGCTCTGTCTCCATTTTTGCGGACGGAGTTTATAATTTCACAAACTGAGGGTATGTTTTCAAATTCAATTTTTTCGTAAAAACTGTCATCAAGTTGTGTGTAATTTATTATTTTCATTTAAAACCTACTTTGTTCTTGACGCTAAATTATTGATAATATCTTGCGGTGTAACGTTATGAAGTGCCATAAATGTAAGCATATGATAGGTCAAATCACTTGCTTCCCACTCTAAGCCGTCGCCTTTCTCAAAGTTAACCGATTCAAAAGCTTCTTCCATTATTTTTCTTTGAAGTTTAAATTCATCTTTAAACAGCTTTGTTGTATATGAATTTTCCGGCAGCTTCGCTTTTCTGTCCAATAGCAGATTATATAGTTCATTTATACAAAATTCTTTATCTTCAAAACATGAATATCTGCCTGTGTGACAAGCATTTCCTTTTTGTCTTACTTTAAATAACAGGCTGTCAAAATCACAATCGAATTTAGCACTGATTAATTCTTGAGTATTGCCTGAAGTAAGCCCTTTTGTCCAAAGTTCTTTCCTTGAACGGCTAAAATATGTTGCTAAGCCTGAAGACAAAGATTTTTTAAGCGATTCGGGGCTAGAATATGCAAGCATTAATACTTGTTTTGTATCAATATCCTGTACAACAGTCGGAATTAAACCGTCTTGTTTTTCAAAGTCCATAACGGCTATATAGGCATCTTCAAGATTTATTGCACCTGTGTATATTGACATACCGAGCTGGGTTGAAACATTCATTTTATTAAGAGTAACAATTTCTTCTATTGTTGATATTCCTCCCGCAGCTATAAGAGTCTTATTTGTAAGGCTTCTTATATTCTTTATCGCTTCGATATCAGTGCCTTGCATCATTCCTTCTTTATCAACTATCGTATACAGATAGCCTGAACAAAAATTATCAAACCGTTTTATATAGTCCTCAGGAGTGGCATTAACTTGAGTAGTCCAACCCTCAACGGTTATTTTGCCCTGTCTTGAATCTATTGCAACCAGTACTTTATCTTTTGGTAATTTAGATAAGAACTCCTCATTCGCTGCAGTTCCTATAATAATTTGTTTAGCTCCGTTTGCTAATATTCTTTTAGCTTTTTCTATATCTCTTATTCCTCCGCCGACTCGTGCGTGGGCAACTTTACATATCTCTTTTATAAGTGCTTCATTGCTGCCTTTATTCATTGCGGCATCTAAATCAATTACACTTATTTCGCCAAAACGTGAATAATATTTTGCAAGTTCAATAACATTTTCTTTCTCAAGAACTTTTTCTTTGCCTTGCTTGAGCTGTACAGCTTTGCCGTTCATTATGTCGATACTCGGAATTATCATTTTTTTACCTTTCTTTTGTAGAAAATTATAGTAAAAACAAAGCGTATTTTAAATGTATTAAATTTTTTTGTTATAATTTTTTTGGAGGTTAAAATGAAAATTCTTGTAGGAATGTCAGGCGGAGTCGATTCATCTGTAGCCGCTTTATTGTTAAAAGAACAAGGTTATGATGTAATCGGAGCTACAATGCTTACTTGGGGGAAAAGTGATTTTTTTAATAATCTTCAAAACAAATTAAATCTCAAAGAGACAAAACCGATGTTACATGGGGCTTGTTTGTGTCCTAACGAAGATGAAGATGTTTTGCAGGCTGAAAATATAGCAAAAAAAATCGGAATTGATTTTCATGTTATTGATTGCTCAAAAGAGTATGAAGAAATAGTTATTAATTATTTTAAAAATGAGTATATGCAAGGGCGTACACCTAATCCTTGTGTAAAATGCAACAGATTTATTAAGTTTGGAGCTTTTCCGGAGCTTGCAAAAAAATCAGGGCTTGTATTTGATAAGTTCGCAACCGGACATTATGCAAGAATAGAAACTGTAAACGGAAGATATTTGCTGAAAAGAGGAATAAGCCCTAAAAAAGATCAATCATATTTTTTGTATGGTTTAAGTCAAGAACAGCTTTCAAATATTATAATGCCTTTAGGTTCATATACAAAAGAACAAATAAGAGATATTGCACGCTCTCACGGACTTGAAGTTGCCGATAAACCTGATAGTCAAGATTTTTATAACGGTGATTATAATGATATCATTGATGCTAAGCCAAAAAAAGGTAATATAGTCGATACGGACGGTAATATTCTCGGTACTCATATGGGGTTTTGGAACTATACTATCGGGCAGAGAAAAGGACTTGGCGTGGCAGCGAGTGCTCCATTGTATGTAGTTGAACTAAGAAAAAATTCAAATGAAGTTGTTGTTTCTTTTAAAGAGGGTGCTTTAAATAAAGGTTTAACCGCTGTAAATGTTAATTTTAGTGCAATAGATGAATTAAAAGAACCTAAAAAATGTACGGTTAAAATTCGTTCGGCACAAGAGCCTAAACCCGCTTTAATTTCACCCGTTGACGGCTATAAAGTAAAAGTCGAGTTTGAAGAGCTTCAAAATCCTATAGCAATAGGTCAATCAGCAGTCTTTTATGATGAAGATATTGTTTTGGGCGGCGGTATTATTGATGAGGTCTTTTAATGGAAAAAGAAGAACTTTTAATGTTATATCATTTGAACTTAAATGAGCTTTTAAAAATATCATCAAAATTTATGACAAATAATGTTGAATTTTGTTCATTGGTAAATGCACGTAACGGAAAATGTTCTCAAGACTGCAAGTATTGTGCTCAAAGTGCTCATTATAGAACAGATATTGTTGATTATCCTTTAATAGACAAAGAAAAAGTAATAAAAGCTGCTCTTGAAGCAAAAAATAACGGTGTAATACGTTTTGCCGTAGTAACTTCAGGTAAGTCGCCCGATGAAGAAAATTTTGATAAAATTTTGGAATTTATCGATGAATTAAATAAAATAGAAGGTATTAAAAGTTGTGCATCAATTGGTATTTTAAATGAAGAACAGGCGAAAAAACTTGCTCAACACGGGCTAAAAAGATTTCATCATAATATAAATACGGCAGAAAGTTATTATAAAGATATTTGTACAACTCATACTTGGCAAGACAGGCTTAATACTTGTAAGCTGGTTAAAAAATACGGAATGGAGTTATGCTGCGGGGTAATACTCGGTATGGGTGAAACAGTTGAACAAAGAGTTGAAATGGCACTTGAACTTGCTCAAATTCAGCCCGAGTCTATTCCTATTAATATACTAATGCCGATTGAAAAGACTCCGTTTGAAAATTATTACGATAAAATTGATGAAAAAAACGTATTAAGGACTCTTGCCATATTTAAAATAGCAAACCCGAAATCGGTTTTAAGGTTTTGCGGAGGAAGAATGCGTTTGAGTGAAGAAAATCAGGAATTAGCACTAAAAACTTGTGTTGAGGGGATCATGACAGGTAACTACCTGACAACAACAGGGAAAAAACCGTCTGATGATATCAAGACGGTTAAAAAATTAAATAAAAATCTGATTAAACTTTAACAGTAAGTTCTAAAAGTGTTGCAATAGTTTTAGAACATAATTCCGCCATTTTGTTTTCAAATTTGTCCAAAGACTCACAGGCACTTCCGTCTGCTAAGTCTGATATTGCACGAATTATAACAAAAGGAACATTGTTTGCCGTTGCACATTGTGCTATTGCTGCTCCTTCCATTTCAGCTGCGGTTGCATTAAAGATTTCTTTTATTTCTTTTTTCTTATTTAAATTACCTACAAACATATCGCCCGTAGCAATAATGCCTCTATGTATGTTAAGGTTAGCTCCCGAATCTTTTGAAGCTCTTTCAAAAGATTCAATAAGCTCTAAATCGGAGTAAAAAACGGTGGGTTCTTTTGGCTTAATTCCCGTGCACATATAGCCTTTGGCATAGCCTAAATCACTGGCATCAAAATCATGCTGAACAAGTTCTTTACCGATTACAATATCGCCTATGGCAAGGTTAGAGGCTAAACCTCCGGCTACACCGGTATTAATAATAAAATCAGGGTGATAATTATCAATCATATACTGAGTGCACATAGCTGCACTTGCTTTACCTACTCCGCTTTTTGCTAAAACTACATTATGTCCGTGAATTTGACCTGTATATATCTTTACAAAACCTACTTCATGCTCTTGTTTGTCGGTCATTAGTTCTTTTAATTTATTTACTTCGCAATCCATGGCACCTATTATGCCGATAACATTATTGTTCATAAACCATTTTCTCCTCTGACCAGTTTTTTAATACTTCAGACATATCTTCCGCAATTTTTTTGGCACCTTCTAAGCTGTGTTCAAGATAGTTTCCGCATTCTATTTTAGAAACGCCCGGAATTTCACCTTTAAACTGTTTAATAAACTCTAACGACTCTTTCATGATATTAAGTGCATCCGTATGTGTTATATTATCCCTTACAAGGAAGTAAAACCCTGTTCTGCACCCCATAGGACCTACATATACGATACTGTCTGAGAATTTAGTGTTTCTCGCATATGTCGCAAAAAGATGCTCAAATGTATGCATTGCTGCATTTTCAAGGTAATCACCGCCGTTAGGTTTTTTCATTCTTACATCATAAGTTACCACATCGCCGTCAATTCTTGAAATGTACATACCTTTTTCAAGTTTGTTATGGTTAACCGTAAAACTGGCTATCTTTTTCATTACTCCCTCTTTCTTTAATTTTTAAACATATCGGTAGAAAGGTATCTTTCACCTGTATCGGGTAAAAGTACAACAATCATTTTATTTTTATTTTCAGGTCTTTTTGCAAGTTCTTTTGCGGCAAAAGCTGCTGCTCCGCATGAAATACCGACTAATATTCCCTCTTTTTGAGCTAAAAATCTGCCTGTTTCAAAGGCATCTTCATTACCTACGGCAATTACTTCATCATAAATCTTTGTATTTAAAGTATCGGGAACAAAACCCGCTCCGATACCTTGTATTTTGTGAGCACCCGAGCGTCCTTGTGATAAAACGGGAGAATCTTTCGGCTCAACTGCAACAACTTTTATATCGGGGTTTTGAGATTTTAAAAATTCTCCGACACCTGAAATTGTTCCTCCCGTGCCTACTCCGGCTACAAATATATCAACTTTGCCGTCAGTATCCTGCCATATCTCGGGCCCGGTAGTTTTTTTATGCATTAAAGGGTTTGCCATGTTTTCAAACTGTGACGGAATAAAACTGTCAGGTATTTCTTTTGCCAATTCTTTAGCTTTTTCTATTGCACCTTTCATTCCTTTTGAACCGTCTGTTAAAACAATTTCGGCACCGTATGCTCTTAATAAATTTCTTCTTTCTACGCTCATGGTTTCAGGCATGGTTAAGATAATTTTATACCCTTTTGAAGCGGCAACGGCAGCTAAACCTATGCCTGTATTGCCGCTTGTAGGCTCTATTATTACGGAATTTTTATTTAATAACCCTTTTTCTTCGGCATCTTCTGTCATGGCTTTTGCTATTCTGTCTTTTACACTGCCCGCGGGGTTAAAATATTCTAATTTCGCTATTATTTTTGCTTCAAGATTATTTTCTTTTTCAAGATTTTTTAACTCCATTAAAGGAGTTGAGCCTATTAATTCTGTTATATTTTCATATATTTTCATAATTGACTCCTTTTTATAAAATTATATGACAATAAAATTGACTAATCAATTACCGTCAGCATGTTATACAATCAGATATTTTAAATAAAGTAAAAATAAACCAATAAAAAAGCCCCTATTGGGGCTAAAAATGGTGCGCTTGGCGCGATTCGAACGCGCGACCTATCCCTTAAAAGGGGAGTGCTCTACCTGCTGAGCTACAAGCGCATTTGCTTGTTTCCTTATAAACATACCAAGAACATTTTTTGTAGTCAACCGATTTTTTTGTAAATAAAATAATTAAGAATTAAAAATCTTCTGCTTGATATTTGTTTCTGTATTCCTAAATTCAGCAAAGCTCCTCTAAAAAGTGTTTCGCCTGATATCGCTTTATTAAGCAATAAAATACGAAACAAATATAGGCTGTCAGATTTTTAATTCTTGATTATTTAAAAGGGTTTTCCAAAATTATTGTTTGTTCTCTGTCTGCACCTACGCTTATTATTTTTATCGGAATACCTACGAGTTCTTCAAGCTTGTTTAAATATATTCTTGCATTTTCAGGTAAATCATTTAAAGATTTTGCATTTGAAATATCTGATTTCCAACCTTTGAATGTTTCATAAACAGGCTCTAAATATTTGTGCATGTTAATATTTGTAGGATAATCCTTGTATATTTTGCCGTCGCGTTTATCTTTATATGCGGTGCAGACTTTTAATTCGTCAAAATCGTTAAATACATCTATTTTTGTAATAGCCATTTGAGTTAAACCGCCGACTAAAACACAGTATCTGGAGAGTACCGCATCAAACCACCCGCATCTTCTGGGTCTGCCTGTAGTTGTACCAAATTCAGCTCCGATTGTCCTTATTTTATCTCCGATTTCATCTGTTAACTCGGTTATAAAAGGCCCTTCGCCTACCCTTGTTACGTAAGCTTTTGTAACCCCTATAACATTATCAATATGTGTAGGACCTATTCCGC
The DNA here is from genome assembly GCA_947631645.1 of Candidatus Gastranaerophilales bacterium. GTDB lineage: Bacteria > Cyanobacteriota > Vampirovibrionia > Gastranaerophilales > Gastranaerophilaceae > Avigastranaerophilus. Next base: position 34,582 of record CANRMD010000012.1, read on the forward strand.
TTCCAGTTGCTGCACCTCCCCCTATAGGACTTGAACTCGTTACATAAGGATATGTTCCGTAATCAATATCAAGCATTATACCTTGTGCACCTTCAAACAGAATTTTTTTATCTTCTTTTAATGCACTTGAGAGTTTATCCACCCACTCTTCACATAAATAAGGTTTAAATATTTGTGCATATTCTTTGCAGTTTTTAAGCATTTCTTCTTTTGTATATGTTTTTGTTCCGTATACTTTTTCAAGAATTTTATTTTTTAAAGGAAGAATAACGTCTAAACGTTCATTTAAAAGTTCATCATCATATAAATCTTGAATTTTAAGACCATATCTGCCTATTTTATCGGAGTATGTAGGACCAATCCCCTTTTTTGTTGTACCGATTTTACTTTTAGCCGAACCATTCTCGCTTATTCCGTCAATATCTATATGATACGGCAGTGTAATAGTCGCTAAAGGGCTTATTTTAAGGCAAGATAAATCAACCCCTCTTGATATTATGTCTTGGGTTTCCTTTAAAAATGTTTCGGGGTGGATTACCGTGCCTGCACCTATAAAACAGAATTTATTTTTATATAAAACTCCTGACGGAATAAGGTGAAACTTATAGGTTTCATTATTTACAACAACAGTGTGCCCTGCGTTGCATCCGCCTTGGTATCTTATTATAACATCGGCATATTCAGCCAATAAATCGGTGATTTTAGCCTTACCCTCGTCACCCCATTGTGCCCCGACTACTACAGTATTTTTCATAAAATTAACCCCTTATTTGTCATGGTCTTTACTTCTTTATTATAAAATAAAATCTCCGGCATGGTTAAATTGTATTTTTAACACTTAAAAAGCTTAAACTATTTTTAAACAAAAAAAAGCCACTTCTGTGAGTGGTTTATTTCTGCATCCTAATGGTCTCTTTTGTGTTTATTATTTAGGAGTTTATATGTGTTCGGGGTTGTAATGTTTCATTTAGTGTTTTGCTTACACTTAAATCTTACATTATTATTATGACACATATAAAAAAGTTGTCAAGTGTCTGAAAAATCATTTGTTAAGTTTTTTTAAAATAAGTTTCTATATGCCTAAAAGCCTTTTATATTCTGCTTTTAAATAATCTTTGTTTTTTGGATATTCTATAAAATCCCATGGCAAATCTTCATTAAGTGAAAAATCTTTGTAAACGGTTTTTTCTATCGGGGCTAATCTGCATGATTTTTCAAATTCCTTATAAACGCTTTTAAACGCTCCTATGCTACCATCTTGGTTAAATACTTCTATGATATATGGAGTCAGTTCTCTGCCGCCCCTAGATAAAAGAGTCTGGATAAAATCCCATTTAACACTTGAAGTTCTTGCTTTTATGCCTATCTTTGCAAACTGTTTTTTTATATATTCGTTTTTCTTTTCCAGTGTTTTTGTATCTTCTCTTTTTGCGAATTGGAACGGGGTTTGGGCTTTTGGTACAAAGGTTGAAAAACTCGGGATAAGGTTAAAAGTTTTATGTTTTTGTTTAATCTCCTTGCAAAGCTCAACGAAAGCGTCTAAATCTTCGTAAGTTTCTGTCGGGAGTCCGAGTATTGCATACATTTTAAGCCCCGTAAAGCCATGCTCGACCATTTTATCAACAACGGCTAAAATGTCTTTTTTATTTAATTCTTTATTAATTACTTTTCTGAGTCTTTCGCTTCCCGCCTCTATTGCAACTGTTGCAGTTCTTTGTCCGCATTTATGAAGCATTTCAAGGGTTTTATCGGAAACATAATCAGCTCTGAGTGAAGATACGCTTAATTCAATTTCCGCTCCCGCATCAACTTTATCAATAATATATTGGCAAATATCGTCAATCTTGGGGTGAGCACAAATCAGTGCACCTAAGAATGCCAATTTATTGGTGTGTTTTAATCCAAGCTCTATTTTCTTTATAATTTCTTCATAAGGAACAAATCTTACGGGATTATTTATGTATGAAGTCAGACAAAAACCGCATCTTTGCGGGCATCCGCGTTCAAGCTCTATTATGTATGTGTTTGAAAAAAAACTTTTCGGAGTTAAAATCGGAGTCGCTGTGCAGCTTTCCATTTTTGATGAAACTTTTTTTACTTTGTATTCTTTTGTTTTAAAGGCCGGAACATAGACCCCTTCAATTTGTGATATTAGTTTTAATTTTTCTTGTTTTAATTTGGTTTTATTGTCACGAAGCAGTTCAAAAACCTGTTTTATATTGGGTTCGGCGTCGCCTATCATTATAAAATCAAATATATCAGCGTATGGTTCGGGATTAGAGCTTAAAACAGGCCCTCCGCCATAAATAAGAGGTGAATCTTCGCCTCTATCTTTTGATAAAAATTCTATATTATACTTTTTTAAAATTTCTAATATGCCGAGAAAATCGAGTTCAAAAGAAAAAGAAAAAGCTATAACATCAACTTCATTTTTGTTTATTAAGGTTTTCTCACTGTCAGTAAATATTCTTTCCGCACAAATATCATCAATTGTATCAACATGTTGAAAGACTGTTAGATAGCCTAAAGCCGACATTCCGAAATTATAAACCGCGGGGAATGCACACCAAACATTTAAGGTGCCTTTTTTTAATTTATTGCTGTTATATAAAAATGTTTCCGTCATTCTTTTATTTCTTGTTCCAATTTGTCTTTTTTCTTGTTGTTAATGGTTTTTAGGTACAATTCGTCAAATAAAGTTAAAAGAAGTGCCGCAATTGCGGGTGAAAGAATAACCCCCCAAACGCCTAAAAATTGTGCCGCAATTAAGAACGCAAATATTATTATTATCGGATGCAAGTCTAAAAATTTGCCGAAAACAAGCGGTCTTACAAAATTATTTGAAACCCATTGAGCGGCTAAATATACTACTGCCGTTAAAATAACAGCAATCCAGCCGTTTTGCGACGCACATAAGATACCTAACATAAATGCTATTGTAGGACCTACAATCGGTACAATATCCAATAAACCCGCAATTAAACCTAAAAGAACCGCATATTGAACTTTTAATAGCATTAAGCCCACTGCCGTAAATATTGCAACGGTTGACATAGAAAGTACTTGGGCTATAACATACCCTCCGACTTTGTGTTCAATATTTTCATATACTTCTTTTGCTCTTGATTTAAATTTCGGAGGAAAGAGCATTATAACCGCATCTTTAATAAGGTTCTTTTCGTTAACCATATAAAATACAATTACACCCATGGTAATAATTATTGTTAAAGCCTCCATAAATGCCATTGTAAAGTCCAATGATTTATTTAATACTCCTGATGCTAATTTTGACGATGTACTTGAAATTGTATCTATATTTATATATTCAATTAAAGATTTGCCCATAATTGTTTTATTACTTAGAAAATCAATTAATTTCCTTATAAATTCGGGTATATTATTTATTACCTGATGAATTTCCTGTATTGATATTGTGATAATAGGTATTAAAAAGAGTATTACAATTAAAAATACTCCTAAAATAACCACGGTGGAAGCTAATGAACGGTTTAATTTTTTGCTTAATTTATCAACCGCCGGGATTAAAGAGCACGCTATTACAAAAGAAGCAAAAGCCAATAGGGCTATGGTTTTTATCTGGACTATAAACCATATAAGGAATAATATTACTATAGTAAATAGTATATTTTTAATATTAATTTTCTCGCTGTTCCAAAACATTTGATGCTCCTTTTGTTGAAAAAATTATAACATGTTAAATGATTAATTTAAATTGTACCTTTTAAAATCTGAAAAAATATTGTATAATCGGGTATTCAAGAAAGGAGACATAATATGTGGAGAAGTGATGTTGATATCAATTCCGTTGTTGAACTGCGTGTAAAACCTAATGTATACTTTGGTTTTGGTGCTATCAATAAAATGGAAGATATAGCAAAAGATATGAAATCAAAAGGACTTGATAAAGTGCTTGTTGTTTCGGGGCGAAATGCTTATAAGTCTTCGGGGGCTTGGGATGTAATAGAAAAAGCATTCAAGAATAACGCAATAACTTATATAAATTATGCACAAGTAACTCCGAACCCGACAGCGGATGCAGTAGATGAAGCGGCAAAACTCGGCAGAGATTTTGGTGCTAAAGCTGTTATGGGTATAGGTGGAGGCTCTCCGATAGATGCAGCTAAAACAGCTGCAATTATGCTTGCTAATGACGGTGTCAGTGCAAGAGATATAATGGAATTTAAGTTTATTCCTTCAAAGGCAGTTCCGATTGTGGCAATAAATTTAACTCACGGCACGGGAACGGAAACAAACAGATTTGCCGTTGTTACTATTCCTGAAACACAATATAAACCTGCTATTGCATATGATTGTATATATCCTTCATACTCAATAGATGACCCTGCTTTGATGATGAATTTATCACCCGAGCAAACAATATATGTATCAATAGATGCTGTTAATCACTCGGTTGAAGCGGCAACATCAAAGGTAGCTTCACCTTTATCGGTATCAACCGCAAAAGAATGTATTGAACTTGTAGGAAAATATCTGCCGAGGATTAACGCTAATCCTAATGACAAAGAGGCAAGATATTTCTTGCTTTATGCATCAATACTGGGCGGTGTAAGTTTTGATAACGGTTTGTTACACTTTACACACGCACTTGAACACCCACTGAGCGGTGTTAAACCGAAATTATCTCACGGATTAGGGCTTGCAATGATATTACCTGCGGTAATTAAGTATATCTACCCTGCAAAAGCGAAAACAATAGCGACATTATTCCATACAATAATACCTGAATTAAAAGGAACACCTGATGAAGCGGAATTTGCAGCTAAAAAGATTGAAGAATGGTTGTATTCTGTAGGTGTTAAGAAAAAACTTTCAGATGAAGGCTTTTCTGAAGCCGATATAGATAAACTTGTTAATTTGACTTTTGAAACTCCCTCATTATCGGGCTTGCTTGCGATTGCCCCTGTTGACGGCAATAAAGAAACAGTAAAAGCAATATTTACCGAATCTTTAAAACCGTATAACAAATAAATTATTATAATAAAACGAGAGTTTATATAGCTCTCGTTTTATTTTATAATATTAAATTGATGTAGGAATATGTATAAATGTATAAAGAAGATAATGCCATAAATTCCCCAATAGAAGATAAATTAGGTAATAAATTATTTTCATTTTATTTAGCACAAGGAATTATAAATTTAAAGTGTACTTCTGAAGCTTTTGTAATTGCTTTATGCGGAGGATGGGGATATGGTAAGACTTCAATTATCAATATGTGTCTTAAGTATTTAAAATATTTATATAAAAATCCTAATTTAACGTTTGAAGAAATTAATCAAAAACTTGAAAATGATAAGTGTGATAAAAAGAAAAAAAATAGTATCTCAAATATACTTTCTAATGTTGTTGAACTTTCTTTTTTGGGATTATTTACTATTGTTTTTTACTTTTTATTTTATAGTTTGTTTTTTATAAGCAATAGATATGGAAAAATATATAGTAGCATTTGTTCTTTAGCAGTTGTATATTTTATATTTGAAAAGTTTGCAATTCCAATATCAAAAATATTATCAGAAGATGTTCAAATTATTTACCCTCTTAAAAAAATAAAGAATTTCTTTTCCCCTGAAAACAATATAGAACCAATAATAATAAATTTTAAACCTTGGAATTTCACAAATTCTGAAAAAATTTTAGAAAAATTCTTTTCTGTATTAGAAAAAGAAATAACAAATTCAGATTCAAAATGTTATTCAAATTTAACAGCTTTAATTAAATTATATTCAAAATCGTTTTTAAATATTGATTTATCTGTTTTTGATAAACTCCACGATAAAAATATAATAGATATAAAAAATGAAATAGAAAAAATATTAAAAGAATGTAATAATCGTAAAATTATTGTAATTATTGATGATATAGACAGATTATTACCAGAAGAAATAATAACTATTTTTAAAACCGTAAAAATAATTGCAGATTTTCCTAATATTATATACGTTTTATCTTTCGATAAGGTTAAAACAATTGAAATTCTTGAAAATCATTATAAATTTAATGCCCATGATTACATAAAAAAAATAATACAAGTTGAAAAAAATATTCCGCCTATTGATAGTGATATCTTAAAAAATATGTTTATTAATAATTTAAAAGAACTTGTTAATAATCTAGATGAAACAGAAATTAATGATATAAATAATTTATATGATTATACTCTTAAAAATAAATATATATTTAATTTAAGAGATTTAAATAAATTTTATAATACATTTGATTTTATTTTTTCTGCTTATAAGCAAGAAAATATAAATTTAAGAGACTTAATTGCCATTACTGCCGTAGAAGTATTTGAACCGAGTTTATATAAATTTATTTGGGATAATAAAAATAGTTTCTCAGATGGACACATATTTATAAAAAAACCTGATAATTGTTGGATTCAAACTAATGATAAAATAAATATTTGGCAACCATTATTAGATTTTGTTATTGAATTAAAGAAGTATAATAATATTGATATTGTAATATTGCTTTTTCCTAGCTTATTTAAAGATATAAAAGAAAAAAATTATAATGATGATGCATTCTCTTCCAATAATAATGAAGATTTTATAGAAGAAATACAAGAATTTATAAAATTCATAAAAAATAAACCTGAATACTTATTTAATTCTGATGTAGAATACAGAAGAATTAATGATTACAAATTTTTTGATAATTATTACAGAGTCAATTTTGATACAAAAACAATAACTTCAGAAGAAAATAAAAAACTTATAAATTTATTAAAAAATATAAAAGACTTTAAAAATGAATTTTATAAGTTATTTAAAATTAATCCAAATAAATCAGCAGATTTCTTAAGAGGATGGTTTTCTATTTATAATAATGGAAATAGAACAAAGAAAAATACATTATTACTTGTTGAGAATTTATTAGCAATTGATTCTCAGGAAGTTATAAGTTCATTAGATAATAATTATAGATATTTTTATCTTATTCCTGATACTATACAAAATTATAATGATGAAAATACTGATTCAAAAATTTTAATTAGTGATGTTTATAATATAATAAAAACTCAAATACAGAATATCGAGAATAATTGTTTTGCTTTCTTATATACAATTTGCCGTTTATATATATTCCCTTTGGCAAATCCTCCTATTAAAAACGATGAAGAACAGAAAATATTAGATGAAATTAAAGATATAATTAATAAAAAAATAACAAATAAAGCCATTTTAAATGATAATCAAAGTATGAAATGTTTGGATTATTTACATTGTTACTTTAATGGGAATAATTTTGTGGTTAATTTTATTACTGAAATATTACAGGATGGACAGGAAGAAAACTTATTAAAAGTTCTTTTAACAGGTCATAATGTGTCCAGTGAATACTTTGATGGATATGGATATGTATATAAATTTTTTAAAGATTATGTTTCTAAAGATAAAGAGTTAAAAAATAAACTTTTAGATATTTATTATTCTGATAAGTATAAAAATCTGATGTCTAATAAAATATATTATTGCGAGGATGATTATATAATTAGTGCAAAAGAACACATTGTAAAGAAAATTTTAAAATTATTTGTTGATAATTTTGATGAATTTAATAATGATAAAATATTTACTCATATAAATGATAAAAATGAGTTAGAAAATATTTTAAATGCTATAGAAGAAAAATACGGAAATTCCACAAATGAAGAAATAAAATTTATTAAAGAAGTTTCTTTTAAAAATTCAACTTCTGAATTAATAGAAAAATTGAAATATATAAAGCAGTGTATTGGTGAATACCCTATTTTGATTGAAAGATATAAAGGTACATTAAATAAATTAATAGAAGGATAACCGATTGTTTCGTTTTTACGAAGTAGTATAATTATTTTGTTTAAAAGCTTAGTTTTATATATTAATAAAAAAACAGAAAAGGTAATTAATAAAGCTACAAATCAAGAAAGTAAATCATATCAAGCTTCTGCTAATGTTTGGATTTATACTTATTAAAATTTTCAATTTTTGAAATACTAGAGTGCAATTTTTTTAACTTTTTTCCTTTGATTAAAAGGAACAATATTTGAAAGTATGCTTTCAATTTTTTGCCCTTCTTGCAATAATTCCAGATTAGATTGGAGTCTTAAAAAATAGCCTTTAGAAAGTCCAAAATATTTTGTTAATCTTAAATCGGTATCAGCGGTAATGCCTCTTTGTCCTCTAACAATAGCATTAATCCTGTTTGGCGGTACTTTAATAGCCTTGGCTAAGGCATTTTGAGTTATCTCAAGCGGTTCTAAGAACTCATCTCGTAAGATTTCACCGATATGAGGTATTGGAATATTGTCATTATTTTTTAGCATAATTAAAATCCTTTATTTATATTATATATTACGTACAACGTAAAATCAAGAGTGCAAAAAATATAATTAATAAAAATTAATCATGGTAATCCGTAATTTCAACATTTAGGGCATTATTATCAACCCAGTTAAAGCAAATGCGGTATTGGTCATTAATTTTTATTGAATATTGTCCTTTTCTGTCACCTGACAATAATTCAAGATGATTTGAAGGCGGGATGCGTAAATCATTAATATTTTCTGAAACATCAAGACTATGTAATTTAATTAAAGCTCGGGTTTGAATTTCATTGGGTAATTTTTTAGAAAACTTACCGTTAAATATTTTTTCGGTTTCTTTACATGCAAAATTTTTAATCATAATTTTATTTTAGCATTTTTGATACTTTGTATTTTCATATAAAAAACTGAATTTGATAATTTATATCGCCCTTGCTTCGGGGGGGGGTAAAAGTGGTATAATGATTAAGCAATCAAGATTAGGAGTTTTTAATGAAAAAGATATTTTTATTTTTTGTAATTATTTGTTTAATAGGGTTTACGATGGGATGTAAAGCTCAAAAAACAATAGTGCAAGATGTTACATCTGATATTTTACCCGTAGTTGAAGCACCTGAGCAGAGTGAATGCAATCTGCCAAAGGATGAAAACGGTTTTGCTGTTGAAACGGATGATGTTTGGGGCCCTACTTTTCAATTATGCTGGAATGAATTTATTAATCTCATTGGTACTCCAAAGGTTGAATATGTCGAGGGAAATCCTAAACTTGCGGATGAACTGAATAAGCAAAAGTTTATTAAAGATGATTTAAACCCTGATGATTACTATATTGCGGTAGGCAAACAAACACTAAAGCTCAAAAGAAGTATTGAAAAAGGCATTTGGGATAAATTCAAAGAAAAAAGCGATATTTTAGATAAATTTACGTTCCCTGATATTGCTGACGATAAAACAAATCAATGGTTTATTTATTCAATGCTTTTAAAGAATTTCCCATTTATTGCCCGGTTTGATAATTTGCCAAATGACTATTTCAATAAAATAGAAACTCAAAAGTATAAATATTTTGGATTTATGAAAGATGTCAAATTTCAAGACAGGGACTCCGATGAAAATAAAGATAAACTTGAAGGCACGATTGAATCATTATTTTACGCAAATGATAATGATTTTGCCTTAAAAATAACGGATAAAAATGATAAAGAAGAAATGATTTTGTATTTAACGGACTCAAATGCTTCATTTGAGCAATTGTATTCAGAAATTAAGGAAAAATCCTTAAAAAAGAAAGAATATACTCAAAATAGGACAAAAGATGATTTACAAAAACATCCTAATGCAATTATAAGCATTGTTAATTACTATAAAATCCCTTATCTGCATATAGATAGGACAACGGACTTTAATAAAGAACTTGCAGATAAAGACATAAAGGGAAAAGATTATATAAATAATCCCGGCGATATTTGGGTAATTTTAAAAACACTTCAAACAGTAAAATTTGATATGGATAACAAAGGTGCAAGGTTAAAAAGTGAAGCTGCTTTGAGGGTGGCAGACAAAATTGCAATGTATGTAGAAAAGATATATCTTGAAGATTTTTACTATTTTGACCGACCGTTTGTATTATTTTTAAAGGAAAAAGGCAAGGATAAGCCATATTTTGCGGTTCGCATTAAAGACGGAAAATATTTAGTTAAAGGGTAATATTTCAAAATTATTTTGTGATAAAATTATTTTATGTCGAAGTGGCACTCTGCCGACGAGAACGATTGATAATCGTTTGAGGAGAGGGGTTTGAACGAAGTGAAAACCATGAGCCACAGACGGTTGAGTTAATCTGACAATTGAATACAAAAAAACTATGTCGAAGTGGCACTCTGCCGACGAGAACGATTGATAATCGTTCGAGGAGAGGGGTTTGAACGAAGTGAAAACCATGAGCCACAGACGACTGAGTTAATCTGACAATTGAATACAAAAAAACTATGTCGAAGTGGCGAAATTGGTAGACGCGCATGATTCAGGTTCATGTGGTTCACGCCTTGTGGGTTCGAGTCCCATCTTCGACAGTTTCTTTTTATGTAAGGTTTTATAAAGAGAGGACTCTCACCGTATTGTTTGCTCAAGATATCGCAAACAATAGGGTTCAGCTACGCATACTTATCCCGTAAGGCTCGTATTCCACATACTCGCCAACGGTCTAAGCAGAGTCCCATCGAGGGCAGTTTCTTTTTATGTAAGGTTTTTTAAAGAGAGGACTCTCACCGTATTGTTTGCTCAAGATATCGCAAACAATAGGGTTCAGCTACGCATACTTATCCCGT
>CANRMD010000013.1 GCA_947631645.1 Candidatus Gastranaerophilales bacterium
CTCGGTTCAACAGATTTAACAACAACTTTAACAAAATCCCCGGGGACCAAAAGCTCATCGGCATTTTCAAATGTTGCCCTTAAACTTATCGTACCCGTTGTTTCATTTACTTCATTATCAACAAACTCAATCTTACCGATTTCAGGATATATACTTCCGTCAGCAAGCTGGATTTGTACATTCATATTGCTGAAATCAGCAGAAGAATCAATTTTTCTAAACTTTAAAAATTCCGCACTTTTTAAATTAAAATATACATAAATAGGGCTGACACTAACTATTCTGGCTAAAGGTCCCGATTGTGTATTAACCAGGTTGCCTTCCGTAATTATAATTTTACCTATTTTACCGTCAATTGGGGAAGTAACTTTTGTATAGCTTAAATTTAATTTTGCATCAGCCAATTGTGCTTTTGCCGCATCAAGTGCAGCTCTTGTTCTGTCTCGTGTTGCCAAAGCTTCATCATAATATGATTTACTTACATAATCTTTTTTTACAAGTTCTTTTGCCCTTGTAAGTTCTTTTTCAGCATTAGTATATGATGCCTGGCTCTGTCTTACATTTGCCGCCGCATTATTAACAGCTATTTGATATTGATCGGGTTCTATTAGAAATAATGTTTGACCTTTGTTTATTTTTGCACCTTCATCAAAAAATCTTTTTTGAAGCCAGCCGTTAATTCTTGCCACTACATCAACAGAATATTTTGCTTCAATTCTGCCTGCAGATTCTGACTCTGAATATATTTCCTGCACCGCAGGTTTCATTGTCTGTACCTCTTTAGGAGCACTCATTGCTTTTTGCTGCATATATCCTGCAACCATTCCTGATAATTGATGCCATAATATCGGCACTATTATAATTACCGCTATCCACAATATCCATCTGTGTTTTTTATCTTTTAAGTATCTCATTTTATATCCTCTTATATTATCTTTAAATTATCTCTAAATATACTTATAGCTTTTATTAGTGCCTCTGTTTTTTCTTCCCCTAAGCTGTCTAAGGCTCTATATTCTATTTCTTTTGCCTTTTCTACTATTTTCGAAACATATTTTTTGCCCTCAGGCGTGAGTTTTATAACTTTATTCCTTTTATCTTTATCAGATTCTATTAAAGGTGCTATTATATTTTGTTTGATTAAACTTTTTATTATTGCATTTACTGTTTGTTTGGGTAAATAGGTATATTGGGTAATTGTTGTTTGTGTGCACTCTTTAACATCTAAAATTATCGCCAAAACCTTTAATCCCGCATAAGTTAACCCGCAAGATTTAGCATACTCGTTGTAAACTCCGGATATTTCTACGTGGAATTTAAACAACTGTTCCGATAATTCTTTTAGTTTCAGCTTGTCCATAAAACATCCCTAATTAGTACAATATTTTACAGTCCGATTACGGACTATTGTATCGGTAAAATAAATACTTGTCAATTATATTAACTTTATTTTTTTGTTAATTTACTACGTAATTTTTTATGATTATTAAGTTCTTTTTCTAATGCTTCCAAGCTTTGAGTAGCTGTCATACTTATCTGATATTGAAAATCTAAATCATTATCAATAATAATAACAGTTGGATAACCTGATATATCAAATTTTTTGACAATTTCTGCGTTTTCGGGATGTTCACAATTAACAACCGCAAAATCAAAATCTTTATTGTATTTTGATGCAGCCTCACCGAAAATCGGCATAAATCTTCTGCAAAAAGTACACCAGTCTACATAAAACATAACAATTTCAGGCTTGCCTGATTCTGCCTGTTGATATTGATGTATATGAGAGTCAGGTATTTCTATGGGGGCAGCTAAATTTGTGTTAACAGCATATTCATTCATATTTTTATGATTAAATAAAATGTGAATAAACACTAATAAACCGAATGCTGCAGCCAGAAAAATTCCTATAAAAAATCTTTTCTTCACAATTTTGCTCCTTTAGGTACAACGGTTACACCGCCTGCTGAAACTAAAAACCCGCGTGCCTTATCTTCTTCAATATTAACACCAATTTTTGTATAAGGCGGAATATTAACATTTTTATCAATTATAGCTTTTCTTATTTCAGAATATCTTCCGACATTAACATTTTCCATTAAAATAGAATCCGTAACGTTTGAAAAGCTGTTAATTCTTACTTGAGGTGACAGTATACATCTTGATATACTTCCGCCAGAGATTACACATCCTTCTGAAACCATGGAATTTGTTGCCATGCCTACTCTTTCACCTTCCGCCCAAATAAACTTTGCGGGAGGAAAGTTATAATTATAAGTTCTCAAAGGCCATTCGTCGGAATATAAATTTAATTCGGGTTCATAGTCCAGCAAATCCATATTTGCCTGCCAATAACTGTCAATACTTCCTACATCTCTCCAATATCCGCGTTCCGATTCTGTCATACCCGTATACTCATTTTGAGAATAGTCATATACATATATGTTTTTGCCTTCTTTAAGCATTTTAGGTATAATATTTTTACCGAAATCGTGGTGAGAATTGGGGTTTGAAGCATCCTCGGTCACTTCTTTAACAAGGTCTGCAGTTTCAAAAATATAATTACCCATGGAAGCTAAGCACATATCCGGCCTATTGGGCATAGGTTTCGGCGGGGTTTGAGGTTTTTCCTGAAACCCGATTAAACGCCAATCATCATCCACTTCTATAATTCCGAATTCACTTGCCTCGGAAATCGGTATCGGTATTGCCGATATCGTTAATTGTGCATTTTGTTTTTTATGATATCTCATCATTTGAGATACATCCATTCTGTAAATATGGTCACCGCCAAATACACAAACGTGTTTTGGGTTTTCGTCATTAATATGAGTCAAATTTTGATAAACCGCATCCGCAGTTCCCTGATACCAGCTTCCATCCGTTCTCATCTGGGCGGGAACTAAATCTATATACTGCCCTAAAATGGGAGATACCGGCCAGCTTCTTGCTATATGCTGATTTAAAGAATCTGATTTGTACTGTGTAAGTATTTTTATTTTATAAAAACCTGAATTTATAAAGTTATTTATAACAAAATCTATAATTCTGTATCTGCCTCCGAACGGAACCGCGGGTTTAGCTCTGTCTCTTGTCAGAGGAAACAATCTTTTCCCCTCACCGCCCGCTAAAATCATAACAAGTGCTGTATCAAGTGCCAATTTGACCTCCTTTAGTCTTCATTTATACTCAGTACTGCCATAAATGCTTCTTGAGGTACTTCAACTCTGCCTACGGCTTTCATACGTTTTTTTCCGCGTTTTTGTTTTTCAAGCAATTTTCTTTTACGTGTAATATCACCGCCGTAACATTTATCAAGAACGCTTTTTCTGAGTGCTTTTATGTTTGTTCTTGCAATAATTCTTCCGCCGATTGCCGCTTGAATAGCAACTTCAAAGAGCTGACGCGGTATTATATCTTTTAGTTTTGAAGTCAACTTTTGACCCACATAGAATGCATTATCTTTATGAACTATAGCACTTAAAGCGTCAACTACTTCACCCGCAAGAAGAATATCCAGTTTAACTAAATCGGAACGTTTATAATCACTGAACTCGTAATCCAAACTTGCATAACCTTTAGAACGTGATTTTAACTGGTCATAAAAGTCGGTAATTATTTCACTCAAAGGTATTTCATAGTGAAGCGATACTCTTATTTTATCAAGGTATGTCATATTTTGGAAAATACCGCGTTTTGATTGTGCCAATTCCATTAAAAGTCCTACATATTCATTAGGAGTAATAATTGTAACTTTTACATAAGGTTCTTCAATGTAATCTCTATATTGAGCATCGGGCAGATTTGCGGGGTTATCAATTTCAATAACTTCACCGTTTGTTTTATGCACTTTATAAATAACACTCGGAGCCGTTGTAACAAGCGTAAGATTATATTCACGCTCCAAACGTTCCTGTGCTATTTCCATATGAAGCATTCCCAAAAAACCGCATCTAAAGCCAAAGCCAAGAGCCGATGAAGTTTCGGGTTCAAAGGTAATACTTGAATCGTTTAATTTTAATTTTTCCAAAGCTTCTTTTAAGTCCTGATACTGGTCATTTTCTACGGGATACAAACCCGAAAATACCATGGGAAGTGCCTCTTTATAACCCTCAAGAGGTTCTGCCGCACCGTTTTCAACGTGGGTTATTGTGTCGCCTACGAACCTTGTTATTTCTTTTATAGAGCACCCCATATAGCCTACATCACCTGTTTTTAATTCTTTTACGGGAACTCTGTTCGGGTTTAAATAACCAAGCTCGGTTATTTCATACTCTTTACCCGATGCCATAAATTTAATTTTATCACCCAGTTTTATACTTCCGTCAACCACTTTGAAGAAGCACAAAGTACCTAAATATTGGTCATAAGCACTATCGAAAACCAAAGCTCTTAACGGTTTATCAGAAGTATCAACAGGCGGAGGCACAAATTCAACAACAGCTTCAAGTACGTCTTCTACTCCCGTACCTTCTTTAGCACTTACGGGGATTGCCATTGATGCATCAATACCCAAAACCTCTTCTATTTCTTCTCTTACCCTTTCAACATCCGCAGAGGGCAAGTCTATTTTATTTATAACGGGAATTATCTCTAAATTTTGCTCTATTGCCAGATAAACATTAGATAATGTTTGAGCTTCAACGCCTTGGGTAGCATCAACTATTAGTAAAGCTCCCTCACAAGCAGCCAAAGAACGTGAAACTTCGTAAGAAAAATCTACGTGTCCGGGAGTATCTATAAGGTTTAATTCATATTCTTTTCCGTTTTTTGCTTTATAATTCATTCTTGCAGCATTTAATTTTATAGTTATACCGCGTTCACGCTCTATATCCATAGTATCAAGCAATTGATCCTGCATATCACGCTCGGCTATCGTTCCTGTTTTTTCCAACAGCCTGTCTGCAAGAGTTGATTTACCATGGTCTATATGTGCTATAATGCAAAAATTTCTTACATTCTCTATGTATTTCATATTCCTAGTCTATTACAGAAAATTGAGTTTGCCAAGTAATTTTCTTTGCAAATTATGCTATAATATTCTTGTGCACAGTTGAAAGGTGAGGTACTTTATGAAAAAATTATTAGCTTTATTGTTTATATTTTCTTGTGTTACCGACGTATCATTAGCTTCTCAATTCGGAGGATATGATGCAGGCAGTATTAACAGTCAATATATGCGTGAATTAAGAACCCATGAAGCCATGACAAGAGCCAGAAACAAGAATAATGCTATTATTTCCACAAAAACTGCACCTAAAACTCAAGAACAAGTTACTAATTCACCTATTAAATCAATTGTTTTCGTTAATAATAACTCCATAACATCGGATACTCTTTTGAATGTGGTTCAAAACAAAATTGATAAACCTATGACCGCTGAAAACATTGCGGAAATCAGAAAAGATATTATGAAGTTTTATCAGGATAACGGTTTTTATTCCGCTTTAGTTATGATTACATCTCAAGACCCTCAAAAGGGTGAAATAGTTTTTGAGGTTAATGAAGGCGGAAGAAATTCAATAGAAATTCAAAATTAATTAAAATTTTAAATTAGTCAATAATCGTAAAAAAGGTTTATTCATCAGTGTAATTTATAAACCTTAAAATACCCGTAAACTAAAAAAGAACGCTATATGTGTTTACAGTTTACGGGAAGTATGGTTATGAAAAAATTGACAAAAGTAATTTTTGTCTGGATAGTTTTAATTATTGTGCCTCTTTATGCCAATGCATCCGAGTGGGAAAATACAGCGGACAATCCAAGATTAGTTAATCTGACAGCCGAACAGTACAGGGCGTTAGATACAATTGAAAAAAGAATTTATCATAATTCTTTTGCTTGGGAAAACACAATAGACAGGCTTGAAAGGCTTGAAATGGACTTGTTTCATGAAATTAGACCCGGAAGTCCTACACAAAGAATTAACACTTTAAGACTTGAAAGTACAAGAGTTGCTTTGAGAGGTACTTCTATGACCCCGATGATGCAAGATACTTTCAATACAAAATATATTAATCCGAGAGGTGAAAGCCAATATTATGATGATGTAGGTATAATAGACGGACTTATACGAGTTTGGTGGCCCGACTTTTATGCAAAATTATCTCAATACAGACGTTATAAAGAAGCTAATTTCTTTTAAGCCTTACGTCTTACCACAAGAGCGTTGCTTATCATTGCGGAATTTTTTAAATTACTGCCCGATAAAACGGTTCCGTTAAGATACATAACGGTTGAACTGCCTCCGTCAAGGTTTATAGCCTCATAACATCCTAAATTCTTCATTATTTTTGCAAGTTCATTTAAAGTAACACCGCTCGAGCCTTCTTTTCGTCCGTCCACCGTTACAATTATCATTACATTATCTCTTGTATATCCGATAGCGGTTCTGGGGTTTCTTCCCGATATTGAAGTTAATTTTTCATTTACCGCATCAACAAATATACTGCCGTTTTTAACCAAATAAGGCCCGCCTGATATTATATGGTCAATATCATCCCATTTAGGCATTACGGAATATTTTATATTTACTCTGTCCGACAATTTTAAATCTTTAAAAGTATCAACAGGTGCGGATATTACGTATCCGTCTTTTGGTATTACAACAGGACTTGTTGATTTTGCAATAATTTTATTATTTTTAACCGCAATATGAATTGCGGGCTTCTTTGTTAGAGGAGATTTAACTCCCCATTTCGGGGTATACATTAAAACCTCGGAGAACATCATTCTTGGCTGATTTATATTATTTATCTTAATTAATTTATCTTTTGTTCTCAATTCTCCGAAAAATGATATTCTGGAAGTTCTGTAACCTTTAGAACTTATACCGAAACCCGCTCTTTCATATATCGGGCCTGATATAATTTCATTATTAACAACCAACGCACCTAAAGGTGTACCTGTATCTTGTTTAAAATAAGTACCGTTTACCGCTACTATTGTATTTTGATTTTGGGCGATTTTATTTATTCTGGACTTTGAATGAATATTTTCCGAAGCACTTTGCGGAACTATTTCTATGTTATCGTTCAAATTCCTGTTAACTTCTACAACATTCATTTTTATTCTTCTGTTATTTATATATTTAACAATCGGAATATAAACAACACCCTCTTCAATCTTTTTAACGGTATTATTTTTGTATTTTACTTTTAACTCGTTTTCCCAGTTTTTTCTTAATAAAAAAAGAGCAGAATAATCTTGCTCTTTAGTTACAAATTTATCTTGTACATAGTTATTCAATATATAACCACCCGTTTCAAAAGCATCAATCGGCAAATTCTGACCGGAGAAAACAGCTAACGCCATTATCACAAAACCCAGCTTTAAGACCATTTTCTCGGAACAAAATATTCTTCTTTCGGCCAATGCAGTAATCATTTTTCTTGTTCCTTATACTACAATTGTAACATATTTTTTATTAAATTTCAAGCCATGATATAATATTTTTTACAAATAAAAGGAGAAAAAATGAAAGATATTGCAGATAAATATTTTATGGAAGGTTATTCTTGTTCGGAAGCTGTAGTACAAGCAGCAATAGATAAGGGTTTTGCCCCTAAAGAACTATTAAGTGCGGCAACACCGTTTTCAGGAGGAATGGGAGCCCGATGCTTATGCGGAGCTGTTGCGGGAGCTCAATTAGTTATCGGCTGTTTGTACGGAAAAAATGAAAACCGTGACGGAAAAGAAGCAAGAAAAACAGCAAAAGAATTTTATGACAAATTTACAAATCTACACAATGTTACTTGTTGTAAAGTTTTATCTCAGGGGTTTGAAGATTTTCACTCGCCCGAACGCAGAAATCATTGCAGAACAATGGTAAAAGACAGCTGTGAAATATTATCCGAATTAATAAAGGAAAAAATATGTTCTTAGATAAAACAAAAATAAAAATTTTATCGGGAAAAGGCGGTAACGGGATAGTAGCATGGCGTAGAGAAAAATACGTTGATAAAGGCGGGCCCGCAGGCGGTAACGGAGGTAAAGGCGGAGATATTTATCTTGTTGCAACAGAAGATTTATCAACATTAATGGACTTTCAATATCAATCTGTTTTTAAAGCGGAAAACGGAGAAAACGGATATATTAAGACTCAGCATGGCAGATGCGGAAAAGATTTATATATTAAAGTGCCCGTAGGGACAATAGTAAAAGATGCTTCAACAGGTAAAATCATTGCCGATTTAAATAAAGACGGACAGATATTAATGGCAGCTCAAGGCGGAAGAGGCGGAAGAGGAAACGCCTGTTTTGCAACCGCACAAAAAAGAGCTCCGCAATTTTGCGAGCCCGGTGAAAACGGGATTGAAAGAACTTTGGAATTAGAGCTTAAATTAATAGCGGACGTAGGATTATTAGGCATGCCAAACGCAGGCAAATCTACTCTTATCAGTGCTGTAAGCTCTGCAAAACCGAAAATAGCAGATTATCCTTTTACAACTATTATTCCTCATTTGGGTGTAGTAAAAAAAGACAACGGCGACGGGTTTGTTATTGCCGATATCCCCGGATTAATCGAGGGAGCTTCCGAGGGAATAGGGCTCGGGCATGAGTTTTTACGCCATGTTGAAAGATGCCGTTTTTTAATTCATCTTGTTGATTTAACACAAAATGACCCTATAAATAATTACAAAATTATTAATGAAGAACTTAAAAAACACTCCGAACAACTCTCAAAAGTTTATCAGGTTATTGCACTTAATAAAATTGATTCTATTGATGAACAAACAAAAACAAAGTATCTGAGTGAATTTAAAAAGTTTTCAGATGATGTATTTTTAATATCCGCGGCAACAAGAGAAAATTTAAAGGAGTTTATGTATTTTGTTGCACAAAAGGTTGATGAAATACCAAAACCTGTTATAAATATTGAAGTTGAAGAAGATGACGGAGCAATCGATAATGACGACAGCTCATACAGCGTTTACAAAGTTGATAAACACACTTTTGTCGTAGAGGGCGGAAAAATATTTCGTTTGGCAAATGTTACGGACGGCAGAAATACTGAGCAGTTATACAGATTTCAAAATATTCTTAAATCAATGGGAGTATTTGATGCACTAAAAGCTGCGGGAGTTCAAGAAGGTGATATTGTTAAAATAGGTCATTTGGAATTTGATTATTTGTTTTAAAAAATATTAAACAAGTTTTAATTATGCTTCTATAAAAAGTCTTCTGCCTACGATATTGGGTTTACCGTTATAATATCCCGCGAAATATCCGCCTTTAACAGGTCTGTTTACCGCATAATTTTTTCTTGAAGGCATTTGTACAAATGGGTTTTCAAAAGGATTATATCCTGCGGTTTCTGTCCTTACGGCACTAACCGTCTGATTTGAAGAGGGTGCATAAAATACCTTTGAAACCATATTTCTTAATTGATTTATCATTTATACTTCCTTTTTTACATACACATATTTATATATAATGTTATTTTTTTATTTGTCATAATTATACTATTTTTTTTTATAACAAAGATATCATCTTTTTATATGAAATATTGTTAAAATATTGTTATAAAGGGTAAATTAAGGGAATTGTATTTTATATATCGGTTATTTTACATTATTGACGAATTTTAAAAAAAAATATAAAATTTAAAAAGTAACATATAAGTTAAAAATGAGAGGTAGATTATATGAAAAAATTAGGTTTCACCCTTGCTGAAGTTTTGATTACTTTGGTAATTATAGGTGTAATTGCAGCTATGACAATTCCGACATTGATGAATAACACCAATGCTCAAGAATTCCGTACGGCATTGAAAAAAGCTATTTCCGGTACTAATCAGGCACTAACTCTAAACTATGCATTGTATGGTTTATCTGCACAAGATTACACAAGTGCAACATTATTGGTAAATGATGTATTTAAAAGAAGAATGAGTGTAATTGACGGTGTAAGTACATTTACTGATACGGGTAAATGTTCAGGTTCTGCTGTTTTCACTACTCAAGATGGTATGATTTTCTGCGTCACAAATTATAATTCAGCTAACAGCGATGACCAAGGTACAGCTTGTGACTCTTATAACACAACTCCTTGTGCTTCAAGTACAGATGCTCCTAACTTATGGATAGACGTAAACGGTCTTAAAAAACCAAACGTAGCTACAACATCTTCAAAAAGACCAAAAGATATTTATCAAGCTATGATTTATTCTCAAAAAGTAGTTCCATACGGACAGCCAACTCAAGAAGTTATGTATGATGCAAATACTGAAGGTGCTGTTGGATACGGTTCTCAAACTACTAAAGGTTAGTAATTTTATTCATTAAAAAAACAGACACCATTCGGTGTCTGTTTTTTTTTGCATTACTTTTGATAATTTTAATTATTTATCCAGAGCTTCTTTTAATAATTTATTCAACAACTGCGGATTAGCTCTACCCTTTGTTTCTTTCATAATCTGACCTACAAAAAAGCCGAATAATTTATCTTTACCGCCTCTATAAAGTTCAACCTGAGATGGGTTTGATTCAATAACCTTATTAATAATATCTTGCAGAGCCCCTTCATCAGAAATAACGCTTAAACCTTGTTTTTCAACAATAGCCTTTGCACTTCCGCCTTCTTTTAACAATGTAATAACAATTTGTTTACCTATATTATTTGAAATAGCACCTGATGTAACAAGATTAATCAGTTCCGCAAAGCTTTCGGGGGTTAGTTTAGTTTCTTCAATAGTCAGTTTTTCTTCTTTTAAATATGCTGCGATTTCTTTCATGAGGAAGTTATTGGCAACTTTAGGGTCTGCTTTTAAGTCAACAACTTTATCAAAGAAGTATGCAATATCTTGCTGTTCAACCAAAACATTTGCATCATAAGGAGAAAGCCCGTAAGAAACATAACGTTGACGTCTTTGGGGCGGAAGTTCCGGCATTTTTGATGCGATTTCATCTACCCATTGCCTTGAAATTTCGAGAGGCATAAGGTCAGGTTCGGGGAAATAACGGTAGTCATGAGCATCTTCTTTACCTCTCATTGATTTTGTCACACCTTGATTATCATCCCAGAGCCTTGTTTCCTGAACAACTTCTTCACCAGATTCAACTATATCAATTTGTCTGTCTATTTCATATTCAATAGCACGCTGTAGTGCTTTAAAACTGTTAACGTTCTTTATTTCCGCTCTTGTTCCAAATTCTTTTTGACCTATCGGGCGGACTGAAATATTTGCATCACACCTCATAGAACCTTCTTCAAGGTTCCCGTCGCAAACACCTATGTATCTTAGAGTTGTTCTTAATTCTTCCATATATGCTCTTGCTTCATCAGAAGAACGCATATCCGGTTCGGATACAATCTCCAACAGAGGAGTTCCGGCTCTGTTTAAGTCAACCAATGAATAACTTGAACCTGCTATACCGCTTGAACCCATATGTACCAGCTTACCCGCATCTTCTTCTAAGTGAGCTCTTGTTATACCTATTCTTTTGCCTTCTATATCTATATGACCGTTTACACATATAGGCTGGTCATATTGTGATATTTGATAACCTTTAGGTAAATCGGGATAAAAATATTGTTTTCTGTCAAATTTACAAAATTGGGGAATAGTACAGTTTAAAGCCAGTCCCGTTAAAATACCCATATTTACAACTTCTCTGTTCAAAACCGGTAAAACCCCCGGCATGCCCAAAGTTATCGGGCTTACTTGTGTATTTTGTTCGTTTCCGAATTCGGTTGAATCACACGCAAAAATCTTTGATTTTGTTTTTAATTGTGCATGCACTTCTAAACCTATTACAACTTCATATTTTTTTCTTAATTCTTCCATTGTTGCCGTTGACATAATTAAACCTCTGTTTATACATTTTTCTGTAAAAATAATAGCATAAACATTATCAAATATCGAACAAGCTTAATCCCCTTTGTTTTTTAAAATAAAAAAAGTGAAAATTTGTATTTCGTTTCACTTTTATTTATGTGCTTATTATATTAACTCAGATAATCTTTTAAATGCTTAATACTTTCGCAAGATTTAAGTTTTCTTAAAGCAATACATTCAATTTGTCTTATTCTTTCTTTGGAAAACCCCATATCTTTGCCTAACTGCTCAAGAGTCTTAGGACTGTTTCCGTCAATACCGAATCTCCCTATAATAATTTTACGTTCTTTCGGCGTCAATTCTTTCAGCATAATATCTATATATCTTTTAAGTAAAATATTTTGAGTATTTTTTTCAGGTGAAGTATAATTATCATCAGCTATATAATCCTCAAGAGAAAGATTTTCGGCAACGGGTGTATCAAGACTGACAGGTTCCAGCTTAACGGTATTAAGCACGATATTAACTTGTTTTACAGGCATTTTAAGTTTTTGAGAAATTTCTTCAACGCTCGGTTCTTTGCCGTTTAAGTAACTTAACTCAAAAATTGCCTTTTTTACGAGTCTGATTTTATCAATCATATGAACAGGAACCCTGATTACCTTAGAATTATTAGCAATAGCTCTTGCAATAGTTTGTCTTACCCACCATGTAGCATAAGTTGAAAACTTAAACCCTTTGGAATAATCAAACCTGTTAGCTGCTTTAATAAGTCCTAAAGACCCCTCCTGTACCAAGTCCATAAACAGAACTCCTTGTCCCGTATACTTTTTAGCTATACTTACCACAAGTCTTAAATTTGCCTGAATTAGCTTTTTCTTTGCAATAAGTGCTTTTTCACTATCCCCTTCCTGAATTATTTTTCCCAGTTCCTCTTCTTCTTTACGTTTTAACAACTTTGTTTTGCCTATATCTTTTAAATACATCTGCAAAATATCATCTTTATAAACAACGCTGTTAAAAGTTGAAATTTCATCATCTTCCTCATTTTGTTCTTCCAAATCAATATAATTATCTTCAAGACAAGCATCGTCCAAATACTGAATACTCATAGTAAAACCTCACTCTCAATTATTATTACCGACGCGAAATTAAACCGTGAGTTCCATAATATAAAAATATTTAAAATTTTGTTTTTAAGTATTCAATCATTTTCTTACCCTCGCCAAATTCAAGATTTAATTCTTTTGCGAGAGGTAAATTCATAAATATATTGTTGCTGAGCCTGAAAATCTTAGGAAAAATTTTGTAATTATTCTTTTTTACAAGTTCTGATGAGAGATGCTGTTTTTCTTTATCATAAATCTTAGCAAAGTTAAGTCCCAAGGTAGTACAGAAAGGGAAAGACGGATTACCCTTGGAATCTTCGGTTAAAACGCCGAAAGCTCTGCATACAATAGGGCGGTTTTTATAAACAGAGCAGACATCATTTATTAAAAACGGACATATATAATTTTCGGTATCTTCAAGCTTTTTTAACTCATTAATATTATTTTTTATAATATTTTTAGTAGTTTCATTCAGTTTCTCAAAACCGAGCATTAAATATTCAAATTCAAGTTTGGACAGCGGAAAGTTACCTCTTTTACAGCAATGAGCACAGCCTTGTTTACAGCATAAATATTCACTTTGATAATCAAAAATCTTTTTTAAATCATCATCAACCACGTCCAGAAATTTAACATAATTTTCAATCGACATAATACATTTCCAAAACTAATCAAACAAAATAACTCTTAATACGGGATTTTTATACTTTCTTTTTCCCGCTCCGCAACCGACTTTTTTAATAATAATTTCATCAGGCAATTTTTTACCCGTATAAAGAGAAGCAGCGATTGCTGCACCCGTGGGAGTAACCATTTCACCCTCATTATCCGTTAATTTTAAAGGAAGTTTGTATTTTTGAGCAATAGCACAAACAGCGGGAACAGGAACATTTAAAGTTCCATGCTGACACTCTATTGTCCCTCTGCCCTCTGTCAAAGGCGAAAAATAAACTTCATCAGGATTTAAATCATCAAAAAGCACAGCAAAACTAACAATATCCGCTATAGAATCAACCGCCCCGACTTCATGAAAGTGAACTTCAGAAATATCTTTACCGTGCACTTGAGCTTCAGCTTCAGCTACTATTTGAAAAATCTTTTTTGCAAGTTCTTTTGCAGTTGAAGTCATTTGAGCTTTATCTATTATCTTTTGAACATCAAATAAATTGCGGTGTTCATGGTGGTGATGATGTTCAATAAGCTCATCATGGCGGTGTTTTGGTAATATAACGTTAAAATCAGTCGCTTCAATGGCATTAACTTGAACTTTTTTTATTTCATAAGTAAATTCATTATCAAGTTTCATTGAACTTAAAGCATCATCAAGTTTTTTTCTGTCCGCTCCGGCATCTAAAAGACTGGCCACTGACATATCACCCGAAATTCCCGAATTGCATTCAAAATATATTTTCATTTTTTACCGCCCGAAATTAACCTGTTTATTTGATTAGCACTGTAACCTGCATTAAAGCCGTTATCTATATTAACAACACTCATACCCTCAGCACAAGAATTTAACATTGTAAGCAGTGCGGATAATCCTTTAAAAGAAGCACCGTAACCTATTGACGTAGGAACCGCAATAACATGTACATCAACCAATCCCGCCAAGATAGAGCCTAAAGCTCCCTCCATGCCCGCAACCGCAATAATTACATTTGCTTTTTTTATTTCATCTATTTTGTCAAACAATCTATGGATACCTGAAACCCCGATATCATAATACCTTTTAACATTACTGCCGTAAAATTCGGCAGTAACGGCAGCTTCTTCTGCTACGGGAATATCACCCGTTCCGCCGGTACATATTGCAACTTCACCGGTTTTTTCAATATTGCGAGATATTAAAGTTAAAACTTTTCCTTTTTCACTGTAACAAATATCAGGCATTTTTTTCTTTAAATATTCGTACTGTTCAACGCTTGCCCTTGTTCCTATTACGTTTGTATTGTTTTCTTTAAACGCAGAAAATATTTCAAAAAGCTGTTCATTTGTTTTACACTCGCAAAATATCGCCTCTGAATAACCTCGTCTTTTTGTACGATCCGTATCAAGTTTTGCAAAACCCAGTTCTATATATTTATCATTGTTTTCCATATAAATTTCTGCCTTTTCTTATGTATAATTATACATTATTTTTTTATTTTCACGCTCATAACGTTTTTTTGTTGCCACCCTGTTTAGAATTCCGACAGCAGCAGCAATTACCATTGTATTAGTTAAAAAAGTCAATCCGTATGAGAAATTTTTGCTTTTTAAATATTGTTTTTGAAGAGCTGAGGGCAATTTTAATATTTCATCATAAGATTTTATAACCCCGTTTTCGATTACTTTGGTATTAAATAATTTATCAAACCCTTTATGGATAGGTTTTTCTATAAGTTTTTCACCAAAAAACATTAAAGGAACGGTTGTCGCAAATCGTCTTGTATTTTCCTGAACTTCATATTTATCTCTTGAAGCATAATAATAGCTTGCTATACTGACAGGATATATAAATGCACCGTAATGTGACATTTTTAAATCGTTTGAATTTGTAAATTCAAAATTCCTTACCACTTTAGAAACAAAAGGTTTAATTTTTTCATAAATTTTATTATTTTTAGCAAGCGTCAAGACAACGGATAAAGCAGCAAGCGAAACCGCACTAACTGCAAGAAGCGATTTAATAAGCCCAAAAGCTTTTTGTTTAGCTTCTTCTTGTTTTGCCTGTTCATCCTCTTTTTTTAACCCTACTACACTTACAAACTCATCTTTACCCTTATTTGCATAAGTTAATATGTTTCTTACGGGAGCAATCGCAAAAACCAAAGGCAGAATGACTCCAAAGGTCGAAGCTATTTGAGCAAATTTTGCAAGTTTGATATTTTTTAACTTATCAAGTCCGACATTTTTAATCTCATCAATAGGTTTAGAAATCAGTTCTTTTTCAATATTATATTTTTTAGAAAAAACTTTCGATGTTGCTTTTGCAACAGCAGGTGCCGAAAAATAAAATAACGCTGATTCCGATAATTCCGCAAAACCGATTTCCTTTGCTTCATCTTTGCTTCTTGAAACCGCAAGTTTAGCTAAAAGACATCCGCCCGTATCGCGGGCAAACATTCCTAAGGATGAACTTGTATTTAATCCCTTTAATATTCGTGTTGGCAGTGTTAAATTATTCATAAACAAATATTAAATGATGATAGCTGCTGTCAGTCAATATTTTTTTAATTCCAAATATCGGGCACAGCTAATGTTAAAGCAGTTAAATTATTATATCCGTTTGATTTTAAAAGTTTTATTATTTCTTCTAATGTAGCACCTGTTGAGGTTATATCATCTATAATAAGATAATTTAAAGTTTTATCGGGAAATTCGGTTTTGCTAAGTTCAAAAGCTCCTTTGATATTTTTTATTCTTTCATCTCTGTGTAATTTATATTGATTTTGAGTATCTTTAATTCTTATAAGCAGATTTTTATTAACTTTATACCCGCTGAGTTTAAATATTTCATTTGCACATATTTCCATATGATTATATTTTCGTTCTTTTAGTCTGTTTTTATGAATAGGCACGGGTAAAAGAACATATTCTTTATTTAAATTTAATTCCTTAATATATTCATACATAATAAGTGCCATAACTTTTGCAAGCTGTTTTTGGTTATGATATTTTAAATTTTTTATTAATTTTTTTATAACATCATCATAAACAGTACAAGAATATACATTTACACCTTCTATTAGTTTTAAAACCGTTTTAGGCAAATAGTGAATTTTTTCTTTGCATTTTGAACAGAGTATTTTATCCTCTTTTGTGCTTTTACACAAGTAGCAAGGTTGTATATATATAAGGTTTAGTAGTTTTTCAATTAAGTTTATCATATAATACAAATTATAATAGATAAGAGAGAATAATAAAATGAATTTTATACATATGTTTTCAAGTTCAATAATAATGATTTTATTAATCAGTTTATTGATATTGGTTCATGAAATAGGGCATTTATTAGCGGCAAAACTGGTAGGAATAAGGGTAGATAAATTCGGGTTCGGCTTGCCTGTAGGCCCTACTTTATTTAAGAAAAAAATAGGCGAAACGGAAATATTAATTCACGCATTTTTACTCGGCGGTTATGTTTCTTTCCCCGATGATGAAGAAGAATGCGACCTTCCTAAAGATTCACCGTTAAGATACTCAAATAAAACGGTAGGACAAAGAGCTTTAGTAATTTCCATGGGAGTTATTTTTAACGTAATTTTGGCTTATCTTCTCATATTTTTTACGGGGCTTATTTGGAAGCATCTGCCTGATAATAAATTTGTTGTGAGATTTGAAAATTTTGCCCCCTCTGCCGTTGAATCTATTCTAAATTCAGGGATACAAAAAGGTGATGTTTTCTATTCAATAAACGGTACAAATATTGATTATCCGCTTGCAATAAATAAGTTTTTTACCTTATCAAAAGAATTTGACGGGTTCGCAAAACAAATTATAATTGATAAGAAATTAATTGAACTTAAAGAATTAAACCCGCAGTTAAAAGATTTAAGCATTATAAAATCCGGTACAAAAATTAAATTACCCTCATTTCAGGATGAAGAAAAAATAAATCTTACTTTTGATAATATAATAGGACTTGAAAAATATAATCCTAAAGAAACCGAATTATCAGCATTCCAAAAAGATTTAAGAAATAAAATTCACTATCAAAATGAATACACTTTGGAAAATGATGCACAATTAATAGATATAGCAGCAGCAATATCCGATACAAAAAAACCTGTTTATATCAAAATTTTAAGAAATAATGAACAAATTGAACTGCCCCCCGTATACTCGGATAAAGACGGTAAATTGGGAATTGAACAAAGTTATAGCGAAAAATATACAAAAACAAGTAATTTAAAAGAATTAATACCCGCAACATTCCACTATGTAAACTATAATATAGGTTTTATGGTTTATACTTTAGGAAAACTCTTTACGGGCAAAATTCCCGTAAGCGAAATGAACGGTATTATTGCCATTACAAAGATAGGAACGGAAATTATCGCATATAAAGGTATTTTTCAAGGACTTTTACTTACCGCAATGATTTCTTTAAACCTTGCCTTAATTAATATATTACCCATACCGGCACTTGACGGCGGTCATTTGTTCTTCTTAATTATTGAAAAAATTACGGGTAAACCCGTCAGCAAAAACTTTATTGAAAAAGTAAGCAATTTCTTTTTCTATCTTTTGATAGCTTTAATGGTATTAATTATATATAATGATATTCATGCATGGATAATAGGTAAAATATAAATATTATTTTAATTTTATAGCTTTTTGAACCACTTTAAGTGCTTCTAAATAACAATATAATTCTTCATTATTTTTCGAGCTGTTAAGAATTTGCAGTGCTTTTACAATTAAAGGATTATCATTAATTTGACAATTTTCAAGTTCTAATCCTATTTGTGTAACAGTAATCCCAAGTGCATTAAGCAACTTATTTAGTGTTATATACGAAGGAAAATATTTACCATTTTCAATCCGTGATAAATGTTTTTCATCAATTCCTACTTTTTCCGCTAATACTTGCTGAGTATATCCTTTAGATTTTCTTAATTCTTTTAATTTTTTCCCAAAGTTGTTATTCATATCACCTCTTTTTTAATTTTTATTGAAAACAGGTAATACATACACTATGTTTACGTCAAGTTTTTACTTCTATTTTATTGTTGTTATTATCACTTTTTTATGATATAAATTAAAAAAAAGTTAGAAAGCTAAGAGAATAATATGAAAGAAAATGATATTATTGAATTATTTTTACAAAACAGACTGTCAGAATATAAAAAACACAAAGTTTTTAATATACTAGGAATTAAATTTAAAATACAACCCCGATGCACTAAACATGATACAGATATTTTAAAGTTAATGTTAGCAAGAATACAAAAAAAATTGGCAATGGTTGATAATATAAGTCGTATCGGGAATATTAAATTTTATGTGCCAAATTATCCTATTGATTCAATACAAAAGACAATAGTTGAATCCGGAAAATTTTTTGAACAAGATGAATTGGAGCTTATAAAAAAATATTTACCCGCAGATGATGCGGTAATTTTCGATGTAGGAGCAAACATAGGCAATCATTCAATATATTGGGCAATATATTGCAATGCAAAAAAAGTTTATTCATTTGAACCTATAGATACAACTTTTAATATATTAAAAAAGAATATTGAACTTAACAATTTATCGAATGTTATAATTCCATACAACATTGGTTTGAGTGACAAAAAATGTAACGGATTAGTAACTAATTATATTGATTCTAATATTGGAGGTACTAAAATCGAACAAACCAATAATACAAGCGGGATAAAACTTGAAAGACTTGATGATATTAATATTGAAGAAGAAAAAATTGATTTTATTAAAATAGATGTTGAAGGTCATGAATATTATGCTTTAAAGGGTATGGAAAATACATTAAAAAAATATAAACCTACAATTTTTATAGAAATATTCTCTGAAAATTTTAATAAAGTAAAAGCTTTATTAAAAGAATATAAATATGAAGAAATTGAAGCTTTAAATGACGATAATTACATTTTTCAGTATAAAGAATCTTAAAAAAAGTAGCATAATAAAAGTAATTCAGTTATAATCTTTAAAAACGGGAAAGATTATGACAGGTCGATTATTTATAATAGCAGGCTGCTCGGGAGTAGGAAAAGGAACTATTTTAAAAATGTTCCTTGAAAAAAATCCTGACGTTAAATTTTCAATATCTGCAACAACCAGAAACCCCCGTGAAGGTGAAAAAGACGGGGTAAATTATTTCTTTATTTCCGAAGATGAATTTCAAAAAGCGATTGAGAACAAAGAGTTTCTTGAGTGGGCAGAATTCAGCGGGAATTTCTACGGAACAAAAAAAAGTTTTGTTGAAAAAACTCTTGCCAAAGGTATTGACTTAATTCTTGAAATAGAAGTACAAGGGGCAAAACAGGTTAAAGAGAAAATGCCCGATGCCGTTTCGATATTTATTATGCCTCCATCTATAGAAGAACTCGAAAAAAGGCTTAGAGGCAGACACACCGAAGATGAAGCAACTATTCAAAAAAGGTTAAAACAAGTTGAAAGAGAACTTGAAGCAAGTAAAACATTTGATTACATAATAGTTAACGATAACCTTGAAAAAGCTTTAACTCAATTTCAAAATATTTATGATGAAAGAAAAGAATAATGTTTACGGGTAAAACAATTCTTATAGGTATAACAGGAGCTATAGCAGCATATAAAACATGCGAGCTTATCAGAATGTTTAAAAAACATAACGCAAATGTTAAAGTTGTTGTTACTCCTAATGCACTTAATTTTGTTACAAAAACAACACTTGAAACATTAAGCCAAAATTCCGTAGATACAGATTTATTTAATATAAAAGAATATAAACCCGAACACATAGCTCTTGTTGATGAAGCGGATATATTCTTAATAGCACCCATAAGTGCAAACACAATTGCAAAAATCACCCACGGAATTTGTGATAACCTTTTAACAACTACATTTTGTGCTTTTAAAAAACAAACCGTTATAGCTCCTTGTATGAACACAAATATGTGGGAAAATCATTCGACTCAAAAAAATCTTAAAACATTAAAAGACCGCGGTATAAAGATTATAGAACCCGAAACGGGTTTTTTAGCGTGCGGAACCGACGGCAAAGGCAGATTAGCTGACCTTAATATTATTTTTAATACCGTCAAAGATTGCCTTATCCCAGAGCAAATTCTGAAAGGGAAAAAAATTGTTATAACAGCAGGCGGTACAAAAGAAGATATTGATACCGTAAGGTATATAGGAAATTACAGCTCGGGCAAAATGGGTATTGCTATTGCCGATAACGCATACAAATCAGGTGCTGATACAGTTTTAATTTCAACAGTTGAAACTAAAAAACAGTACAAAGTTATTAATGTAAAAACGGCAGATGAAATGTATAGTGCCGTAAAACAAGAATTCAATTCCGCAGATTCTCTAATAATGGCGGCTGCCGTAAGCGACTACAGAGTTAAAAATAAATCGGAACATAAAATAAAAAAGACAGGAAACTCGCTAACTTTAGAATTAGTAGAAAATCCTGATATTTTAAAAGAAATGTGCAAAATAAAAAAAGAAAATCAAATAGTTGTAGGTTTTTGTGCCGAAAGTGAAAATTTAATCGAAAATGCCAAAACAAAAATAGACAATAAAGGTTGTGATTTTATTTGTGCTAATGATATTTCAAAAAAAGATATCGGTTTTGAATCAAATTACAATGAATTATATATAATAGATAAAGAACATAATATTATGCATCTTGAAAAAACAAATAAATATACTTTAGCGGAAGAAATTTTGGGAAAAATATATGGAAAAAGTAAATAAAATAATAAAAAAGATAGAAGATTTTGCCCCGTTAACAACAATGCAAAAATGGGATAATTCAGGCTGGCAGATTAATTTGGGAATAGAAAATACAAATAAAATTCTTGTAGCACTTGATGTAACACCATCTACAGTTGATGAAGCCATTAAAAAAAAGTGCGATTTAATTATTTCGCATCATCCTGTTTTTTTTAACCCGATAAAAACAATTGATTCCCCGTTTATAATAAAAGCGGTTCAAAACAAAATACAAATATATTCCGCACATACAAACCTTGATATTGCTCAAGGCGGAGTAAGTGAATACTTAGCTGAAAAATGCGGAGTGAAAGATTTAGATACCGCCTTTGAATTTATTAAATATAAACAATATGATAAGGAAAAGAATTTTTCAAAACTTATTTCACATTTGAAAACAACATTCAGTTTACCCTCCGTAAGAGTTGTAAACAGTCAAAGAAAAACATATCGTTCAATAGCATTTTGCTCGGGTTCGGGAGCTGAATATATTCAAGATTTGGAAAAAATCGGTATTGATGTTTTTATAACAGGCGACTTAAAACACCATCAAGCTCTTAATGCAAATAAGATGACTATTGTTGATTTAGGTCATTTCCACAGCGAAAAATTTGTTGTTGAAATTTTTCAAAAGTTATTAAAAAATGAAGATGTAGAAATATTTGCGGCGGTCGAAAAACCGGCATGGGAGTTGGTATAATGAAAAAGATTTTTTTAACGTTTTTAAGTTTATTACTTATTCAAGGACTCAGTTTTGCTAAAGACACAATTCAGTTTGAATTCCCAAATCAAGGCTGGCATAAAATCCAGAGCCCTGACGGAGTTGAAGCAAAAAAATGTTATGTACCATATAATCAAAGTGCACAAAATTATACCGAAATGCTTATTTTTTATGAAAGAGTATTAAAAAATACCGATATTTCGCCCATTGTTATATTACAAAAACAACTGGGAAAAGATAAAAATAACTATCCCGATATTTATCCCGAATACATAAAAAGAGAGATGGATAATGCCATGACAGCTTGGTGCAGTAAAGCAAAAAATACTTGTTCCATTCAAAGAGCTTTTCAGGGTAAAGAGGGAGTTATAATTACCACATATATAAACAAAGCACCGCAT
Source organism: Candidatus Gastranaerophilales bacterium (assembly GCA_947631645.1). Lineage (GTDB taxonomy): Bacteria > Cyanobacteriota > Vampirovibrionia > Gastranaerophilales > Gastranaerophilaceae > Avigastranaerophilus. Next base: position 22,445 of record CANRMD010000013.1, read on the forward strand.
TATTCTCAAAATATTTTTTCACAATGGTCAAATATCTTAGGTCATATAAAAATTTATGACCCTCAAACAGACAAAAATACTAACTTAATTGAGTTATAAATATGCAAATAACGGGCGGAAAATTTAATTCAAGAAAAGTAAAAACACCTGAATTTGACAATATTAAACCTACTCTGTCTAAAACAAGACAAGGAATTTTTAATACTTTGTCTAATATGATGGACTTTGACAAAAAAGTTTTTATAGATATGTTTTCAGGCAGCGGGATAATGGCTCTTGAAGCAGTATCAAGAGGTTTTCAATCAATTATGTTTGAAAAAGACAGAAAAACAGCACTTGCTATTAAAGAAAGTTTTTTATATTTTAACTTAACACCTGAAATATATTTTGGTGACTCATTAAAAAACTTATCAAAACTTACAAAAAAGGCTGATGTAATATTTATTGACCCGCCATATGAATCAGATTTATACGAAAAATCTTTAAATCTTATAAAAGATATAAATATAATGAATAAAAACGGAATTATAATACTTGAACACCCTATATATAAACAGATAAATATTAAAGGCTTTGAATTAATCAAAGCCAAAACATACGGAAATAAACAAATAACCTATCTTAATCTAACGGAATAGTTAATTTTTGTCCGATAGAAAGCTTACTTGCTGTAGTAAGGTGGTTAACTTGTCTGATTTTTTCTATTTTCTTTTTGTCATACTTTCCGAAGAAACGATTAACAATACTGCTCATAGTATCACCTCTTTGAACAATATATGTTTCAACAGCCGGAATAGTTTGCTCTTCTTCAGCCTTAGTTTCGGTAGGTACAACTTTTATTTGTTGAATTTGATTTTTTCTTGAAATTTTCTTTTCGTATTTAGGCTGTTCAACAGCAACAGAAGTTGTTTCATGTGATGACATATTAGAACTGATACTCATAATTGCATTCATAATGAAAACACATAAAGCACCTGCAATAAAACCTGTTAAAAGGTAAACTCCCGGTGACCTTTCTTCCTTAGGATTTGTTATAAAATTTTGCCATAAAAGGTCAATTTCTTTTTCTTTTGCAGGACGTTTATATGCTTTTGGAGCGTTATCATCTTGCTCCAATTCTTTTTGGTTCTTTATTTCAGACAAATATGCTACCTTCTCTCCTGATATATTTGACCTATACATAGATGAATTTCTCATAATATAACCAATCCTTAACTTAACAAAGACATGATAGTCTAATAAACATTTTGAAGTCAAGAAAAAACGTCTTTAAATTTACATTCGCTTTAAATATAATTTTTTAAATATTTTATAAACATATTTTAGCCAAACATAAATCAAAATAGGTAAAACAATTAGCACTAAAGGATTATAATTTAATGCTTCTAAAAAATTACCTTTTAAAAGAGCACATACAGCATGCCCCATTCCGCAGCCGGGACAATTTACTCCAAATATAAATTTAAATAGACAAAATTTGTTATCATGAAAATGATAAAACATTAAGATTAAAAGAGGTGATACACAAATTATCACCTCTTCAAAATTTCTATACAAGGTCTTGACCGTCTTCTGTTTGGAATTTTTTACATAAAATACTGATTAAATCAATTAAAGTCCAAATACCGCAGCCTCCAAGGGTAAATAACTGTACAATACCGATTCCTATATATCCGGTATAAAATCTGTGAGCACCTAAACCGCCTAAAAATAAACATAAAAGTAAAGTAATTAACCATTCTCTTTTATTTTTGTTACTTTGTTTTACTTCACAACCGCAATGCACACATATTACTGCATTATCATCAATTTCTTTTCCGCAATTTTGACAAAACATATTCTTAACTCCATTTTTACCCGTCAATTATATCAAATTTGCTTAATATTTTCAATAAAAAATATCCGATTAAATAATTAATCGGATATTTTTTTAAGTAATTCTTTTTTATGCAGCTACACCATTAATTTCGGTAATTAAATAATTAGCAATCCATTCAAAATCACTGTTGGCTTTTGCGGCTTTTTTAAGGTAGTCAATGGAAGATTCACCGATTCTTATAAGAACCATAGCAACAATTCCTCTGGTTTTTCCTTTAACAATTTGAAGAGAATCAACTAATGAAGGAACTGCATCTTTTCCTATATTTACTAATTCGTTTTCAATTTCATTTTTTACGTTATTATCTGCTGTTTCTAATTTATTTAAATATTCGTTAATCGGTAATAATACTGCGTTCATCTGTTTGCCTCTTTTAGTTTTGTTCAACTTCCGATTATATTATAAAGCAAAAAATTGAATTTCCCGTTTTTTTAATATATTCTTTATATCTGCCTCAAACTTCAATAAAGATAATACTTTTCATTTTATTTATTATTTTACTTCTCACAAAAATAGCCCGAATATATAGTTACTATATTATACCTTGGTATATTTAATTCTTTATAAAATAAATTTAAACTTAATATATCTCTTAGGGATATGGAAGTGTGTAAATTTGTCATTACGGGGTATATAAAATGCTAGTTGAAAAATATATTAACGGATTAAACCAGAGAAGCCAGTTAGAATTTAAAAATATATCAAAGGATATTATTCCCTGGTTAGAAAAGACAGCCCTGGAAAATAACTGTCTGATTGATAAAAAAGAGTGGAAAAGTAAATATAACAGCTACGTTATTTATGATTACGAGCCGTTTTGTTCGGACGGTTTTGAAATCAATGTTACTGTTTCTTCTCACGATATAAATTATTTATATTTTCTTAAATTTTTATATGATAATAAACTTGATACAATAGAGTATCTCAATAATTGTATAGGTGAATAGTAAAAAAGTATTATTGTGAATATTCAAAATAATATTATATAATAAAAAGGCACTCAAAAGCCGTATAAAAACGGTATAAGTGAGTGCCTTACAGCTCAAAAGAAAGGAAGCAATATGGAAGAAAATTATCAGGAAAATAACCAACCGGTTGAAGAAAAAAAACATATTTGTTTTGAAGACCATTGCTGGAAAAAATGTTTAGCAATGGTAATAGCAGCATTTTTAGGCGGTTTTTTGGCCTGTTACTTTGCTGCGGATCAAATGTTTGAAAGAATGGAAAAACGTCACTTTGAACCTCACAGGTTTGAAAAAAGAATGCTGAAAGACATTGACAGAATGTATAAACAAGATAAACAAGCATTCAATGATGCTTTTGATATTGAAAAAATGTACAAACAAGACAAAAAGGCGTTTGAAGATGCTTTCAATCCCGACAGAATGAAAAAAATTAAACATCCTCCAATGCCTATTATGCCTCCCATGCCTGATTTTATGTGGGAAGGAGTAAAAATTAAATCAGAAATTGATGATAATATGTATAAAGTTACCATCGGTCTGAAACCTTTTCAAGATGACGAAAATAAAGTTAACTATAACGTAAACGGAAGAAAACTTACTGTTTTCGGAAGCTCAAGCGTAAAAGATAAACATTCCGAAAATGATATTTCTTTTTCTCAGGATTTTATTCTGCCTGACAATGCTGATATCGCTAATATTTCAAAAATTAAGAAAGACCATAAACTTATTATTTCGGTTCCTATAAAGATGTAAGCTTTATATAAAGATTTCCAATCATATAAAGGCTGCCTGTTACTACTTTAAGGCAGTCTTTTTGTATTATTTGCTCGAGATTATCGGGATTAAATTTATATAAATACTTTAAATTAGGCATAGTTGTTTTAAATTCATTAAAACTTAATGCATCTTTATGGTTAAATTCAAAGAAATAAATTTCATCATTTTCATCAAATAAAGTATTGCAAACTGTTTTGTAATCTTTTGTTATAAGAGATGAATAAATAAAAAGACGTTTTTTTCCTTTAAAATAATAATCAAGAGTTTTTTTAAGCTGAATTGCGGCATCAGGGTTATGAGCACCGTCTATTAAAATGTTTTTTTCTTTAATATATTCAAGTCTTGCACCCCATTTTGCCGTTTTTAAACCTTCTTGTAAAGCGATTTCGGAAATATTACCAAAAAATTTCACTGCCTCCATAACTAAAGCCAAGTTCTGTTTTTGATATAACCCTAATAGCGGAAATAAATATTTTTTATTGTTAATTAAAGCATAATTTGTGCCGTTTTCGAAAAGCATTTCAATATCTTTTGATACGGGATGTATATGGACATTCATTTTTTTTGCTGTTTCTTTTGCAACTTTAAAGCCCTGATTATTTTCGGAAATTATTACATCAGAATTAGCTTTTATTATCCCTGATTTTTCAAATGCAATCTTTTCAATTGTATTGCCAAGCCTGTCGGTATGGTCTTTTGAGATTGAGGTTATTATTTCCAAAATCGGTTGTTTGATTATATTTGTTGCATCAAACCTCCCGCCTAAACCCGTTTCGACTATGGCATAATCAATTTTTTCATCGTAAAAGTATTTGAACATAACGGCAGTAAGAATTTCAAACTCAGTTAATTTAATGTTTTCTCTCTTAGCTAAAGTACAAATTTTTTCTATATATTCTGCAAAAACTTCTTTTGATATTTGAATATCATTTATTTTAATTCTTTCGGTATAATCAACAAGATGAGGACTTGTATAAAGCCCTGTTTTATAGCCCGCACATTTTAAAATATTAGCTAAGATGCTTGCAACTGAACCCTTACCGTTAGTGCCCGCAATATGAATTATTTTTATTTTATTCTGAGGATTATCATATTTTGCCATTAAGGACTCAATCCTTTCAAGCCCCAGTTTTATGCAAAAGTTATCTTTTGCGGTTAAGATTTTTATTGCTTCATTATAATTCATTCTATTGTGCTTTTAAGTTGGTTAACAATCTCTCGCGTAGGATTTTTTTGAGCTGACTCATCTGCCTTTTTTTGCATTTGAATAAGTTTATCATCATCAAGTTCTTTAATTTTTTCTAATAAATTTTCAGCTGTGCAATCAGCATCTTCAAGATATAGAGAAACACCTCTGTCACACATCTCTTTAGCATTTTTTCGCTGATGGTCTTGTGCTGCATAAGGGTAGGGAATAAGTATGGAAGCCGGACGACATTGAAGAATTTCCGATAAACTTAAAGACCCTGCACGTGCAATAACTATATCAGAAGCTTTAAGCGGATATACCATCTCATCAAAATAAGGTCTTAACATTATATTATTATTGTTTTTAAAATCAGGGTAAATTTTATCCAGTTCTGTTAATACCTCATCAAAATTCTTTTTGCCCGTTTGAAGTATTACATAAGCATTAAATTCTTCAGTCAATACTTTTAAAAGACTTATCATTGCGGTATTAATTGTTTTAGCACCCTGTGAACCTCCCATTGCGAATATAACTTTCTTATCTGAAGGAATATTTAATCTTGATTTTGCTTCTTCTTTTGTAACCGTAAAAAATACTTCTCTTATGGGGTTTCCGTTAAAAATTATATTATTTGATTTTAAAAGCTTTTTGGAGTTTTCAAAAGCGACGGAAACTATTTTAGCCTTTGGGGCAGCAAGTTTTGACACTAATCCCGGGGTAGAATCGCAATCATGAATCATATAAGGTTTATGAAGCGTTATAGCCGCGGTTACTATAGGAGCCGAAACATAACCGCCTGTTGTAAAAATTGCGTCAGGTTTATATTTTCTTAAATATGATAATGCTTTTAAATATGCAAAAGTAAATTGTACACCCCACTTTATAATTCCAAAGCTGATTTTTCTTGGCATACCCGAAACATCAACAGGCAAAAATTCAACATTCGGATAGTTTTTAGCTATTTCATATTCTAAATTTTTAGGGTTACCGATAAAATAAATTTTTTGAGTATCTTCTTCTTTTAAAAGACTGTCAACAACAGTAAAAGCAGGATATATATGCCCTCCTGTTCCGCCGCCTGATATAAAATAAGTTTTATTGGACATTTGGTAACCTTCTTATTCTTTTTTTAGATACGTTAAGTAAAACACCTATCATGCACATGGTAATAAACAGCGAAGTACCGCCGTAGCTTATAAACGGAAGCGGAACACCTGTTGCGGGCAGCATAGAGCTTGCAACACATATATTTATAAAGGCCTGTATACATATTGAAACCGTAATACCTGCCGCTAAGAGTTTTCCGAACACATCTTCACAATGATTAGAAATAATTAAACCGCGTTGCAGAAAAGCAATAAATAAGCCTATAATTAAAAGACAGCCGATAAACCCGAATTCTTCGGCAAATACGGCATAAATAAAATCAGTATGCCCTTCAGGCAGCCAGCCGAGTTTTTGCCTTGAGTTTCCGTAACCCTCTCCAAATAACCCGCCCGCAACAAAAGCAAGCATTGATTGGATAATATTATAACCCGCTCCGTAAGGGTCAGATTCGGGGTTTAACCATATTGTTATTCTCTGTTTTTGGAACGATTGTATTGCAAAAGTCAAGCCAAAAACACCCATAGCTATTGTACTTACTATAATTTTTATACTACCGCCCGCAGCAAAATACATAAATAAAGATGAAGCAGCCAAAATTAAAACCATACTTAAATTCGGCTGTTTAAAAATCAGCCCGAGCATTATTACAATAGGAATATAATATTTGTACATTTTTGTATTAAAAATATTGATATCACGTGAAAAAGCACTGGCTAACAGCATTATAACAGATAACTTGGCAGCTTCTGACGGTTGGAATTGAATAGGGCCTAATGTCAGCCATCTTTGAGCACCGTTTACGGTTGTTCCAAAAAAATGTACACCGAGCAAAAGAAATATTATTATCCAGGCAAAAGGCAGCGAAAGTCTGTCTAAAGCCTTATAATTAAATCTGCTGATTGTAAACATTGCAATGCAGCCTAAAAGAAACCAAATAAACTGTCTTAAAACAAAGTAGGTCGAATAAGTACCCTGTATTATACATTTTGGTGCGCCCGCAGAAAATATTGCCAAAAAACCTATTATAATTAAAAACAAAACAATAAATGTTAATGTACTGTCATAAGGTGACAGTATAACATTTGGTTGTGGTTTTTGTGTTTGATTATAACTTGGATTTGACATAGTTTTTAAACACTTCTCCTCTGTGTTCATAGCTGTTAAACATATCATAGCTTGCACAAGCAGGTGATAAAAGTACGATTTCGTTATCTAAAGTTAAAGATATATCCACTGCTTTTTCGAGTGAATCTGCCAATATTATATTTGTAAACCCGTTTTTTTCAATATTTTCTTTAAAACGTTGAGTTGCTTCTCCGATTAAAATAACAGTTGAAACGTATTTATTAATATAATCCCTGCAGAACTCTGTTAAATCGGTATTTTTGTCTCTGCCGCCCGCAATTAAAGTCAATTTTTTATCAGGAAAAGCCTTTACGGCAACAAAAGATGCTTCAGGGTTTGTAGCTTTTGAATCATTATAAAACTCTTTACCCTGAACGGTTGCGGTATATTCTATTCTGTGTTCTACGGGTTTAAACGACATAATTTGTTCTCTTATATGTTCATTAGATATACCTGTTAATTTTGCTACAATTATTGCACACATTGTATTTTGGTAGTTATGCTCGCCTACAAGCGGAATTTCACTTAATTTTATAATTTCTTCTTCCTGTGTCTTTTTATAATAAACGGCATCATTTTTTATGTAGCAGCAGTTTTTATCAAGTTCTTTGGCATAAATAAATTTTTCTCCCGTGTAAGTTTGAGAGAACTTATATATTGTTTCATCAACACCCGAAAAAACAGCGTACATAGGCTGTTTATAATCTTTAAACAAACTTACTTTTGCTTCAAAATAGTTATCAAGCCCTCCATGCCAATCTATATGGTCGGGTGTAAAAGTCAGAAAACAAGCTATTTGAGGTCTAAAAGTCGGAGCTGTTGCCAGTTGAAAAGAACTTGCTTCACATACATAATAGTCAGGTTTTTTTTCTATTAAAGAAGTAGGAGGAACTCCTATATTTCCGCAAACAGGGGCATTATATTCACTTGAAAGGATATGAGAAGTTAAGAACGTAGTTGTAGTTTTACCGTTAGTACCTGTTATTGCTATAAAAGGAGCTTCAGCTTCAAGATAAGCAAGCTCAACTTCGCCGATTACCTGAATATTTTTTTCTTTAAGCCGAGTAAATATTTCGCTTTTAGGCGGAATCCCGGGGCTGGTTATTGCAATATACGAGTCATTTATAAACTCATCACTGTGCTTGCCCGTTTCAACTTTTATTCCTTCTTTTTCAAGGTCATTAACAAGTTCTCTGTCTTCTTCTTTAAGCGGTTTATTTTCCGTTATATAACAATCCGCACCTTTATTTGAAAGGTATCTTGCAGCAGAAACTCCGCTTTTTGATAAACCCAATACTAATACTTTTTTATCTGTCCATTTTCTTTTCATAATTTTCTACCATAAAATTTTAAATAAAACTACCGCAATTGTACAAAATATAAACGTTACAAGTGAAAATACAAGAACGATTTTATTCTCACTCCAGCCTAAAAGTTCAAAATGATGATGAATAGGGCTCATTTTAAATACTCTTTTACCCGTAAGCTTAAAGCTTGTAACCTGAATTATTACTGATAATGTTTCCAAACAAAAAACAATACCTATTAATAAAATCCAAAGCTCAAATTTTCCCATAACAGCAAGTGTTCCGAGAAGTCCACCCAAAGCAAGCGAGCCTGTATCACCCATAAAAACTTTAGCAGGGTGACTGTTAAAATATAAAAATGCAAAAGTTGAGCCCATAGCAGCCGCTGAAACTATTGCCAAATCTGTTTGACCTGTAATTATACAAATTAAAGTACAAGCAAGCATTGCTATAGAAAAATTTGAAGCTGCTAAACCATCGAGTCCGTCAGTCAAATTAACCGCATTTGATACTCCCGTCATAAAGATTATTACAAATATCGGATAAAAATAAGCTAAATCAAAACTTAATTGCCCTATGCTTAAATAAGTCTGCCCGCCAAGAGTCATATAAACAGCGGGGAGAATAGATATTGCTATTTGTAAGAAAAGTTTATTTCTCGGAGTTAAACCCGCTTTATTAGCTTTATGTTTGATTTTACCTATATCGTCAGTCAATCCCGCAATCATAAAGAACAAAAATGACATAAGTACTATTAATGCATAGGGAGATAAAGTTTGATTCATAGTTAATGCCGCAAGCGAAGCTGCTATAATCGGCAGTACAATAAAAACACCGCCTGTTGTCGGAGTTCCCGCTTTCTGTGCATGTGCTTCAGGTGCATCAGAGAGTATATACTGCGTGTACATTTTTTTCTTTAAAAATTCAATGTATACAACCCCGAATAACAAGGTTAATACGAACGCTACCAGCATTGAAACTACTACTAATACATTAAATTCCATAATCAGCTGTTTAACTCCTCGAGTATTTCTTCAAACTTCATAAATCTTGATGCTTTTAAAAGTATATTTGAATTTTTTGGCAGTTTATTTTTAATAAACTCACAAAGTTCATGTTTATCTTCAAAATGGACGGTTTTAAGGTTTTTAGGGTTAATATATTTAGCTAAATTCCCTACTGTTAAAACATAATCGCAGTTATAGTTTTCCAAGAATTGCCCTGTTTGTGCGTGATATTCTTCCTCGTTTAAACCAAGTTCTCCCATATCTCCCAAAACAAGCGTTTTTGGTGACGGGGTATAGTCTAAAAACGTTTTTATTGCCGCTTTTACTGATTCGGGGTTGGAATTATAACTGTCATTAATAATTTTAAACCCTTTTATATCTTTAACATCCCACCTTTTTTCTATCGGAGTAAATTCAAAAAGCCCTTTTGCAATAATTTCGGGCGTAATTCTTGCAAAAAGACCTGCCTCAATAACAGCAAGTGCGTTTTGAACATTATGTTCTCCCGCCACATTAAGTTTGTATTCATAACCTTTATATTCAAATTTACAAGTTTCCGACGTCATTTCTTTAATAACAAGATTTTTATCATTTAAGCCGAAATAAATCGTTTTGTGTTTATTATCATTAACTTGCTTAATTAATTCGTTATCATGAGCAATTAATATTCCGTCTTGTTTAAGATGCGAGGTTATTTCAAATTTTGCTTTAGCAATATTAAGTAAAGAACCCAATCTGCCTATATGGGCACTACCCGTATTAACTATTACAGCTATATCAGGCTGAGCATATTTAGACAAAAGCTCTATCTCGCCAAACCCTCGCATACCCATTTCCGCGATTAAATATTTAGTGTCTGTTTCAAGTGAAGAAAGTGTTTGACACAAACCAATTTCGTTATTATGGTTCAAAATCGATTTTACGGTATTACCCGCATTTTTAAAAACGCTGTAAAGCATTTCTTTAACGGTAGTTTTTCCACTGCTTCCCGTTACTGCTATTGTATAGGGATTAATTTTATTTTTGTAATAATTAGCAAGTTTTAAATAAGCCTCAAGTGTGTTTTTTACTAATAAAATAATTTCTGCGTTATTGTATATTTTGTTTTTATCGGTTGTAAAATAGCCGATTGCACCCTTTTCAAGTGCATTTTGAATAAAATTTTCTCCGTCAAAATTCTCACCTTTAAGCGGAATATATATTTGACCTTTTTCTATGGTTCTTGTATCGGTAGAAAAACCGATTAAAGAATTATCGTCATTTTTTTTAATAACTTCAGCTCCAGATGCTTTTATAATCTCACTCAAACTAAGTTTCATTTTATCCCCAATTCTTAAATAATTTTATCATAAACCAAGCCATTTGTTTAAAATTATTTTTAACCTTTAATCTTCTTGACTTAGAGCAGCTATCAGATTATAAAATTTAATATAAAATGATTAGGGGGATAATATGAAACGTCGTGAATTTATAAAAAGTTCTTTGTTAGCTTTAGGCGGAACTGCATTAATGACAACGGGCTGCGGAAAAAATAAGATTGTAAAAGCACAAGGACAAGTTGCGAAAAGGAAATATAAGGATATAGAAGTACCTCTTTTAGGGTTTGGCTGTATGCGGCTTCCTATGGACGGGAAAAAGTCGATATGGCAGAACTTGAAAAAATGACGGAATATGCCTTTGCACACGGTGCTAATTATTTTGATACGGCTTATATGTATGTTGACGGAATGTCTGAAAACGCTGTAGGCAAAGTGCTTAAAAAATATGACAGAAGCTCTTTTATTCTTGCGGATAAAAGTCCTATATACAAAATGAATTCAAGAGAAGACGTTAGAAAAATATTTGATGAACAACGCAAAAAATGTCAGGTTGATTATTTCGATTTTTATATGTGCCACAACATCAATGTTAATACGGTTGAACAATATAAAAATGTTAAAATGGTCGAAGAACTTGCAAAACTTAAAGAAGAAGGTTTGATTAAATATTTTGGTTTTTCATTCCACGGCACTCCCGAAATTTTAAAAGATGTTGTAAAAGATTATAAGTGGGATTTTGCTCAATTGCAGGTTAATTACCTTGATTGGGATGTTGTAAAAGCTCATGAACAATATAATATTGTACAAGCTCTTGATATTCCCGTTACCGTTATGGAACCTTTAAGAGGAGGCGGTCTTGTTAATTTGAGTGAAAAAGCACTCGCAAAATTAAAAGAAAATTACCCGAATGCTACTCCCGCCGAGTTTGGTTTAAGATGGGCGGCAAGCCAAAATAATGTTGTTACGGTGCTATCGGGCATGAGTAACTTAAAACAAATGAAAGAAAATATAGCTACTTTTGAAAACTTTACTCCCATGAGCGAAGATGAAATAAAAGTTGCCGATGAAATGGCAAAAATCATACAATCGCAAGGCGAAATTAACTGCACCGCTTGCAAATACTGTACGGAAGTCTGCCCAAAAGGAATTAATATCCCCGCAATTTTCTCTTTATACAATCAATACAAGGTTACAAACAGTGCTTTCCATTTAAAAATATACTATGAAACGCTTAGCGACAGCGAAAAAGCAAATAATTGCATAAAATGTAATTTGTGTAATAAAAACTGCCCGCAAAACCTGCCCATACCTGATTTATTAGCACAAGTACAAAAAGAATACGAAAAAGCAAAGGCAAGTTCATAATGTTATATAAAATAAGATTTTCAATTGCAATTATCGTTTTTATTATTGCAATATTAGGCATTTTGGGGATATTTTATCCTTTACCCTTTTTTGATATCCAAATTGCACCGTTATTGCAAAGAGCAATTGTTGATTTTACGGTAATTGGTGCCGTAACTTTAGCAATAATGCTTATTTTGACGCTATTATTCGGCAGAATGTATTGTTCTCTGATTTGTCCTTTCGGAATTTTTCAAGAACTAATTGCGTTATTTCGCGGTGAAGGTAACGAAGAAACAAGAAAAAATTTGCCTTTTAAATACTTTATCACTGCAATAACTTTTGGAGCGATGCTTGGCGGAAGTGCTTTATTGATAAGGCATATAGAACCGTATACTTATTTCGGCTCGGCTTTTACACTGTCTGTTATAGGTATAATTGCAGTTATTGCCGTTATAGTGCTTACTGTATTCAAAAACAGATACTTCTGTACAAACATTTGCCCTGTCGGGTGCATATTAGGTTTAATTTCAAAATTTTCTCTTTTAAAAATTTATATAGATGAAAAAGAATGTTTATCCTGCACTATGTGCGAAAGAAACTGCCCCGCGGGCTGTATAGAAGTTGATGAAGCAAAAGTTGATAATGAAACTTGTGTTAAATGTTTTAAATGTCTTGGCGAGTGTCCTAAAAATGCTATAAAATACGGTATTAAACCTAAAAATGAAGTAAAATTCAGCCCTAAAAGACGTGAGTTAATAACACTCGGGGCTGCCTTGGTTGTTTTGGGCGGAGCTGTTAAAGCAGGTATTGAAATAGGAAAAACCGCAGCAGAAAAGATAAAAAATATTATCCTGCCTCCCGGGGCAGAAAATGCTCAAAGAATGTTTAATAAATGTTTAAACTGTAATCTGTGCATTAAAGCATGCCCGAATAAAATTCTTACTAAAGCCGATAAAGACTTCGGTGCGGTACATATCGATTATACAAAAGGCGAAAAACACTGCAAATATGATTGCAAAGAATGTTCAAAAGTTTGTCCTTCAGGTGCAATAAAGAAAATTACGCTTGAGGAAAAGCAAAGAACAAGAATAGCCATGGCAGTAGTTAATCCCGAAAAATGTACTCATAACGGAGTATGTGTCGAAGTTTGTCCCGCTCATGCCATTACAAAAGAAGGTAATTCGCCTGCCAAAATTGATGCTTCAAAGTGTATCGGATGCGGAAAATGTAAAACCGTCTGCACGCCGGGTGCTATAGAAATATTTGCAATAAATGAACAGCAGAGGGTATAATCTTAAAAAAGGAGAAAATCATGTCGCTTGGCGTTACCGAAATTATTTTAATATTAGTTGTAATACTGCTTCTTTTCGGAGGAAAGAGAATACCCGAACTTGCAAGAGCACTAGGCAAAGCATCTTATGAATTTAAAAAGGCAAAAGAAGTTATTAAAAAAGAAACCGATGAAATAAAAGACGCGATAGAAGACGCTCAAGAACCGCCTAAAGAATTTAAGAGCGATGAAGTTTAATAATGGCTGAAGAAGAAAAAGAAGAAAGCCTTATTTCTCATCTTGAAGCTTTAAGAAAAACCGTTCTTAAATGCTTATATTCCGTTGCAATTGTTTTACCTTTTGCTTTTTACTTCTCGCCAAAAATTTTAAATCTCTTTATAAAACTGCTTTTAAAAGGCAATCAAATTACCTTAAATTTCTTTTCACCCGCGGAAGTATTTTTAATACAAATAAAACTTGCCGTTTTAATCTCAATTACAGTGTGTTTTCCGTATATTATAAAACAGTTGTGGAATTTTATTCTGCCCGCACTATACGATAATGAAAGAAAATTTTTAAAATCGCTCGTAATTATTTCAAGCTTTTTATTTCTTTTAGGTGCTGCCTTTTGCATATTTATGATACTGCCTTTAATAATAAACTTTGGTTTGAGTTTTCAAACCGATAATATTCAGGCGGTATTCAGAATATCTGAGGTAATAAATCTTGCTTTATGGCTTTCATTAGCTTTCGGGCTGATGTTTCAGCTTCCAGTTATAACATATTATCTTATTAAATCAGGACTTGTTGAATATAATTCCATAGCAAATAAAAGACCTTATGTCGTGGTAGGGTTGTTAATAACCGCAGGAATACTGACCCCGCCTGATGTAGTGAGCCAGATTATGCTTGCACTTCCATCTTACCTTCTTTTTGAGGGCGGTCTTTTATTTGCAAAATTAAACAGAAAATAATATCAGTTAAAATTTATAAACAGTCGCATAAAATCTCAAAATAGCCTTGTTTTTTATCGCAAACAGGACATTTAACGGGAGCTGATTTTGCTTCAACAACAGCCCCGCAATGAGTGCAAACCCATAAAACTTTTTCTTCTCTTTTAAAAAGTGTTTCGTCTTTAAGTCTTTGAGCAAGTGTTTTATATCTTTCGCTATGGTGTTTTTCAATGTTTGCGATATTGTAAAAGGCTTTTGCTATTTCATCAAAACCCTCTTCTTTAGCTGTTTTGCCATACTCGGGATACATCGTGGTGTGTTCTTCTTCCTCGTATTTAGCGGAGCACAACAGATTTTCCAAAGTAGTGCCATGGCAAGACGGGTACGAAATATTAGTAATTTCAACATCATCGCCGTCTAAAAATTCATAATATATCTCGGCGTGTTCTTTTTCGTTAAGAGCGGTTTTTTTAAATATCTCTGATATCTGAATTAATCCTTCCTTTTCAGCCATGGAAGCAAATATACAGTATCTGTTTCTTGCCATAGATTCGCCCGCAAAAGCTTTCATAAGATTTTCTCTTGTCTTTGTACCTTTTAGTTCTTTTTTTTCCATAATTTATCTCCTTTAAGATAAATTATTTTAAACTGTATTTTCATCAAATATAATCATCTTATGGGTTAATTAGTCCATCTCCCATTCATACCAATTTCCGATTTTAACAATTATATAAGATGAATCCGTTAGCTTATCGCATTTACTTTGATTTGAACAGTATTGAAAAAAATTAAAATTTGCATAACTTTTATATTCATCATCGTTATTTGTTTTCGTCAATTCATCTTTTGATACATATAATATATAATTCTGGTTTCCGCTTTCGCTAACATATTTATAAAAAGGCATTTTAGTAACTTTAAATTTAAAATCATCTATGTTGTCAGGATAAATTCCGTTTTCTTTTTTATAATTTTCAAGATATAAAATAACCGCATCATATTCTTTTAAGTTTTTTAAATTAATATGGTTGCTGACGTAACTTATTATTCCGGAAACTGAAAACAACATTAATGTAGTAAAAATCGTTATTGATATAAATAAAAAAATAATTATTACTAAATACATTAAAATTTTTAGTAATTTTATAAAAATTTTTTTCATAAAAAAGACCTTATTATATCCGCCGAAAAAAATTATACCACTTCTACCCCCCCCCCCGAAGCAAATTTAAAAGCTTCATCAAAGCAGTATCATCCAACAAATAATAAATAATAATTTAATCATTTTTGTATACGTGGCTAAAAGAAAGGAGAAACGCCCATGTATACAAAAGAAGAAAAAGAAGTTTTGAACATTTTGGTTCAAAACATCAAGAAATTAAGAAAGGAAAACAAGCATTCTCAAAATGTTTTTGCGGAAAAAACAAATTATGAACGCGAACACATCGCAAAGGTCGAAACGGGAAGAAGAAATTTAACCCTGAAATATATTATAAGAACAAGCATCGCATACAAAATACCGATTAAAGATTTATTTAATGATGTTTGAGTTTTTATGAAAACCAATGTAAAAAAATTGTAAAATTAATATAAAAATCGAAAAAATTTGAAATAATTATATTAAATTCTTTAAACAAAAAAAACTAATCAGAATAAGGATAGAAAAGTATAGAAAGGACATTTATTATGAACGAAAATAAATCTTTAAATGAACAGCAAGAACAAGTTATTCTAATTCCTGACCCAAGACAAATTATAATAACTCCTGCCTGTGCTAATCGAGCATACGGACTTTTTGATTCTGAAACAGGCACACAAGTTAGTGAGTTTAGAAAAGGTACTACAGGTAAAGTTGAATTTGACAACTTAGACCCAAACAAGCACTATGATGTTGGAGCTATTGAAGGTATGGGAGATGAAAAACCCCAATTCGCAATTGCATGGATTTCAGCAATGAAAGACACCACAGACGAAATATTAAAAAATTCAGGCAACTTGCCTGTTATATATCCGGCTACATATACAATAAAAGATAATGGCAGCAATTCCAACAACATTTTTGACTTGGTTGATGATAAAGGCGATAAGGTAGGAGAAGTTGCAAAATTAGCACCAACCGGCGATAAACTGCAAATCAATTTTATATGCTCTTTCAAAATGAAAGACGACACAAAGGAATAAAAAACTTGGCACAAAACTGATAAGAAGCACCATTAAAGGGTGCTTCTTATTATATTTCTTATCCTTTGTAGTTTTGTTAAAATCCAACCGACATAATTTTATTTGATTATACTTCCGCCCCATTCAACGAGGGTTAAACCTTTTCTTTCAATCGGTTTCAGTGTTTGGGGCTGGGGCTTATCCTTTCTTTTTGCTTTTGATATTATTATTTGAACTCTGTTTATGCTCTCAGGTGTCGGCTCAACATAAAGAGGGTATAGGTTTTGCACTTCTTCATTTTGAAGAAAATATATTTTATATTTTTTCCAATTTTTATCAAGTGCCGTTTTACTCCAGTAGCGGACAAACTCTTTTTTCTCCGCTTCATTGAATTTGAACTCATCTGCCTTAGCGTTTAAAAACGTTTCTATATCTTCTTTTTTAACAATAAAACCGTAATCTTTCTTTGGTATAGGCTTAGTTAACTCTATGCCGTCCCAGTAAATATAAGGGTATTGATTTTTTTCGCAAGCCTCTTTTGCATATTCAAAACCAAAGGTATCAGGCAGTTTTGAGCATTTTGTATATTTAGGCTGTAAATCTTTAATTGTGCCGTTAGGTTCTGTTTGAACCCTCCAGTCCTTTTTATATTTGGGGATTGTAATATCATATTTTATTGTTTTATCAAGTTTTATGCTGACTTGCGTCGGCTTTTCGCTATAAAGGTATATTGCGGGCTTATGATTCATTGTTGGAACAGACATAATAATGACGATAGCAGATAAGATTAAAAAACTTAAAATGCCCGTTAAAAAAGTCATAAGGTTTTTTCTGTAATTAGTGACTTCTTCTTCCGTCGGAGTTAAATTTATTTCATTTTCATTTATATTATCTTCTGTCATATATTGCGTCCTTATATTTATTTGGCGGAATTACTTTATTATTAACTCCGTCAACCACTAATGTAATTCTGTCAACATTACGAGGTTTTTCGGGATTATAATATTCGTTGGGTTCTCTAAAACCGTTTACATCCACATCAATAAGACAGCTTGAATTTTCATGGTTTTCCAAATCAACCTTATTACACCCCTGCTCATATTTTGATACTATATAAGCTATTCCTCTGGCATCAACAACAAACGGTTTATCTTTATATTCGGTTAATTTATATTTTTTAATTTCACCCTTTTTAAACGTCTTATATTCATACTTATCGGATTTAATATTATAAACATCCTCAACATGCATTCTCGAGATTATCATATTTGCAAATTCATTTGCGTTTTGAAAATCTTTAACTTGTTTACTCTCAACTTTATTTTCAAGCTCAAGTACTTGGTTTAAATTACTCAATGCAATTATACGGTATCTTCTATATTCTATTGCGCATCCTTGTGAATTAGATATTCCATAAATAAATAAAGAAATTAAGTAAATTATAAGAAGATTTAACAAGAATAAAATTACTATAATAAGCAGTTTTAAACATTCTTTCAGCTTAAAGGGAAACTTGGGAAAAAGTGCATATTTAAAACATTTTCTGTTTTCTATCAGATATTTTAAAGATTTAAAGCCCTTTTTTATTAAAATTACAAGGAGTATAAATAATATCAGATATATCAAGTATATTATAGAATCCATTTTTCTGCCTTTAATAATTAACCGAAATTATTATACCACTCCTCCCCCCCCCCGTTGCAAATACTGAAAAAAACATAAATGTAACAAATTTTTAACAAGCACGTTTAGAATTTTAAAAAAACGGGAATAATATTAATAAGGCAAGTTATGGACATTTGCCGATAAATAATTAATAACAAACATAATATAAATACGAATATAATATATAAATTTTATAAAAAAACTAAGAATATTTTACGAAACTGCATAAAAATTGCAGTGTAGATATTTTTGCCCCCAAAAAATGCGGTTAAAATCAATTTTTTTAACCACAATACAGTTACGACGCCACAAAAGACGCCAATATTATGGTGCAAAAAAACAGAAAGGACTTTTATTATGGAAAATGTAAAAATGTCAAATATCAATTACTATGATTCATCTTTCGTGAATGCTGAAGATGTTATGCTCAGCGAAGACAAAACCGTTATTACAATATTAAATACCAGCGAATTTTACAACTACACTCTATTTAATTCTAAAACAGGCATGCAAACGGAAAATTGGATGAGCGGTTCAAAAGGTACTGTGGTATTCTCGGGTTTAGATCCGAAAATAGAATATGCCGTAAGGGTTCAAAGCCGTGAAGATATTCTGCCTATGCCGGTTGTTAAACCTGAAATCATTATCAACCCTACAATTCCCGTATTGGATGCGGATATTATCATACCTGCAAAAAAACCGACTTTTAATCCGCAAAACGGCTGCGGAATGATTTCTATTAAAGCTGACTCTAATTACGGTTATGCAATTTTGAATGACAAAAATATGCCGTTAACTGATAAACAGCTTAAAGAATGGGGCATAAAAGTAACCAATAGCAAAGGGTTTTTAGTACCAAAAACGGATGACGGTTATTTCTTCACTACAAATACAATCATTAATTTTGAAGTACCCGCAGGCGGAGAATATAAAATGGGCGGTAAGAATTTATCCAAAAAATACACATTTATAAACGGCCCTACATTTATTACTCCCGGAGTTTATTACAATGCTTGGTACGGCTATGTTCCGCCATATTTTATAACTCAAAAAGGCAGTTACAATTTAATTATCATTCCTGCATGCAGATATTCAAATTACTCATTATACAATAAAGCAGGTCAGCATATATTAACACAAACCGATAAAGATTTAGATAGGGTTGTCACTTTTAAACATGTAAATCCATCTGACAGCGTTATTGTCGGAAGCCCTATCCCACTAAAAGAATAGTATTAAACAGAAAGGAGACTTATTATGAACAATAATAATTCAAAAAATAATAATATATTTGATACTTCGTTTGTTAAGCCTGAAGACGTATTCGTAAGCGATGACAGAACGCAAATTTCAATAATTGAAACTACATCAATGCATGAATACTGTTTGTACAATGCGGAAACTACAAAACAGGCAACCCCTTGGGTTAACGGAAAAGAAGGTCACGTTACATTTTCGGACTTAGATCCCGATAAAAGATATTCAATCAGGGTAAGACTTGCAAAAAAGGATTCAAAACCCGAAATAATCGGAATTGATACTTTACCTTTGGTTGATGATGATAAAAATAAAAAAGACAGTTAAAAATGAAAGGATAAAATTATGGAATACAATTATATAGCAATGATTAATACAGCCTCAGGGGCAAAACAAGAAGTGAGTGTTAATGCAAAAAATGAACAAGAAGCAATAGAAAAAATTCAAAGTTTACCTGAATTTGTAAGTTTTAACTCTCTCCTTGTGCGTGATACAGATTAAAACAAGAAGCCCCCGCAAAATATACGGGGGCTTCTTATTATTTTTTAAAGATGGTTATAACTCCGTAAACCCCTACTATATACTCCCTAATTAAAGCAAATTAACAAAAAAATGCAATATATGATAAAATTATTTTGTGAAAAAATTAAAAAAATTTATCGGTAAATTAATTACAACGGCTATAATTATAATAATCTCAACGTTAATATATTTTTCAAATGATTCTTTTAATGACAAAATTTATCAGCAGCCAGATAATTATAAAGAAGCTGATTACGTTAGAGAATATTGTTCGGGTGAAATTGAGCATGTTTTGGAGGACAAAACCAGAGTTGACTGCCTGACCGACGAATATGCCATAGAATTTGATTATGCAAAAAAATGGGCAGAGAGTATCGGGCAATCTCTGTATTATTCTAAAATGACAGGTAAAAAGCCTGCTGTCGCAATAATTATGACTTCTTTTAAAGATGAAAAATATATAGACCGCATTAAGAAAACTGATGAAAATATTACAATTTTCAAAATAAAATCAAAGAATTATATTGAATAAAAATTACATTATTTATTTTGTTGAAGAATATGTAAGTTCAGCAAAAACGGGGAAGTGGTCGGAACCTATATTATTTCCGTTTTTATAACTTTTTACTCTTATATCTTTTGAGGTTAAAATATGCTCTACCGTTACTCTTAAAAACGGAGGATGAAATGTATTCCAACTGCCAATGTGAATGTTTCCCGCTTTTGTTTGAGCATCATTTAAAGGCAGTGATTTTATATATTTTTTATAAACGGGAGAAAAAGTAGTGGAATTCAAATCTCCGGCAATTATCAAATTTTTATTATCATCTTGTACTATATGATTTATCTTTTCAAACATTTCATTTCTTATTATGAAATATTCTTTTAATAAAGGCGGCAGTGTGTGAATTGCATAAACTCTAAAAACTTTCTCATCTTTTTGTATTTTTACATTAATTACTGGCAGTTTATA
>CANRMD010000014.1 GCA_947631645.1 Candidatus Gastranaerophilales bacterium
CCATCCAACATTTTTATATGTATTGTCATTAATGCCGATTGAGCAAAACTTGAAAAGAAATGAGGAAGTAATACCGTTTCAAAATCAGAAGTTCTTTCATCTTTCAATATTGCATCCACTTTTGAAAATACTCTGCCCGAAAAATCAATTGCACACAATACAAGAGCATCATCCATAGGCAGAATTTTTTCTCCATACCTAACTATGCCCTTTTTATCACCCAATGCTTGATTTAAAGTACTACCCAGAGTTATTGCAACATCTTCTACTATATGGTGATTGTCATTATCTTTAGAAATTACATCAATATCTAAATCAAAATTTGCATGATGAGCAAATTGTTCAAGCATATGATCAAAAAATTTAATACCGGTATTAATATTATATTGACCGCTGCCCTCAATTGTAAGATTAACTTTTACTTCCGTTTCAGAAGTAACTCTTGTTTTATAACACTGTCTCATCTTGTTTCTCCAAAATTGATTTAATATTTTCCACCGAATCTATAACGGCATAAGCCCCTGTATTTTTCATTTTAGAAGCGAGTTCATCTGATTTATCCTGAGGAGGAAGAACTCCGATAGGAGTATATCCTGCTGATTTTGCCGCTTTTATATCATCTATGGTATCGCCAAAATAATAGTATTTATCTGCTATTGTTATTTCTTTTGTTAAATTTAACCCCCAAGGATCGGGTTTTCCTTTGTCGTGCGGGATATCATCACTTGTTATTATAGGATAGAATAAATCAGTAACATTAAATCTGTTTAATGCAAACATTGCTTCATTTTTAAATCTTCCCGTAAATATTGATATATTGTAATTCTTTGATAAATCTTGCATTAACTTTCTGTCAAAAAGTACAGATTCGTTATTTATAAGACCTTTTCCGTTATTCCAATATATATTTTGAAAAGTTTCAACAATATCATCATAAGAAACTTTCACCCCTGCTTTATCAAGCAAATACATAGTTAAATCCCAGTCGTTATTATATCCCCCGAGATTTTTTACGTACTGAATTTCCTTTGGGTCAATCTTTTTACCCGAATATTTTTCGTAAGTCTGTTCTATTGTTGCTCTATATGATTTTCTTGCATCAATCAGAACGCCATCCATATCAAAAACAAGTGCGGGTTTAACTTTTAAGGCTTCTTTTATTCTTTTAACTCCATATACGGTCGGAATTGTAACTCGCAGATGGTTCTCCAATAAACTCCCTTTTTTAAATAATTTTACGCTTATGTTTTCTTTTTTTAGCTTATTATATACAAAATCAGCTTTTTGTTTAAAATCAATTAACAAAAAGTTAGCGTATGAATCATATACAACAGCACCTATGTCTTTAAAGAATTTTTTCAATTCCTCTTTTGATTGAATGACCTCGGCTTTTATATGCTCAAAATAATTTAAATCAGATAAAGCCTCAATCCCCGCAATCATAGCAATTGAATTAACACTAAACGGACTTACAACTTTTTTTAATACTTTTATGTTTTCGGGATTTGAAATTATATAGCCTAATCTTAACCCCGCTAATGCAAAATCTTTTGAAAATGAACGTACAATAAAAATATTATCATATTTATTAACTAAATCTTTATAAGATTTTCCCATATAATTTGCATAGGTTTCATCTATAATTATAACCTTGTCTTTTGCCTTATTAATAATTTTTAAAAGGTCATTTTCTTCAATAATACTGCCTGTAGGATTATTAGGTGATGCAATATAAATAATATCAGCATCATTTATAGAATTTAAAAATTCGTCAACAGGAAAAACCCATTTTTCTTTAAAAGGAACTTTTATGGTTCTTCCGCCCTGAACGGAGGCATAAATTACAGGCATATCGAAAGACGCATCAAGAGTTAAAAGAACTCCGCCATCTTCCATATATGTTTGAAAAATTGCCCCTAATGCCTCATCTGCACCGTTTGTAACCTTTATATTATCCGATGAAAAGCCTGTATATTGTGCGATTTTTTGAGTTAATTCGCCATAGAAAGGATAAAAACTTATATTTTTATAATCAATATTTTTTAATCTTTCTGTAACTTTTAAAGACGGCCCATAGTTATTTTCATTGCTGTCAATTTTTATATCCCAATTGTTTTCAAACATCGGAACAAAATAACCGTCCATATTTACAACAGATTTTTTTGGCTTAATCATAATCTTATCTACTTAACATAAAAATCTGCATTAACATAAACTCTGACTTTAACTTTTCCGGGTTCAACAGGAGTGGAAGATACTGCCTCTTGAGCAACACCGTCAGCTAACATTGCTTTTGCCGAATAAAATCTTCCGTTAGAAACAACAGAATCCATAGAGCATGAAACCCCGATTTGTTTAATTCCGTCAATCGTTGAACCTGCAGCTTGTGCTAATATTGACGCTTGATTTCTTAAATCTTTTAATAATATGGGGTATTGTTCTTCACAAACAGACTTATCATTTTCAAATGTGTAAGAAAGTCCCTCCGTTCTGTTCGCACCGTTTGATATGGCAGTATCAATATATTTTGAAATTTTATTTATATCTTTTGTTTCAACACTAACAGAATTAACAGCGGTATAATTTTTAATAACTCGCTCACCGTTTTTTGTGGTTGTATATATGGGACGAATTGCAAAGCCTGTCGTCTTAATTACATCATTTTTCGTATCCGTTACTAATTTTAATGCTTCAATTATTTTATTTGAAATTTCATTATTTTCTGATGAAGCTTTCTGAGCACTTTGTGCTGTATTTTCAACCGCAAAAGTAACTTTTGCTTTATTCGGCTCCATCTCTTTTGTTACAGATTTATTTAAAGATATATAACCCGCTTCTTTTTTAGCATTTTCAACACTTGCAAATGAAATTTGGTTTAAATACATAAAAGAAAACATAATCAAAAGAGATAATATAACTTTTTTCATACTAATTTTTAACCTCTTCTTTTTCACTTTCTTGCTCCGTATTAATAGATTTAATTTCTTCAGGTTTTATTTCGGGGCAATTAAATTTTTCAAAATCTCTCATTAATTTTGCTTCAGAAAGTTTAGCCCTGTTCATAATTTCTTTGATTTGTTCGGGACTAAGACCCTGATAAGCTCCAAAGCCTATTAAGGCACGTTTGTTATTTAAAGCATACAAAGATAAAGCAATAATAGCCCAAAGCATAATACCTTCGTATATATTCATTACTTTGAAAACATCCTGAAAACACAAATTCCAAAGTTTCATGCAAACCCACCCGGGTGAAATGATAAAACCTGCAATTAACCCTAAAACTATAAAAATGGCTGCGAATATACCTCGTATACCGTTTATTGTAATTACTTTATAATTTTTATTCATTATATTTCCCTTCGGATAATAAAATAAAATCCCTTTCAGACAGTATTATAACACCTAAATCGGATGCTTTGTCAAATTTTGAACCGGGATTATCTCCCGCTAAAACATAAGATGTTTTTTTGCTGACACTTGACGAGGTTTTACCGCCCAGTTGTTTTATCTTTTCTTCAAATACATTTCTGGGCTGTGAGAGAGTTCCCGTTATAACAAATGTTTTACCGTTAAATATATCGGAAATTTTTGCAACGGCACTTCCTTGAGGCTTAACACCATATTCTTCAAGTTTTGACAGTATCAATTTATTATTTTCGTTATTAAAGTATTCAATTAAACTTTTTGCGGCTTTTTCTCCTATCCCGTTAATTTGCATTAAGTCATCAATTTGTGCATTTTTAACAGCATCTAACGTAGGAAATTCATTAGCTACCAAGTCTGCAGTTTCTTTACCTATATGTTTTATGCTTAAAGCTGTCAAAAATCTTGTCATTGTGGGAGTTTTTGATTTTTGAATTGCACTATACAAATTATCTGCCGATTTTTCTTTAATTAAATCTATCTGCATAAAATCTTCAAGTTTAAGTTTATATAAATCGGCAAAATCGCGAATTAAGTTTTTATCCCAAAGCTTTTCAACTATAGATTCTCCAACACCGTCGATATCCATGGCTTCTTTTGAAGCCCAATATTCAATACGTCCTTTTTGTTGAGCAGGACAATTAAGTGAATTTGTACAATATAACCCTACTTCACCTTCAAATTTAACAAGTTCTGCTCCGCACGACGGACAGTATTTAGGTGCTTCATACACTCCGAGGTTTTCGTTTTCTCTTTTCCTTATAACTTTTGGAATAATTTCCGCAGCTTTTTTAATAAGAACTTCATTGCCTATATTAATTTGAAGTCTTTCAATTTCATCAAAATTATGCAAACTTGCTCGTTTTACCGTTGAGCCTGCCAGCTGAACAGGTTCTAACAATGCAACGGGAGTAACGGCACCTGTTTTTCCTACACTTAATTCAATACCTAAAAGTCTAGTCCAAACTTCTTCGGGAGGGAATTTAAACGCCGTAGCCCACTTTGGAGCTCTTGAAGTGTACCCCAGTTCGTTTTGAAGCGATAAACTGTTAATTTTAATTACCATTCCGTCTGTTGCATAATCTAAATTAAATCTCTCATTTTCCCAATAAGCACAAAGTTCAATAACCGAATTAATACCTCTTACAAGTTTATGATTTGGATTGACATCAAACCCAAGTTCGGATAATAAGTTTAACGCTTCTTTATGTGTTTTAAATAATTCTTTATCATCGCTAATGGCTGTATAAGCAAAAAAATGCAAGTCTCTTTTTGCAGTAATTGAGGCGTCAAGCTGTCTTAATGAACCTGCTGCCGCGTTTCTCGGGTTTGCAAACTCTTTTAATCCGTTTTCAATATTTTCTTCGTTTAATTTTTCAAATGAAGAAACTGGCATGTAAACTTCACCTCTAACTTCCAAGTTAACCGGTTTAGAAAGTTTTTGAGGAATTGATTTTACTGCCTTAATATTTTCGGTTATATTTTCTCCGACAACCCCGTTTCCTCTGGTTGCAGCCATTTTTAAAATGCCGTTTTCATAAGAAAGTGCACAGGATAAACCGTCTATTTTTAATTCAACAACAAGTTCAAGTTCTGAATTATTGTTATTTTCTTTTTGAACTCTTTCATACCATTTTTTTAAGTCGTCATAATTATTTGAATTATCAAGACTATATAGTCTGTATTTATGTTTTATTTCAGTAAAACCATCTATAACTTTATCGCCGACTTTTTGTGTAGGACTGTCAGGGGTTATCAACAGCGGAAATTCTTCCTCTATTCGTTTAAGTTCTCGATATAATTCATCATACTCAAAGTCGGTAATTTTAGGAGCATCAAAAACATAGTATGCTTCATTATTTTCCTTAATTACCGCTCTAAGCTCAATTACCCTTTTTTGTGCTTCAGAAAAGTCCATAAAACCCTTTAAATAATTTAATATAATTGTGTAGTTTATTATTTCATTTTATAATAAAAAGAGTATGTCGATAATAAATTTTATAGAAAAATTTAAAAAACTAAACAGGACTTTATATACTACTCCCTCTCACGGACAGGGTGATTTTGTTGCCCCATTGGCTCTAAAACATATCGGGCATAAGTTTTTTACTTGTGATTATTCTGAAATTGAGGGTTTTGATAATTTATCTAATCCCATCGGGATTATAAAAACCGCTCAAGATAGGGCCGCTGAAATATATAATGCTAAGGCTACATTCTTTCTTACTAACGGAGCAACATCGGGAATTATTGCATCTATGTATGCAATATTAAAACGAGGCGATAAAGTTTTAATTGCAAGAAACTGCCATAAATCAGTCTATAACGGTTTAGTTTTAACAGGTGCCGTTCCGATTTGGCTTATGCCTCAATATAACAGAGATTGGGGAATATTTGATTCCATTAACTTGGATTATCTTGAAGAAACACTATCAAGAAACAAAGATATAAGAGCTTTTATTATGACAAACCCTACTTATGAAGGTGTTATGTCTGATATTTACAGAATTTCCAATGTTTGTAAAAAATATAATGTAATATTAATTGTAGATGAAGCACATGGAGCTTTATGGCACTTCCATAAAGCACTGGGAACACCTGCTCTATATCAGGGAGCTGATATTGTTATTCAATCCTTGCATAAAACCGCCGGAGCTCTTAATCCGTCTGCCTTGTTACATATTAACAAACATTCACCACTGGGAACAAAAGCAATTCAACAGGCTTTAAATCTTATAACTACAACATCTCCATCATATCCTATGCTTGTAAATATTGAAGCCGTTATTAATTTCTTAGACTCCGAAAAAGGTAAATTCTACCTTTATGATATAGTAAAAAATGTTAACAGGTTGGTACGCACTTTAAAACAAATACCAAATTTAGAAGTATATTCTTACAATAACGATGTTACTAAAATTTTAGTTAAAGTTACTAATATGTCAGGTTTTGAGCTGTCTGATATATTATTTGAAAAATACAATATAGAAGATGAATTAGCTAATGAAAAGTCAGTGCTGTTTTTAACGGGTGTCGGAACAACAAAAGCAAAACTTAAAAAACTTGAAAAAGCACTTATTGATCTGTGTGCAAACAATATTAAAATAACGGAAGAAACTCCTCAAAAACACTTCGAACCTGTTGAACCGAGAGTAAGATATATTCCAAATCTTGTCTGGGGTAGAGAATATAAAGAAATAGAATTAAAATATGCACTATCAAGAGTTTCTATGGAACTAATTGCAGATTATCCTCCGGGTATTCCTGTTTTATTACCGGGGGAAGTTATAAAAAAGGAGCATATTGAATATCTTTCAGGCAGACAAAAAATTAAGGTTTTGGTATAATGTTCAATTTTTTTCAAAGAAAGCATAAATATTTAAATTGTCCCCATTTAAAACATTCTTTACATTTTTTTCACGATGAAATAAGAAGCTGCTGTTCTAATGCAAAAGGGCCTGTTTTTTATAAAGAATTTGATAAAATTGACTGGAATTATATCTACAATGAACGTAAAAAATACCTTAAAAATATAAATAAGACATATAAAAACGGTATTCCCCCCGAATGCGAAGGATGTTTTGAAATAAATCACTGTTTAGAAGATAAAGAAATTAAAGATATTGAAAACAGAGTAGACAGAATTTATTTTCAAAATAATATGACTTGCAATGCAAAATGCATATATTGTACTTTTAAAGATGAATCAAAAGGTCAAGAATATCAAGGACTACCCCTTATAAAACAATTAATAGAAAAAAAGATATTATCTAAAAATGCTTGTGTTTATATGAGCGGCGGAGAAATAACTATTTCTCCCGAATTTGAAAACTTATTAACAACTCTTACGGAATATTTGGATAACAAGGTTGAAATATTAACTTCCTGCATTAAATACTGTGAATCAATCAAACAGGCATTTATTAAAGACAAATTAAGAATGGTTGTTTCTTTGGACAGTGCCTCACGAGAAACTTATTTAAAAATCAAAATGGTTGATTGCTTTGATAAAGTAATTAATAATCTGAAAGCCTACGTTGAAGCTTCAGATTACGCAAAAGATAATATTACTCTAAAATACATTATTGTAGACAATGTTAACGATAACATTGAAGAAATCACAAAGTTTATAAACCTAGTAAAAAATCTCGGAATAAAAAATATCAGAATGGATATAAACTATGAGGAATACAGATACACCGGAGATAAAAAAGTACCTGAATATTATTTTGACCTATATGAAAAATTTAATAAAACCGCACAAGATTTAGGTTTATGCATTCAAAAATGTGAACAGGTGGAAGCTATTCTAAATAAAAAATGATTAATATATCTACAATAATATTTCTTTTAATCAGAATATTTTCAAACCCTTTTGCAAATGTTTTTCAAAAAAAATTATCGAAAGATAATCAATCTTCTGTCATAAATTTATATTCTTATTTAATATTAAGCATATTAACTTTTCCGTTTATAAAAAAATATCTGTTCGGTTTAAACTATGAAACAAATCTTATAATATTAATTCTTATTGCGGGTTTTTTATGTGCAATGGGAACAATCTGCATTATAAAAGCAGTAAACATAGGGGAACTTTCCGTTCTGGGTCCTATTAATTCGTATAAAAGTATAATAGGGCTTATTAGTGCAATATTTTTATTGAAAGAATTTCCGTCAATTATTGGTATTACAGGCATTATACTTATAATATTCGGAAGCAGATATATTTTTGACACAACAAACGAGGGTTTTTCTTTAAAGCTTTTTAAAAGAAAAGATATTCAATTAAGATTTTTAGCACTTGTTTTAACAGGGATAGAAGCGGCATTTTTAAAAAAAATAATTATATTAACAAGCGTTGAAGCATGTTTTATTTTTTGGTGCCTATCCGGACTGTTTTGGTCGTTCATTTTCGTTATAATTTTAAAAAAAGATATAAAGCCAAAATCAAAGAAATTTATTCAATATATTATAACAATTGCAATTTGCTTAGGTTTAATGCAATATTCTACAAACTATGTATTTGAAAGAATGAACGTAGGGTATGCTTTAGCTTTATTTCAGCTCTCATCAATAGTTACAGTCATCTTGGGATGTAAATTTTTTAAAGAAAAAAATATTATAAGGAAACTAATCGGGTCAATAATTATGATTATAGGCTCTGTTTTGATAATTTTATATTAACACTTGACTTAGAGCAGCTATAATAATGTACAATAATAAAAAAGGGAGAATAATATGACAAAATCAAAAGTTTATTTTATAAAAGAAATCACACCAAGTAATTTAATAAAAATATATGAAGTATTAGGCGTAAAACTTAAAGACAAAGTAGGTGTTAAATTATCAACGGGAGAACCCGGCGGACATAATTTTTTACAGCCAAAATTAATAAAAGATATAGTAAGTAAAGTAAACGGAACTATTGTTGAATGTTGTACGGCATACGAAGGCAGAAGAATGGATCCAAAAGAACATTGGAAAGTTATGCAGGAACACGGGTTTAAAGATATTGCCCCTTGCGATATTATGGATGAATTTGAAGATATTCCGCTAAAAGTTGAAAACGGTTTTCACTTGAAAGAAAATTTTGTCGGAGAACACATTAAAAACTACGGTTCATTTTTGGTATTATCACATTTTAAAGGTCATTTAATGGCAGGCTTTGGCGGAGCATTAAAAAATATCAGCATCGGTATTGCATCTACTAAAGGAAAAACTAATATTCATACGGCGGGAGTTACGCAAGACGCATCTAAACTCTTTGATAATCTGCCGCAGCAAGACTATTTCCTTGAATCAATGGCGGATGCTTGCCAATCAGTCATTAATTTTATGGGAAAAGAAAATATGGCATATATAAATATAGCAAACAGGCTCTCTGTTGATTGCGATTGCGACTCGCACCCTTCAGAACCCGAAATGGCTGATATCGGAATATTTGCTTCAATTGACCCGGTGGCTGTTGATCAGGCTTGTTATGACTCTGTTATAAATTCTCCCGATAATGGCAAAGCTGCCCTTATTGAAAGAATGAATTCACGACACGGCATTCACACGGTTGAAGCTGCGTTCAAACTTGGCTTAGGCAATAGAGAATATGATTTAATCCCCTTGGATTAACAGTTTTTCTGCTATCAACGGAGTAAAATAATTCCACGCTTCTTCTGACGGGTGTCCGTCTTTTTGTGCCATTTTCTTTTGATTTTCCGCTCCGTTTTTAAATTCTTTTATATCTATTACGTTAAACCCGTTTTTCTTTAATTTTTCTTTTAATATGTCCTCATATTTTACATATCCGTATATTACGACATTAAAGTCAATTTTATGACCAAAATGTTTTTCCAAATTTTCTCTTGTTTTGATAAAGTATAAAATAACCAAATCTGTTATTTCATCAGCATTTTTTTCATTTTTAATATAATTTTCGACATATTTATGATTTATCAATTTTACAATATATAATGATTTAAAAAAATTTAAATATGGATTTTTATAATTATCCATAGTCAATTTACCTTTTTTTTCGCTATAGTGAAGATAAAAATTAACAAAATTTACATTAAATGTATATACAAGCATCCTTTTCAAATGGTCATCAATCATAATATATATAACACTATTTGCATCAGGAATAATTTTATAAAATTTAGACTTTGTTGATTGATAATACATATGTTGAAAACCACCGGCCATTATAGCTCTGTTTATTAGCAGTATACTCAATATATCAGAAAGTTTATAAGAAAAAGTCTGTTCATATTTTAAGTTTTGACCATATGCAAATGAACCACCAAACAAAACAATAGGGTTTTTATTGTTGTTAATTTTTCCTTTAAAATCATTTCTTCCATACTTATTTAAATCTAATTCATAAATTTTAGGTTTAGCAAAACTGTATTTTTTAGGAGTTTTCCTTTCAATATTTGAAATACTGTTTCTGTAAACCATATCATCGGTAATAAAAAATACAACAATAACCAATACAATATTAATTAATAAAATTTTTAATAAGTTATTTCTCATTTTTTTTATTTCAACTTTAATATAGGAGAATTTTAGCATAAAATAACTATATCGGAGGATATATGATAACAAACGAATTAAATGACAAATATAACAATTTAAAGAATTATATAAAAAGCTTAGGTTCTGTTATAGTGGCTTTTTCATCAGGAGTTGATTCAACATTTTTATTAAAAACTGCTCAAGATGTACTCAATGATAAAGTTATAGCTGTTACGGCATCTTCTTGTTCATTCCCGAAGCGAGAATTAAATGAAGCTATAGAGTTTTGCAAAAAAAATAATATCAAACACTTTGTTATAGAATCTGAAGAACTGGATATTGACGGTTTTAAAAATAATCCTCCAAATCGTTGTTATCTTTGCAAAAAGGAACTTTTTACAAAAATAAAAAAAATAGCACAAGAAAATAATACCGAAAATATTATAGAAGGTTCAAATCTCGATGATAACGGAGATTACCGCCCGGGGCTTATTGCGATAAAAGAATTAGATATAAAAAGCCCTCTGAGATATGCAAAACTTTCTAAAAATGACATAAGACTTCTATCTAAAGAATTAAACCTTAATACTTATGATAAACCCTCTTTTGCTTGTTTGGCATCAAGATTTCCCTACGGGGAAATGATAACCAAAGAAAAATTACAAATGGTTGAAAGAGCAGAGCAGTTTTTGCTTGATTTGGGTTTTAAACAAGTAAGAGTCCGCATTCATAACCTTATGGCTCGTATAGAAATAGAAGAAACAGAATTTGAAAAATTAATACAAAAACATACAAGAGATGAGGTTGTAAAAAAATTTCAAGAATTAGGTTTCACCTATATATCTATGGACTTAAAAGGCTATAGAACAGGCAGTATGAATGAAGTTATTACGGTTTTAACATAATTCTTGAGTAATCATATTTTTTTCTGTCTATTTTAGGATAATAAGACGAAGTTACATCTCCTAAGATATAATTTAAACCGAATTGGAAACCGATACCGTTAATGCCTGCATTACGCAATGTAAGTTGTCCGTACAGTCCTAATTTATCTTTTATAACTTTAGTTCCGCCTAATCCGTATTGAATATATCCGTGATCCATGTGAAGTTTGGGAAGATTTACATTTCCCGCCATTCCGTCAATACCGTCATTAATAAAGAACATATATTGGAAAGTGGCATATAAACTCCAAGTTCTTTTTGCCAAAATTAAATTTAACCCCGGAGCAGCATTAAATGCATTCAACATGCCCGAGTTCATGCTCATTTCACCGAAATCGGTACCCCAATTTTGTTTGCCGAATAAATTATATGAAGCAAATACATTTGGCTGGAATATAAAATCTTCAAACGGATGGAAGTTATATGCAGATTTAATTACTGCACCCGTGTACCAATTACCTGCATTATCTCTATATACATCAACATCCATATCATTCATATAACCGCCGCCATATACCGCAACAGAAGTTACAGAATCATTATGTCCTATAAATGTACCCATTAAACCCAGTTGTCCGCCTTCTTGGTTCATTCTTACATCTTTATAATGTTGTCTTCCGCCGTTATATGCCATAA
Source organism: Candidatus Gastranaerophilales bacterium (assembly GCA_947631645.1). Lineage (GTDB taxonomy): Bacteria > Cyanobacteriota > Vampirovibrionia > Gastranaerophilales > Gastranaerophilaceae > Avigastranaerophilus. Next base: position 12,012 of record CANRMD010000014.1, read on the forward strand.
ATACTGTAGGAATGAATTTCCAATTATTATTGATATCCGCAGCTTTAAAATCAGCACCGACTAATGTACCCCAAACATTTGAACCCACATCAAGATTATGTGTCATATCCAATCTGTTGAATGAAGCATATGTTTTTGCCCATAGTCCGCCATTTTCGTAGGTTTTTTGATAAGGAACAAATAAACTTTGAGCATCCGCATATTTATTAGCATTTTTAGCATTGTCAATAAATCTTTCCTCATGCAATACAAAGTGATTTGTAAGTATATCATCAAACATCACTTGGTTAGTATATGCTGCAAGAGTTGCGGCTTGACCTCTGTATGTATGAGGGTTAACGGTATCTAAATATGCTCTATATCGTCCGTTCCCAATCGCTTGTAAACCGTATGTGCCGATTGGAGTATCTTTTAATGCATTTGATGCACTAAAAGTTATATCTCCGTTTATGTCTCCGTCAAATAGTTGAAGTTCAACAGTTTCATCAATCGGAGCCTTTCCTAAGAAATCAAAGTCGTATACGTTTAATTGTGCATTTGACGCGTTAAGACTGTCAAATTTAAATGTATCAGCTTTTCTCGCACGAGGGTCAATATCTACCGTAAAGTTAGCATTGTCTGAAATGTCAACATTTCTTGCCTCTATAGATTTTATTTCTCCGTTTTTCAATGCGAAAACTGCATTTTCAGACATTTTTAAGTTATCAGCGTAAAATTCTTGTACGGCTTTTCCGAGCATCAAACTTGAATTATTTTTAATTTCTACATTTCCGCCTTTTATATAACTGTCATTACCGGTAATTGATACTTTAGAGTTTTCATCCAACACAAAATTTCCGCCTGTCTGCTGAAGTCCGCCGCCTTGTTCCGTTGAATTTTCTATCCCTTTAGCTGTAAGAGTTCCACCCTCATTTTTTATTAATCCGTGCCATTTATCATTTGTTTCTTCATCCAGATTAAATTTTCCGCTTTTTAAATCAACAGTTGCACCTTTTTGTATATCTACAGCAACGGCATCTTGAACGTCACTTGGCTCGACTATTGTTAATATTGAATCACTTAAAAGATTTAAGTTGCCCTTTGTCGCCGTCAATGTTCCGTCTATTGATTTCATACCGTAATCAAAAGTACCGCCGTCTAAATTAACGTTACCTGACCATGTATCCGCATAATCCCCGTCATTAAGAGTTAATTCTCCGCCTGTTTGAACATTAACCGTCGAATCTTTTTCTATATTAACCACAGCTTTTCTGTGCACAAATGAACCATAGTCTCCTTGCTGATTTAATGATACATTTGAGCCTCCGGTTATATTGACATTACCGCTTTGTGCTTGTAATAATCCGTTAGTAGAGGCATCTCTTGTTTGCATCGAAGAAGATGCATTATATCCGTCAATATTTAATGTGCCTGTTGAATCATCAAGAATTAATATATTTCCGCTCCACTTATCATTATTATCAACGCTGAATGTTCCGTTATTGTCTATAATGACATTTGAATTTTCCTGTATATCTGTTTGTACTTCTTTTGCAACTTTACTGTTTTCATTAATCGTCAAATTTGATTCATTTTTTAATGTTAATTTACCGCCTGTAGCATCAAGTTTTCCGTTTGATTTTACGGAGTCAAGAGTTAAAGAGCCATTGGATAAACCGACTTTCCCCAGCCAATTTGAACCGTTTCCGAGCGTTATATCAGCACCCGCAACGTCAAGTTCCCCGTTTGAATATATATTTGTTTGAGCGGCTTCTGATATTGAACTTCCCTCTTTAAATGTTAATTTGCCGGCATGTTCTGTTCCGTCACCTATATTTAATGTTCCGCCGTTAACTTTTAATGTTGCACCGTCAACTAAATCATCCTGACTCATCCAGTTCAAAATACCATCTTCAATTGTGGAATTTCCGCCAAAGAACTTTCCGAAAACATTTGTTTTAACATCATCAGAATATAGACTGCCATCATCTTTTTTACTTTGAGTAAATGTACCTTTGAATCCTGATGCATCACCTGATAACAACAATCCGCCTTTATTTGTAATTGAAGCATTATTACCGTCTGAACCGCTTGTAACTGTTGAACCTTGTGCAAAATCCAAATAACCGCCGTTAGATAAACTTCCTTTGTTTTCTAATTGTTTGCTGATATATAAATTGCCGTTGTTTTTAGCATTAGAAGCAGTGTTATTAACAAAAGAATTACTTACAGTATTATTACCGCTAAAGTTTGCCTCAGCATTATTTGTTAAATCGGTTATAGTGTTTTTACCGCCGAATGTAACTGTCGCATCAGCTTCATTAGTAAATTTTGTAATTAAACTGCCTTGTTCTCCATCTAAGTTATCACTGTGGAATGTAAAATTACCTTTATTTGTAATATCACTTTCAAAATTATTAGAACCGAGTACATTAGCTTCACCGGCATTATATATATCATTTTTGGCAGAATTATTCATACCCTCAACTATGACATCTTCAAGAACCATATGTCCTTGTGAATCATTATATATAGCTCCTCCTAATGAAGAAGAACTGTTAGAAGAGAATTTAGCGTTATGGACATATAACCCCGTATAATTTTCCGATGTATGTTCACCGCCCGAACCTCCGTTATTATATATTGCACCGCCCTTTTCGGCACTTGAAGAATTACCTTCAACTATAACGTTATCAAGTACAACCTGTGAAGTTTCACTGTTATTTTTAAGAACCGAGCCTCCCGTACCACTTTCATCCGCTGCAATATCAGCATCTTTAACAGTTAAATTTCTTACCATCAATTTTGTATTAACATCTTCATCAATATCAAAGAAGTGTCCCTTATTATCCGTAATTTGACTACCCTGAATTAATTTACCTGATAATACACTGTCTTGTGCATTTGCATTTTTACCAGATACCGTAAATCTTCCCTCTGTTGTTTTCCCCAGAGAACTATCTATATGATAATCAGTATCATCACCTTCCGAAAATTGGAAAAATCTGTCTTGACCTTTTCCGCTATTCATATCAGATAATGAATTTGAATCAGCTTGTCCTGAAACTTTTAACGTAACGCCTCTTCCATCTTCATTAACATCTAGGTCATAAGTATATTTTGTAGTTGCACCTTGTATGGTTCCGTCTCCCGAGAGAGTTAAAGAACCTTCTCCCCTTATAACACCCTCATTATCTTTGGTTGAATATTTTTGACCTCTTGTTGCATTTTCTTCACCGGAAATGAATACCGAAGCTAAAGAAAGACTGCCTGATGAGTTTTGACCGACAGTTAATGAATCGGTTGCAAGATAGTCCGTATCTCCGTTTGTAATGTGTACATTAAAATCAATACTGCTGTTTTCAGATTTTAAACTGTCAAATATATAATCATGAAGAACGCTTGAATGGTCGCCGTCACTTAATTCACCAAGTTTTAAAACAGAATCTTTTAATGTAAAATCTTTATAATTATAATTTAAAGAGCCATCTGACCCGCTTTCAAGTTTAAGTTCAGCATTACTAAATGCAATATTGTTATCATTAGAACCTTGAATACCGCTTTTTAAAGTAAAAGTTGATTTCTCGTTACCCTCAAAACCTTTAAATGAAGCAGTTGCACCAGTCCCGGCAAATTGGAGTAAATCTTCTGAAATTATACCGCCTGACATGTCATAAGTTGTATAATCAAACTTCGTATTACTACCAAGTTTAACAACACCGTTATAATCCAATCTGTCGGCTGTAACAGTTAAACTTCCTGATTTTATATCCTTTTCACCGCTAAATAATTTAGCATTAGAACTTTTACTTGTAGTAACAGTTGTTGAACCATCATTTTGAACATATTTACCTGTATAACCCGAAGCATCTCCATTAATTGTAACATTTCCTCCGTTGTTGTGGATTTCACCGCCGTTCCCCGTTATAGTTCCTGATATTGATAAATCAGAAGAGGTTGTAATGTTTCCGTGGTTTTCCACATCAGATAATGAACCGCCTAAAAATGTTATATTAGCGTTAGTTTGATTAGTTAATTTCCCACTAGCCGTTATATTACCTTGCGTTGTAATTGTACCTGAATTTTCAACTTCTTGAAGATTAGCACTTCCAAACGTAACATTAGCATCGGAATTATTGGTTAATTTCCCCGATGCACTTAACAAATCAGTAACATTTATTGTACCCGAATTTTCTATCGTACCTTGAACATTAAGTGAATTAACTCTTAATTGTGCTTTGTTTGTATTTGAAAGAAGATGTTTTCCGTTAAAATCTTCACCCGTACCGTTCAAAGTAAGTTTCCCGGAAGCATCAAATTGACTTTGGTTTTCCAATGCTCCAAAAGTCATATCATTACCTTGAATGGTTCCGAAATTGCTCACTGTATTACTAACGGTAAAAGCACCGTTTGCATTACGCATATCAACAGTTCCGCTGTTTGTAAGATTTTTTAAATTTAAACTTCCCGAGCCGGTGCTTGTTATGGTTCCGTTTTCATTTTCAACAGTTTCAATTGTTATATCACCCGTATTATCAATTCTTCCGGCATTTTTTAAATTTGTTCCAGAAAGTGTTCCTAAATTTAAGATTTCACCGTCTGATTTATTTTCATTTGTTAAACCTTCAAGTTTTAAATTACCCTTATTGTTAATTTTTCCGCTGTTTTCAAGACCATTTGTTCCTTGTACAACAATTGTTTTGCCATAATCGTTTACAACAGAATAAAAGTCATCAGCTTTATTAGCATTTTGAATTTTTAATCCGCCTGTAAATTCTGTGTTATTAGCATTATTTGAAACTTTGGCATTGTTTGATACCACCGTTTGACCCGTAATTTTATTATTTGAACCGTTTATATTAAGTTCTTTAATGCCTGTTCCGTTAATGTTTACAGTTGCAGAAGAAGCTGCAGCAATATAATCAGTCAAATTCAATATTAATCCCGAATTTTGTGCAGTTTCAGCCGCTATTGACTCTAAAGAAGTATCATTATCAAAATTTAATAAATTAACTACAGAGTTATTTCTTGAACCGAATTTAATCGTTGAAGCTATACCTGATTTATTTCCCTCATCTCTGTTTGAGCCGTCAAGTGTTAAATTTATTCCGTCAATAACAAACTTTCCGTTTCCTTTAATATGTTTTTCTAAAGTAACATCCCCTAAATTATATAAAGTCAAAGTTCCGTGGTCACTAACGGTAATATCAATTGTTTGTGACAAAACTGAATTTGATTTTTTTAAGGTTAAATTAGCCTCGTTTGTTCCGTCACCAACAACAAGTTTTGTATTGTTTTGCAGTTCAAGTAAGGTTTTAACACTTGTACCCGTGGAATCATATAAATCATTTTTTGTATACCAATGTAGTTCTCCATCTTTGAATGTTGATTTACCATGAAAGAATGTAGCATCTTTTTTTAATTCAAAAACCCCGGACTCGTTAACAAAATTTCCGCTATATAAACTATTAATACCTCCGACTTCAAGTTTTGAAGCACCTTTATGTGTTACGGTGCCGTATCCCGAAAGTCCTGCGTCGAGAGTAACTTTTCCGCCCGTGCCGTTTATCTCTGTTGTTGCATCTTGATCAACATATATATCTCCACCGCCACCGCGTCTATCTGTACCATTACCTGTAAAAATTACGTTTTTCCCATCTTCAGCAGTAATTGTTAACTTACCGCTGTTTCTTATAACTGCACCGAATACTACACCTGATGAACCCTTAAAATCTTTAAAGGTAACATTTTTTAACGTTAGACTGCTGCCTTTATTTACATTAAATGCATCACGATTAAATGAACTTTGAATTTCTTTTGCTTGAGTAAATGTTGCATGAGAAGAATCTCCATCCTTAGCTCCTTGAATTGTGATATCAACATTATTAACCTCTTCGGTGCTTTTCCCTAAATCTATTGTTCCGTTAAATTCTATATCTTGCTTTACTTTTATATCAGAATTTGAATTAACTTTTTCTTTTAATTCATCATACGAACTGACATCTTCCGCAAAAACACAAGATGTGGTTATTAACATTGCACAAAGCAATGAAGCAGCATTTAGTTTCCAATTCCTTTTCAAAATTTTTACCTCTCGATAGACTATTTACGGAGAGAACTTCTTTCTCATACTTGTTTTGATTATCTTATAAAAAGATTTATTTACAATAACTGCTCAAATATAAGATGGTATTGCGTTACAAACCTTAATAAATTAAATATCAAATATAAGTTTTGATACCAGTTTTAAAAATTCATCCACACTCAATATTGAAAAAGCTTCAACTGCATCTATATTTTTTAATAAACCTCTGTATGAGTTTAAACCTATAATTTTATCCGCATAATTTTTTGATGCAACTTGAGATTTATGAATATTTATCATTTCTTTTTTCTTATTCGCAACAGGCGAAATATTAACGTAATATTGCGGCATATTTATAGTTGACCATACCTCATAAAAAGCTATTTTTAATGACTTTTTACAGTCAGATTTTTTTATTTTTTCACTTAAAAGTAAACTTACAGCCTTATGGTCTTTATGCTGGTCAAAAATATACGGAATAAAAATAGTATCATACAAAGATATATCAATTAAATTAAAATCTTTTTGTGAATTTATAATATTTTTATCAGGTAAATCAAGCATTTTAAAATTTTTCACACCTGCAAAATTCATTGCATTATAAAATTCTTCTTTTCTTATATCATCATCTTTCCCGTGTGTAAGACAAATTACATCAATAAAGTCGGGATACAAAGAAATAATTCCGCCGCAACCTATACTTTCATCATCAGGGTGAGGAGCTATAACCAAATATTTTTCACCTTCTTTAGGAATAAATTCCATAGGTTTAATATTGGTATACAAAAACGGGTTGTATATACGGTTAATTAGTTGTTTATATATTAATTTGATAAATGTTGTTTTCATAAATTTATTATATAATAAATAATATGTATAAAGTAGCTGTAATAACAAATACACTTTATGATAAAGAAGGAGTTGGAAAAACTGCAGGCGGCGGTTATGTTGTTACGGCAGAATTAATTTCTCAACTGAAAAATATGCCCGAAGTTGAACTCAGTGTTATTGCTTACAAAAATAATTTATCTTCCGCCCCTGAATATAATGTCGTTATTTTTAGTAGCAACAATATAAATGATTTTATTAAAAAAGCTGATGATTATATTAAAATTAATAATTTTGACCTTGTTTTGACCTTGAATATCGAACAAATTTACAAGAATAACTTTCTTCAAGCACACTCCGTAATATACAAATGTAATAAACAAAATTTTTTAATGTCCGCAATAAAAAAGCAAATTTCCAAAAAAAGAATAGAAAAAGAAAAAAATATATTTAAAAATACAACTTTGGACTCTGAATTTATTGCAATGTCTGAAGCCATAAAAGAAGATTATTCAAAAACATACAACATACAAAAAGAAAAAATAAAAGTAATATATCCGGGGTGCAACCAAGTTTTTAAAGAATTTGAAACTCCCCTCAAAAAGACAGAACCCGTTTTTGGAATTGTAGCTAACAGCTCAATTAATAAGGGCGGTCATTTATTTTTATTGTCTGCCGGCATTTTAAAACTTTTAGGCTGCAAATTTCAAATAAATATTATTGCTCCAAAATATAACAGTGATATTTTAATGAAGTTTATAGTTAACATTTTTAGACTTAAAAACAAAATTAATGTCTTGGATAAGCAAGAAAATATGTCAGAATTTTATAAAAATATAGATATACTTGTAATGCCTTCATTTTTTGAAGCATTCGGACTGGTTCCTTTAGAAACCGCATCTTACTTTAAACCATCCGTTGTATCTTCAAGCTGCGGAATTTGCGAAATATTAGATAAAGATAATTCTTTTATATTTAGATCAAAATCAGTTTTCTCTTTAATTAATACTCTAAAAAAAGTTTATAACATTTATCATAATAATTACGATTTATATATAAACTATTGTAAGAAGGCTTTTGAATTATCAAAAAAATATTCTTGGGAAAGATTTGCACAAGAGATAATCAGTATTATAAATAACTAATTTTTCAATTATTAGGTTTATAATAATTAATTTTTACAATTAAATAATGCCAAAGTAAAAAATATAAAGATACGACACAGAATCAGAATAAATTTATCTTAAAAAAATTTTTAAATTCAATATAACACCAATAAAAAAATGGGCCCGGTAGGATTCGAACCTACGACCAAGGGATTATGAGTCCCCTGCGCTACCGCTGCGCCACAAGCCCATGCTTTTTATGAAAGACCTTAGCTGCGGTAACTTTTGTGCTACCTACCTCTCCTTAAACGATATTTAATCGTTTCCGTCGGCAGAGTGCCAAAGCCCATGTCTTTTTATAAAAATGGTGCCACAACTCGGAATCGAACCAAGGACACAGGGATTTTCAGTCCCTTGCTCTACCAACTGAGCTATTGTGGCTCACCTTTATGTATCTATAATATCAATTCAAAACTTTTAGTCAACCTATTTTTTTATTTATCTTCTTTTACTATATATTCCGCATATGATAGTATTTCCGATTTGTATTTTTCTTTTTCTAATCCGATTTTTGAATGCGGGCATGTTGTTATTATTTTTTTACCCTCCGTTTCTTTATCCGAATACTTTGTTTTTTCTTTTATTGATTGGGCAAATTCTTTATTCTTTAATATTAAAAAATTTTCCATTAATGTGCTGCAGCCCTTTTTATTTATTTCCTTTACATTTTCCGGCAGATAAACTTCTTCTTCTCTCATTAACGTTTTATGATAATATACCGGTTCTTTACTTTGAGGAAGCACATAGTTATTTATTTTAAGTAACTTATCAATTGTTATTAACTTATCAATATTGATATTTCCATTTAGTACTTCTTTTAAAGTTTCATAACAGCTATCACAAGAGCATAATATATATTTTGCATCAGATGGTATAGAAGAAATAATTTTCAAAGAATTAATTCTGAATTTTTCCAATTCTCCGTCGGATAAATAAGGCAAACCGCAGCATTGTTTATTGATTTGAATATTTTTATATCCCATTTTTTCTAATAATTTCATAACTGCATTTGCATCGTCCGAATCAACATATTTGTTTATACATCCTTCAAAATATATAATTTTTTCTTCTCTGTAACCTTTTAATGAATTAGGGTTTATTCTTTTGGCAAATATATTTTTTATACCGTATAAAAACATTTTTAATTTAAAAACAAAACTAAAATGAACAACAGAATATTTATACTTATATTCATTTTTAATTTTGGTAAATATTTTTACACTGTCAATATTACTTGGGCAAAAATTTTTGCACAAATTACAGTTTAAGCACTTATCCAAATCTTTAATAAATTTTTTTGATAGTTTTTTATTATTGTTGAAAAAATTATTTAGAATAATAAATCTGCCTCTTGGCAAATACATTTCATTTTGAGTTGCAATATATACGGGGCACACACTTTTGCATAGTGCACATTTTGAACATTTATAAACTTCTTCTTTTATATCGCTTAAATTTTTATTATCCATACTTAAATTATGTTATAAAAACAAATACTTCACAATTGCATTTTAAATTTAATTATATGATAATTAGTAGTTATAATGTTTGAAAAATTATTTAAGAAAAAAAGAAATATTGCATATGTTGTTTTATTTTCCGTAATCATTATAGGATGTTTATGGGCGTTCATTTCAGCAAGCGTAATAACGAAAACATTTAAAAATAAAATTATCGACCAAACATATAAAAATAAAGAAGCTAACATTGAAAGTCTTCTTGTAACAGAAACGGATCAAGGCAAAAAATTATGGGAACTCTATGCCGATACAGGCATGTATACAGATGCCGATAATATTGTACTGTTAGAAAATTTAATCGGTAATTTTTACGAAGATGATAAAGTAAAAGCAAGCTTTAAAGCGGATAAAGGAACATATAACAGTACAAAAAAACAAATAATATTGTATGATAATGTTGTACTGGTATATATTGACGGCACAAATATTATGACGGACAGATTAATATATTCCGGGAAAAATGAAGATATAGAGGCAATTGGTAATATAAGAATAGAAAAACCTAACGAAGCAATAATCATGGGAAATAAAGCGGTTTTAAAAGGAGATTTTTCCGATTTCCATATTATTGGCAGAACAAAAACTCAATTCTATATGTAAAAGATAGGATAAAATATGAAAAGAACACTTATTAACTTATTATTAATTTTATATATAACCTCAGGAATAGCTTATGCTTCATCATTAAGCGTAGAATCAGATACTCAGGAGTTTAAAGACTCGGATAAAAAAATATATTTAGAGGGCAACGTTAAAGTAAAAAGCGGGGATGCTAATGTTTTAAGTCCAAGAGCTGTTGTTGAAGTTGATCCTAAGTCTAACAAAGTTAATAAAGTTGAATTTCAGGAGAATGCATATTCATATCAGCTTAAAGACGGCAAAAAACATGAAATAAAAGCTCAAATACTTGAAATGTCACTGTTAAATAAAGTTTTTAGTGCACAAGGTAATACATTATCTTCGATTACTGAAAATGATAAACCTGTTGTTATTGTTACGGCGGATAGACAAGAATATAACAAAACTACAAATACTATGAAAGCTTTTGGCAACGTAAACATTATTTATAAAGATGTTGAAACCTATTCAAATCAAGCAATTGTAGATTTAACGGATAAAAATGACGTAAAAATTATTCATTTGATAGGGAATGCAAAACTGCATCAGGATAAAAGCAAGATTAGTGCTAAAAAACTCACATACAACAATATTAAACAGGAAGCAACCGCTACGGGTAATGTATATAGTGATATCACAACCGAAGATAATAAACGTATTGAAGTTTGGTCTGATTTTCAATCCTATAATAAAGCAGCAAATGTAGTAAGTGCCTCAGGTTCAACAAGAATTAAATATGAAGACTATAATGCCAGCGGGCCAAAGGTCAATGTATATGGCGATAAAAAATCTGGTAAGTTAAATCAAGCCGTATTTTTAGGCAGATCAAAAATAGAGACAAAAGGCAGAACTATTGAAGCGGATAGAATTACAATTACAATGAACCCCAAAGACTTTAAAGCCGAGGGGCATGTAAAATCAACAATACCTAATATAGGAAATTAAAAAATAAAAAAGAGTGGTTTTTTAACCACTCTTTTTTTAGTCTTATTATTTCATCAATTTACATAAAATGTCTTACCCAAATATAAACGGAAGAAAGTCCTAAAGAAATAAATACAACCACTACGCCGTATTTCATAAATTCCAAGAACTTAATCACATGCCCGTGTTTAGCAGAGTTCTCAGATACTATAACGTTAGCGGCAGCACCGATTATAGTCAGGTTACCGCCTAAACATGCACCTAACGACAAACACCACCACATAGGAAGAACGAATTCTCTGCCTTTTTCAACTTCCATTGCGGATATCATCGGTGCCATAGTAGCGGTATAGGGGATATTATCAATGATACCCGATAAAACACCAGATGCCCATAATATTACGAAAGAAGCTATTTTTTGAGAACCCGCCGTAACTTTTAACAGCCAATCAGCCATTAGCTGAATACCGCCTGCAGCTTCAAATGCACCAATAATTATAAATAAGCCGATAAAGAAAAATATTGTATTCCATTCGACCTCTTTAAATGTATCTTGAGGGTTTTCAAATAATAACAAAACACTTGCTCCGATAAAAGCAACTATACACGTTGCAATATGAGTTATATCGTGAGTAACAAAACCTAAGATAACTAAAGCCAAAACCGTAACACTTCTTTTTAACAGAGCATAATCCGTAATTGTATTTGAATTATCTATCTCTTTAATGCTTTCCATTTTCTCTTCTGATGTTACAAGGTCTTTTTTGAAACATAAGTATAAAAATGCAATAACACAGCACATAATTATAAAACAAATAATTGTTAATTCTGATAAGAAGTTCATAAATGTAAAGTTAGCCGCACTGCCTATAATTATGTTCGGCGGATCACCTATTAAAGTCGCTGTACCTCCGATATTTGAAGCAAATATTTCCGTTATTAATAAAGGTACTGAATTTATATCCAATTGTTTTGCAACAACAAAAGTTATAGGCATTATTAATATTACGGTGGTAACATTATCAAGAAATGCCGATAAAATCGCAGTAAAAAATGCAAGAACTATTAAAACCAAAAGCGGTCTACCTTTTGTCAATTTCAATAACTCTATTGCGAGCCAATTAAATACACCGCACCTGGTTGTAATATTAACTATTATCATCATCGACACAAGTAAAAATATTACGTTAAAATCAATAAAGTTAATAAAATAATGAGCATTTAACCCTTCATCTAACACTTTATCCTGACTTACAAGCCCCGAAAAAACAACCACTGCCGCACCTAAAAGTGCTATAGTAACTTTTGGTATTTTTTCAAGAGCAATAAAAATATATGCAAGTATTAATATAGCAGCAGAAATAGCTATATTATAATTTTGCACGATTTCATAAAAATGTTCCATTTTTTCCTCTCCTAGTGTATATTCACATTAATTTTACCAAAAAAATAAATAAATTTAAAATAAAATTGTTGCTCAGTTTTCTTTATTAGAATATGCTAAACTTAAGGTAAAAAAATGAAGAAATTTTTTAAAAACACATTTATAATACTATTTAATATAATAATTATTTTTATACTTATTGAAATATTATGCTATTCAAAATTCATTTTTTCAAAAGTTAAAGATTATGACGGAAGTTTAATAAAAACTATTAAATATAATAAGTACCAATTTTTTAAATATAAAAATTTTGATGATTTATATCAATACATAAAAACAGAAAGATTAAGGCAGCCTATTGGATTAAAATACAAAGAAAAGCCAATATTATTAATGGGTTGTTCATTTGCATACGGGTATGGTTTACAAGACAATGAGAGTCTTGGATACAAATTATCAGAAATATTAAAAAGACCGTTATATAACAGAGCTTTTGAATGGCTTTGGGGTTTACAAACAATGCTATATCAATCAAGGAGGAGCGATTTTTATAAAGAATTTCCCCCTCCAGAATATGTTATTTATGTTTATATATTCGATCATATAAACAGAATATCAGCGAGTGTAATGGCTCCAGACTATAATATACCCCATTTACGGTATATTTATAAAAACAATAAATTGCAAAGAGAAAAATTCCATTCCAGATATAATTTATATATATTTAGAACTTATTCAATTTTAAGGGCTAAATCAATTGCCGAAAAAATGGATTATAAAATGATAAATGAATATTTTATTGAAACAAAACAAGAATTTGATAAACACTGGAAAAATTATAAATTCATAATTTTAATATATGATGAGGGTCCGTATTCAAGAGAAAAAATAAATATTGAGGAATTAAATAAGCATGGATTTATTGTTATCGGAACAAAAGATTTAACAGGACGATATCTTGATCAACCCCAAGATAAAATTGAAGATAAATTTCATCCGAGTGAATATGCTTGGTCTTTAGTTGCACCAAAACTTGCTGACAAATTAAAAGAACTTGAACAATATAATTAATCAATTTTGATATTTTGTTTTAAATACGCTTCAATAAAACCGTCAAGGTTGCCGTCCATTACGGCATCAACATTACCTACTTCATAATTAGTTCTGTGGTCTTTAACCATTTTATAAGGATGAAAAATATAAGAACGAATTTGAGAGCCGAAATTTATATCAACATTTTGACCTTTTAACTGCATCAATTTTTCTTCGTGTTCAGCTTGTTTTATTGCAAGCAGTTTAGAGGCTAAAATTTGCATCGCCGTTTCTTTATTTTGAAGCTGTGAACGCTGCTGCTGACATCTTACTACAATTCCTGTCGGCTTATGTAATATTCTAACGGCAGTTTCAACCTTATTTACATTCTGACCGCCGGCCCCGCCCGAACGCATTGTATCTACGACAATATCCTCAGCCGGTATTTCTATTTTTTTACTGAAATCTTCAATAACAGGGCTGACTTCCAAACTGGCAAAACTTGTCTGTCTTTTTCCGTTTGCATTAAATGGTGAGATCCTGACCAGTCTGTGTACTCCTTTTTCGGCTTTCATTAACCCGTATGTATATTTCCCGCAAACTTTTATTGTTGCAGATTTTATTCCCGCTTCTTCTCCGTCTGAATGTTCTATTAAATCAACTTTCCAATGCTTATTTTCAGCATATCTCATATACATTCTTAAAAGCATTTGTGCCCAATCCTGAGCATCAGTACCGCCTGCACCTGCGTTTATTGTAATTATTGCATCTGATTTATCATATTCCCCGCTTAAAGTTGATTCTATTTCCCATATTTCAAGTTCTGTTTTTAATTTATTTATTGTATTACTAATTTCTTCTAAAAGTGTTTCATCTTTTGTTTCTTCATACAATTCAAAAAGAGTATCAATATCACTGATGAGATTTTCCCATAATGAGATTTTTTCCAAATTATCTTTATCTTCTTTTATCTCTTGGGAAATTTTTGAAGATATTTCAGGGTTAGACCAAACATCACTTTGCTGCAGTTTTTGTTCGTTTTCTTTAACGGAATTTTTTAAAGACTCGACATTAAAAAACTTTAATGCCTTATCAAACATCGTTTTAACGGGATTATAATTCTGTTTTACTTCATCATACAGCAATTTGTATTAACCCTTCTTTTTATCCGCAAATTCAGAATCTAATCTTAAAAAGACAGGTTTAATCTTATCTTTTTCGGTTATTTTAGCCGGTTTTAAACCGCCCCAATAAAGGTTTTCATATTTGAAATCAATTTTCTCATTTAACTGAGTTAATATATCCGAAGCTATATTCGGGCAGAACGGATAAAGCATAATTGCAATATGACGCATTGCTTCAAGCACGTCATATAAAACTTTTCCGCATTCAATCATTTTTTCTTCTTTCGCAAGCGTCCAAGGAGCCGTATCTGTAACATACTTGTTAACCGCATCTGAGAATGAAACTATTAAATTAGCCGCTTCCGCAAGCTCATATTTATTAAATGCTTCAATTATCTGGATTTTTGTATTTTCAGCCTGAACGGCTATTTTATTATTTTTATCAGAAACAAATTCATTTCGTATCTCGCCGTCAAAGTATTTTACAAGCATATTTAACGTTCGGTTAAGAAGATTTCCTATATTATTTGCAAGGTTTGCATTAACTTTCTCTTTAAAATCTTCATCCGAATAATTACCGTCTCTGCCCGATGGAGCAGCAGATGCCATATAATACCTGAAAGCGTCAGGTTTTTCAAGATTAAATGCTTGTAATACATCATGAGGTGATATTACATTGCCGAGAGATTTACTCATTTTTGATTGATCTATCGTTATCCATCCGTGGGCAAATATTGTTTTAGGCAAAGGAAGCCCTAAAGACATCAATATCGCTATCCAGTATATTGAATGAAATTTTATAATATCTTTACCGATAACGTGAACATCAGCAGGCCATAAAGTTTTAAATTGTTCCGACGGGTTTTCGACATCATAGCCTATTGCAGTTATATAGTTAGAAAGTGCATCAATCCAAACATAAATTGTTTGGCTTTCATCGCCGTCAACTCCTATTCCCCATTGAACAGACTCTTTTGTTCTTGAAACTGATATATCCTGAATATCTTCCAATTGATGCAAAAGTTCATTTACTCTTGACGAAGGCTGTATAAATTCTTCGTGAGTTTTTATATAATCCGCAATCTTATCTTTATATTTTGTAAGCTTAAAGAAATAGTTTTCTTCCGTAATTTCTTCGGGCTTTTTTAAGTGGTCGGGGCAGAGTCCGTCTTCTGTCAAATCTTTAGGACTTAAAAAAGATTCGCACCCCGAGCAATACAGCCCTGTATATGAGTGTTTATATATATCACCGTTTTCAAGCAATTTTTTAAATATTTGTTTAACAACCTTTTTATGCTGTTCGTCGGTTGTTCTGATTATTTTATCGTAGCTTATTTCAAGTTCTTTCCATGCCTGTTCAAACTTAGAAAAATTTTCATCGCACAATTGTTTTGGCGTAATACCTTTTGATGCTGCGGTTTTTTGAATTTTAATTCCGTGTTCATCAGTCCCCGTGAGCATAAAAGCGTTATCTGTCAACTGCCTTTTATGACGGATTATGACATCCGATAATATTTTTTCATAAGCGTGCCCGATATGAGGAGCTCCGTTTACATAATCTATTGCGGTAGTTAAATAAAATTTTTCCTGCATTTATATTCACCTTTAAAACAATATGCTAAAATAAATTTATCACAAAAGTAATCAGATTAAAAAGGTTTATTATGAGCAAAAGATTAAATAACAGAAAAAATAATGAATTAAGACAAATAAAAATAACAAAAGGATATACTTGCCACGCATTAGGCTCTGTTCTAATTGAGTTTGGTGATACTAAAGTTATTGTTACGGCATCTGTTGAAGATGGTAAACCGAAATGGATGGATAAAGAGGATAAAAGAGGATGGGTTACGGCAGAATATTCCCTTTTGCCATCGGCTACTCATACAAGATGCCAGAGGGAAAGAACAAAAATCTCAGGCAGAACACAGGAAATTCAAAGACTTATAGGCAGAAGCCTCAGGTCTTGTGTTAATTTAGAAAAGTTAGGGGATAGAACTGTCACTATTGATGCAGATGTAATTCAAGCAGACGGAGGTACAAGATGTGCTTCTATATGCGGAGGTTTTATAGCAATGAATATTGCTTTTAATAAACTTGTTGAGCAAGGCTTATTAATTGAAAATCCCATTATTGAACCTGTTGCAGCCGTATCTGTCGGGATTATTGACGGCGAAATTAAGCTTGATTTAGATTACTCTGAGGATTCTCATGCACAAGTTGATTCAAATGTTGTTATGACAAAATCAGGTAAAATTATTGAATTTCAGACAACTGCAGAAGGTGCTCCTTTTGAAAAATCACAGCTTGATGAAATTTACAACATCGCAAATAATGCTATTCAAAAAATAATATCTTTATATTAATTTTTATATTACAATTATTATATGAAAATTAATAACATTCATACAGCTATAAGTTTTATGGCAAATAAAATACCAAAGAAACAAGCCGAATACATTAACAATCATTTAATAAATTCTGACAGTGTTGATATTTTCTGTCATATAGCTACTGATGAAGATGCTTTTAACAGTGCAAAAATAATGTACGAATATCTCGCACAACAGGGAATTAAACCGAGAATACTCTGCAATAATGCTAAAGAAAATTACGGTTTTGATGAATCGGAATATGATATAATAGACCTGTCAAAAACCTCTGCTCCCAAACAAAAAGCCTCAAGTGCACTTTGTCTTGATTTTAGCGACTCGGAAAGAATACGAGGAGATGCTCTTAAATATTTAAGTCAATTTAGTAAAGATGATATATTCTTAATGGATCATCATATTCCCGTAAAATCAATTATAAAAAGTAATAAAGTAACAACACCGACAACGGGCGAAAAAAGATTTACCACAGCTAGAAACGGATATATTGATACAACGGCACGTTCTAATGCATCAATTCTTGTAAGGTTTTTTAACGCATTAAACATTAAAATGTCAAAATCTCAATATGAATCAGCTTATTGCGGTATGGTTGACGATATGAATAAAGCTAATCTTTTAAGTATTCAAAACGGAGAAATAATAAAAAGCCCCGAACTTATTAGAGATAAAAATGCCGATGAAGTTTTCAATATGGTATCTGAAAATGTCAGCGAAGATAAAAAACGGGAAATTCTTTCACACCTTGATGTTCTATCCCATCTGAGCGAACAAGAACAAGCATTCAGAGAAAATTTATTCAAAAAAATAATGATTTCTGATAATAAAAAATTTGCTTATGCAATAATTGAGCCTGATGATGAAACTTGGCAAGCAATCGGCGGAGATAATTCCACAACAAGCAAAATTTTAAGAGATTTCAGACTGAAAGTTTTAGCTCATAAAAACCCCGATAAATATATTAATCCTGAACAGATGAAAGAGCTTCAAGAAGTTGAAGCCGCTGCCGTATTCTATCCCGATTACAAAACAGGACGCTACAGGATAAGTATTCATTCAAATAAAGATTATGCAATGAAAATTATTGAATACAACAGACAAAATTATAATAAAGATTTAATTGCAGGCGGTCACGACGAACGAGCCGGCGGAAGCATACAGAGTCTTGACGGGAAAATCTGCTCAAAATGGATTAGAGATTTTATATTCGCAGCCCAAAATATTAATTACTGATTAAATTTTCAAAATTTTTGAATATTTCAGGCTTATTCTGAGAATATATATTAAAATCATTATTCAAAGTTTTTTCTTTAAGCTGTTTATTATATCTGTATTGTGTAAATAATCTGGTAATTGCGGAAAGAGTAAAGCCCATAAAGAGTAAACTGAATGCATAAGGGACTAAAGAAATAAATGCTTTTTCTTTAGTGAGTCTTGAAAGTTCTTTAACGGGTGATGTATTTTTTACTTTTGCAATATTTTCCGCAATTTTAGGCAATTCGGCACGCAAAGGGGTTGAAAATGTGCCATCTGATGATTTCTTTAATATATCGGGGAATGCATTTTTCTTTTCCAATATTTTAGTAAAACCTTTTTCAAAAAGCTCACTTCCGAATATTGTGTAAAAAACAACTAAAGGAACCCTTGTCCAAACTTCCGCTACGTCTAATTTTCCTCTGTCTTCTGCAGCTTTAGAATAGCCAAACAATCCTAATATTGCCGTTAATGCAAGCTGACCTTTACTTAATGCCAGCTTGCCGTTATTATTAGCAAAATCAAGACTGAATTTAGATAAAATATTACTTAATTTATCCGATTTTACTCCTGTCTTTTCTATCGTATTTGCAAGTGTTTTACCCGGTTCAAGAATAGTTTTTGCCGCTTTTTGTAATCCGTCAGATTTATGCCCGAAAAGAGCCAAAGCCGTACCGAGAGCAATTCCCGATGCAGATATTATTGCCGCTTTTTTTAGCTGTTTTTTTGAATTTTTTTCAACTCGTTCTTGCTGAGCTTTGTCTTCTTTTTCATTTTGATTTTTATCAAGATTTGCAATATTGTTAAAATTACTTTTCTTAAATGTTTTCAGCGTAAATAAATTTTTAGCAAAGCTCAGAGTATATTCAGCAACCGGTACTATTGCACAAGCAAGTAATATTCCCGCTTTTGTTGCGATGGCACGTCTTTGTACTTCTTCAGTTAATGCAGTATTTTTAGTTATCTGCTCAACAGTTTTAGGAAGCTGTTCATTTATTTTATTTTGCAAAGCTTTTGGCTGGAAGTGTTTAAAAATACAGTTTCTGAAAAGTTTTTCACCTAAAATCGGAGTTGCAAAATAAAATATTGCAGATTCAATAAACTCCAAAAAACTCATCTCTGCAAAATCAGCTTTGCTTCTGGAAAATATTGCTTTCGGGAACCAGTTTGTTGCCGTATCTTGTATAAATCTTGTTGAAGATAAATTCTCCTGTGATTTTAAAAATATATCAGCTGCTTTTGCAACGTCCGTAAGGTTTGAAGTTATTCCTTTAAATGATTGTTTGTTGTTATTTTTATTATTTAATTTTTCATTAAGTGTTATCATAATTACCTCTGTTTAAAACTGCAAACTAAAAAAGCTGCCTATTCAGGCAGCTTTTAAATTATTTTAAACGAGGTTTCACATTCGCACAAAACAATGACTGCCTGACCCTAAGCCTTGCATTTGCATCATCATATTCATCATCATTTGTACGAAATTGTTTATCATTATTATTCCTTTGTTTATAAGTTATCTTAATATACTTTTTTTGTCAAGCCATCATCATTTTTGTATTAACATAACCAAATATGAAATATACAAAACTAAAAAAGATATTCCTTGCCATCTGTATAATTTTTTTGATTTACAAGAATATAAATATAACAGCAAAATTGATATTACAGCAACAAAAGAATCAAATAAAAATTCTTTACCGAATTGCAAAGGTTGAATTACTCCCGTAATACCCAATACGAAAAGTATATTAAAAATATTTGAACCGATAATATTACCTACAGCCAAATCTGACTGTTTTTTTATTGCGGCTGTAATACAAGTAATCAGTTCGGGCAAACTTGTACCAACAGCAATAATCGTTAAACCGATTATTCTATCTGAAATATTCAGCCTGTGAGCAATATCAACAGCGGAATTAACAGTTAAATCACTGCCGTAGACCAAAGCGGCAAGCCCTCCGATTATATATATTATTATTCTAAAAAGTCCGATTGATTTTTCTTCAACTTTATAATTATTAGACTCTTTTGAAATTTTAAATAAATAAATAAAAAATAAAACAAATAACAAAAGTAATCCGATTGCACAATATCTGTTAATATTTCCGAAAAAATATCCGACAGTGCAAAGCAAAACAGTAATAAACCCGACAAAAGGTATTTCATAATTTACGGTATTTTTTTGAAAAGAAATAACACCTATAGCGGCAGTAACACCAAGAATAAGTAAAATATTAGCAATATTACTGCCTAAAATATTCCCGACGGCAACTCCGTTTACACCTTTTAGTGCAGAAACTATACTTACACTTGCTTCAGGGGCACTTGTTCCCATTGCAACAACCGTTAAACCTACTATTATAGCGGGAATTTTAAATTTTAAAGCCAAGTTGCTTGCACCGTCAACAAAAAAGTTTGCCCCGTTTGATAAAAGAACTAATCCCAGAATAAATAAAACTATACTTAATAACATAAATGCCTTATATAATAATTATAATTAATTATTATATCATAATGCATTAAATAAGAGAAACAACGCTTTCAGCCGCCAGTAAAGCAGAATTTTGGTTTTGCCCCGTTATAATATTACAATTAATTTCTACATGCTCACTCCAAGGCTTATCTTCAATAAAAACAGCTCCGAGTTTTTTAATCCTGTCTTCTAATGAAAACGGCATAAATTCGGTCATTTTTACAATTTTTTCTTCTTTATTTGTAAATGCGGTTATATGCTTATTTTTTAAAATTGAATTACCGCAAGAATCTTTCGCTAAAAGAAGTCCCGCAATACCATGACATACTGCAGATATTAATTTGTCATTATTATACATATATTCAACAATATTTTTTAAATTTTCATCTTCAGCTAAATCAAACATAGGGCCATGACCGCCGGGGATAAATATTGCATCAAATTCTTTATAATTAATATCGGATAGTTTTTCTGTATTTTTTAAATTTTTTGCCGCATCATCCCACTCCATAGGATTAGAACAGGATAAACTGTTTTCATCTATCGGAGAATTACCGCCTTTTGGGCTCGCAACCGTTATATTATACCCTGTTGCTTTAAATACTAAGTATGGAACTGCAAATTCTTCTAACCATACACCTGTATGTATATCATCATTAATATCCGAAAAATTCGTTGTTACTATTAAAACATTTTTTGCCATATCTACTCCTTATTTTTAAAATAACCGAATTTTAAAAGAATTATATTCTTCGTTCAGTTAATATACTTATGGCAAAAATTTAGTTTACGGGGTTTATTTAAAATATGGAAATAAAATCAAATATTTATAATATAAAAACTCATTTTAAATCGAGGAACCACTTGATAAGAGAAGCTGACGATATAAGAAGAGCAGCTCGAAGTACCTTTCCGATGACAAGTTCTACTTATATTGATGAATTTTATTTAACAGCTTCACCACAATCCGTACATAAAAATTATGCAAGAATGCTTTCTGATAAATATAAAAAGAAAATAGAAACAGTAAGAGATATTGTAAGCGATCAAAAATATTATTTACCGAAAAGTAACGAAGAAAAAAATGCCCCCTACGGAGTTAATCTTCAATATATAAAATTAACAAGATTAGGGAACTGTAAAGAGTCTGCAATTGCGGCACTTGCTGCACTTTGTGCTAACGGATATAACCAATCGGAACGAGTTGAACTATATATAAAAACTCAATATATAAATAAAAAAACAGGTGAAATTGAATATGAGGGAACAGACCCGCTTGATCACTCTTTTGTTGTTACAACAATGAATAAAAAAGACTTGTACAAGGCAAAAGAAAAAGATTTAATTATTATTGATCCTTGGATGGGCTTTACTGACAGTTTTTCAGGTGCCAAAGCAAGATATAAATCAATATATGATAAAGAAAGTTTAAAAGATATAAATTCATACAGAAATTCAATGTTTAGGTTTCAACAAGCAAAAAATGGAAATACTTCAGCTGATTTAAAGGATTATCAGATTAAACAAACTTTTGTCATAAAAAGTACAGATTGGGTTACAGCTATTGAACTAAAAAGAGCTCAATGTTATTTTCAACACAAATATCCATCACTGATTAAGATGCCTCAAAATACTCAAGCCAATATTTAACAACATTTTCAGGATATTTTTTTATCTCAAATTTTAAATAGTCTTTAGGACGATAAGGACGTCTTAAAAGTTTCATTCTTGCTTCTTTTGGAGTTCTGTCAGCCTTTTTTTGATTACAATCTTTGCAACACGCAACAATATTTTCCCATATATCAGGACCTAACCTCGATTTTGGATACACATGGTCTAATGTCAATTCTGAAGCATTAAACTTTTCTCCGCAATACTGGCATACAAATTCATCCCTAACAAGTATATTCTCACGACAAAATGGCAGCTCTTTATATTGAACTGCCAAATCATAAGTTAATTTTATTACTCTTGGTATTAATACATTTTCTACCTTAATCATACTTTCAATATCATTTAATCTGCGAGCATTCTCCGCTTTCCCTTTCATTATCAAAACTAATGCCCGCTTCCACGTGCATATATTAATCGGATGATTATGTTTATCAAGTAATAATACCTTTTGCATAACAACTCCTACAATTGTAGTATTCCCATTTTTGCCGTTTTTTAAACTTTGTAGCTGTTTTTAAAACAAAATTTTTATGCAATAATCAAATTATGAATAATTCATTTTTTGAAATATTTAAAATATTTTTTATAATCGGTATTCAACTCTTAGGCGGCGGGTACGTAATAGTTCCACTTTTAAAAAAATACATTGTTGACGATAAAAAATGGATTAGTGAAGAAGAGCTTGTTAACCTATATGCAATGAGCCAGTGTTTACCGGGGATTATTGCTTGTAATATAGCAATATCAACAGGATATAAAGCAAAAGGCTTTATTGGTGCACTTGCAGCCGCATTAGGAATAATTATTCCGCCCTTTTTCTGCATTATTATATTGGCCAATATTTTATCGGGAATTGTTAATATTGAAACAGTAAAAAATGCATTTTGGGGAATCAGAATTTCTGTTATTGTTCTTATATTAATTACCATTAAAGATTTGTGGGCAAAAAGTGTAAACTCGCTTTTTTCATATATATTATTTTTTATAATTTTGATATGTTTATTAGTTTTACCCGTATCACCAACTGTTGTAATAATTCTTTCCGCGATTACCGCATTAATTTCGGGTCAGATTAGGAGGAAAATAAATGATTAAATTATATTTTCTTCTTTTTACGGAATTTTTAAAAATAGGTGTATTTGCTCTTGGCGGAGGTTATGCAACATTACCGTTTTTATATTATCTGCAAGGGCAATATAATTGGTTTACTCTTGAAGAATTAACTAATATGATAGCTGTATCAAACATAACCCCCGGACCTATCGGAATAAATATGGCTACTTATACCGGTTTTACAACAGCAGGCATTTTAGGTTCTTTAATTGCGACATTTGCAATTGTTTTAATACCAAGCATAATTGTTATGTTTATGAC
Organism: Candidatus Gastranaerophilales bacterium; assembly: GCA_947631645.1. GTDB lineage: Bacteria > Cyanobacteriota > Vampirovibrionia > Gastranaerophilales > Gastranaerophilaceae > Avigastranaerophilus. Next base: position 35,837 of record CANRMD010000014.1, read on the forward strand.
AAAACTCTATAGCAAATTTCAAAGTTGTAAAAGCGTAAATGATATATTTTGGGGCTTAAGACCCGCTGCTTGTGCTCTTTTAGCGTCTATCGGATTAAAATTACTCTTTCAAAATATTATAACAGAGGAAGAATGGGCATTCCCTATACATTTTAATTATCAGGCATTAATATTATTTCTTATATTAATAATACCGTTTTCTTTCTTTAAGAAAAATCCCTTATTAACAATATTATTAGGGGCTATAGGCGGTATTATAATTAAAAGTATTTAATATTTTGTTAAGAAATATTAACAAAATTAACCTTAAAAGTAAATTTCAAAATGAAAATTGTTTTTATATAAATGTGGGTAGTTTAGGTTAATTAAATTTATAGTGGAGGTTAGTTATGACAGTATCTTTTCAAAATGGTAGTTTCTTCGGCGGAAGTGCAATAGCAAATACAAATACATCAAGCGGCGGTGTTTCCGTTGCAAGCTTATATAACGAAGGTTACTTAGATAATAAATATTCTTACAATGACAAAAAAGAATCTTATGAATTAGCATACTCAGGAAGAGATGCAGCTCTTGATACAAAAATTTCAAACATTGGTTCTTACTTAGCAAAAGGTCAAGAAGATAAAGCAATGACAGCATATCAAGAATTATTAGAACAAATTTCTTCACAAGAAAGATATTCTCAAATTGCAAAAGATGAAACTCAATTAAAATCAATTGCAAGACAAATGATAGAAGCTGAAATAGGTACAGACCTTGAAGACTTTATCAGAGAAAATGCAAAAACCGCATCAGGTGTTGAAGCACAAAAACTGTTATCTTGGGGTAATTGCGACTCAACTTCTCAAGAAGATTTGTTAAAAGCAATGTGCGATATAGATGAAGATGAAAGCCATAGCTTAATATTAGACGGATTAGCAATAATCGTAAGCCCATTCGTAGTACTTGGTAACGCTCTCTTCAACGGCGGAAAGAAAATGTAATTAAAAAACCTAATCTAAACTATAAATAATAACTCAAAAGGCAGATTAATTATCTGCCTTTTTTAATTCTTCCATTTGTTCTTTTAAGTCCTGAATTTCATATTTTAACCTGTTTAATTGGCAAGTAATGGGATCAGGAATTCTGTTATGCATCAATTGACCTTGAATTAAAAGTTTCTGTTTTACAATTCTTCCGGGGATACCAACAACAGTTGAATTTTCAGGAACATTATCAACAACGACAGAACCCGCACCTATCCTTGAATTTGAACCGATTTCTATATTACCTAATACTTTTGCCCCTGACCCTACTACTATATTATTACCCAAAGTGGGGTGGCGTTTTCCGTGTTCATTGCCTGTTCCGCCAAGAGTTACCCCTTGATATAAAAGTACATCATCACCTATTATGGTTGTTGCTCCTATTACAACACCCATCCCATGGTCTATAAAAAATCTTCTGCCTATAGTTGCCGAAGGATGAATTTCAATTCCCGTAAAAAATCTTGAAATATTAGAAATAATTCTTGGGATTAAAGGTATTTTCCAATAATTAAGCTTATGTGCAATTCTGTGCAAAATAAGTGCATGTAAACCCGGATAACAAAATAATACTTCAAGTATATTTTCCGCTGCAGGGTCTTTTTCGTATATTGTTTGAATATCTTCTTTTATTTGAGATATTACTTTTTTTATAAGACGCATTTATACACCTTTTATGTATTTTCTTTTCCCGTATTGAACTATAACAGGAAGATTTGATGTTGTAATTAAGAAATTAGGGTTAGCCTGTTTTTCCGAATTTATTTTTAAGGCTCCTGATTGTGCCAATCTTTTTATTTCTCCTCGGCTTAATGATTTATCATAATTTGAAATAAAATCAATCAATGTAATATCTTCATTAACATTTACCTCGGGAATATCATCAGGCAATTCTTTATTTTGTACAACTTTAACAAAATTTTCTTGAGCTTCTTCTGCCGCTTGTTTTCCGTTATACATTTCAGTTATTGTATATGCCAGTTTCATTTTTATATCACGAGGGTTAGATGTTTTTAACTGTTCTTCAATTTGATTAAGTTCTTTATTTGAAATTTCAGTTAAAAGTGCAAAATATTTAACAATTAAATTATCTGAAATTGACATTAATTTACCATACATATCATTCGGTGTATCAGTGAGCGAAATACAATGCTGAGGGAATGATTTAGACATTTTAACTATTCCGTCGGTTCCCTCAAGAAGCGGTAAGAGCATAACCATTTGAGGGTGTTCTTTACCATAAGCTGATTGAATTTCGCGTCCGAGTAAATTATTAAATCGCTGGTCTGTTCCGCCAAGTTCAATATCTGCATCTACAACAACACTGTCATAAGCTTGCATTAAAGGGTAGAAAAATTCATGAACCGAGATGGGTCTATTTTCTGCATATCTTTTTGCAAAATCATCTCTTGTCATTATTTGAGCAACCGTAACTTTTGATGCAAGTTTTAACATATCAACAAAGTTTAAATCAAATAGCCAGTCGGAATTATTTCTTATCTCAGCTTTATTTACATCAACAACTTTAGAAATTTGCTCAAAATATGTTTTTGCATTTTCTTCAACTTGTTCTTTTGTTAAACTCGGGCGTGTATCTGATTTACCTGACGGGTCACCTATCATTGCGGTACCGCCGCCGACTATTAAGATAATCTTATGCCCTAAATCTTGAAACTGTTTTATTTTCCTCATAACAACTGTATGACCCAAATGTAAATCAGGTCTTGAAGGATCCATCCCCAATTTTATTCTTAAAGGTTTATTTTCTTCTTTTGATTTTTGAAGTTTTAATGCTAATTCTTCAACTCCACCCGGAAGTACTTCGGCACCTCTTGAAAGTAATTGTGCCTGAGCTAAAAATTCTTCTTTTATTTTTATTGTTTCCATTTTTCTTACCTATCTATTTAAGATAATTATTACAAAAAAATAACAATAAAAAAAGTCCGGTTATTAAACCGGACTTTTTTAAAATAAAGTTAACTACTATACTAATTTAACATTAGTAGAAGTACCTTTTTTAGTCATTTCAACTTTACCTTCTCTTGCTAACCAGCCAAGCCCTAATTCTGCAAAATTAGCTTTTAAATCTAAATCTTTTTTCATTTTTGCTAAAGTTGTTTCGCCGTTTTCATTTAAATAATTCCAAATTTGACCTGCTGTTTCGCCTATCATTTCCATCATGAATTTCTCCTTTTTTAGTAACGTTATTAACATTCCAAACATGTTATGTATAATTAAAGTATAGTACAGAT
>CANRMD010000015.1 GCA_947631645.1 Candidatus Gastranaerophilales bacterium
AAAACATGTATTCTTGAAAGATTTATATTTTTTAGATTATTATACGTTATTTCAAAATCTTTGACAGTTTCATCAGGGAAACCGACAATAATATCACTTCCTATAAAAGCTCTATCAAATTTATTATTTATATATTCAACAAGTTCTTTAATTTGCGAAACTGAATAATGCCTGTTCATAGATTTTAAGGTTTTATCACAAACTGACTGCAAAGAAAGATGAAAATGCGGACAGAATTTTTCTGATTTTGAAAGAAATTCTATAAACTCAAAACTCAACTCTAACGGGTTTAAAGAGCCAAGTCTGTAGCGTCTTATTTTAGTTTTTTCAATTTCTTTAAGCAAATTAATAAGATTTGATTCAGGGGTCAAATCATACCCCCACTGACCGATATGAATACCTGTTAAAACTGTTTCATAATAGCCCTCATCTGCAAATAAATTAATTTGTTCAATAATATTTTCAACTGAATTTGAACGGTTTTTACCCCTTGCAAACGGTATCGTACAATAACTGCATCTGTTGTTGCAGCCATCTTGAATTTTAACTGATGCTCTTGTCCTATGAGTTTGGCGGAGTTTTTCATATCTGAATTTTTCATGAGAAAAAATATCCGATACAACATACTTTTCATCAGAAGAAAGTATTTGCAGAATATCATTTTTTTCATAATTTCCCAGAACAAAATCGGCAATATTATTTTTTATAATACTTTCTTTTTGAAGCTGAGCCATACACCCCGTTAAAACTGTTTTAATTTTTGGGTTTTCCCTCTTTGCATGTCTTAAATATGATAAATTTTTGCTGTCTGCAACTTGCGTAACCGAACAAGAATTTAAAATATAATAATCAGCATCAATAATATTATTAACTTCAATGAAACCGCCATTTGTAAGTATTTCAGCAATTAAAGCCGACTCTACCTGATTTGTTTTGCAACCTAAAGTTTTAATAATAAATTTATTGAGCATAACTAATGATTTTTTATATCAACTCCATCAGACAAAAACATTTGACAAAAAGTTTCAACATCGACAGGCCTACCGAAATAAAAACCTTGAGCTAATTTACAACCTAAGTTTTTCAAAAATATAAGCTGCTCTTCCATCTCTATCCCTTCAGCAAGAGTAGTCATATTTAACTGATTAGCCATATCAATAATTGATTTTAAAATTATTCCGCCTCTTTCATCATTAACGGCATCAACAATAAACCCTCTGTCAATTTTCAAAACATCAAAAGGCAAATGTCGTAATATATTTAATGATGAATACCCCGTACCAAAATCATCCATAGATAAAATAAAGCCATGTGATTTTAAATTAGATAATACATCTCTGAACCTTTTTTCATCATTAAAACAAGCCGATTCCGTCAGTTCTAATTCAATATATTCGGGAGGAACGTCATATTTTTGCGTTAATAATACCAATTCACTTATAAAAGCATCATTATTTAAATGAAATCTTGAAACATTAACGGATATAGGAAACATTTGCTTCCCCTCGTTTTTACGTTTTGCTAAAAATTCAAAAGTTTGAGACCAAATACATTTATCTAATTCAACAATAAAGCCGTTTTCTTCAAATAAAGGAATAAAGTTATTTGGTGGAATAATACCTTTATCGGGATGTATCCATCTGACTAAAGCTTCTGCTCCTTTTAGAGTTCGTGTTTCAATATCAAATTTTGGCTGCAGATACATTTTAAATTGCCCTGATTCAAGTGCTGAATACATCTCATCTTCTATAGCTTTATTTAAAAGTATTTGTGCTCTTAAATTATCATCATAAAATTTATAGCGGATATTAACATTACCCTTAACATTTTGCTTAGCAATATTTGCTCTCTCACACATAATATCAACAGGAACTGTCTTATCGGATATAAGATATATTCCAAATTCAAATGATAATTTTGCCTTTCTTAAAATATCAAAATTTTCGGAAACTTGTTCCATTTTATTTTCATTATATACTTTTACATCTTCCAATATATTATTAATAAACTTGCTTACAATAAAATCTTGATTTTCATATTCATAAAGAACTACAAATTTAGAGGCGTAATCTCTTACACAAATACTTCCTTCTGAAAGATTATTACATATTATTTCATATACATCTTTAATTATTTTATTTGTATGTTCACTGCCATATAATTCATTAATAGATTTAAAATGGGCAATATCAATAAAAATAAGTGCATAAGCATTGTTGTTATCATGTAATATTTCATTAGCATCAACTAAAAATTTATTTTTATTTCCGCCTCCTGTTATTTGATCAGTAAAAACCATATCATATATCATTCGTTCATTTTGTTTGAATAAGATATTACTGTAGTAATACATAGCAAATAATAACAAACTTATTAATAAAACTATAAGAGTTATCCCGCCCAGTAATTTATCAACATGTAATAACAAAACATAGAGCGGAATAATTGTAAAAACAATTCTGTTTTGGTTATCAATTACAGAATATGCGGCAACATATTTTCTGTTTTTATACTTAAATAAAAAAGAACCGTTTTGTTTAGATTTCAAGTTATTTTTTACTTTTTCAAGAGTAGTACCAATATATTTATTATCAAATTCAAAAAAGTTATTGAATTTAAATTCATATTTTTGAGTTTTCACAATAAAGTTTCCGTCAGAATCAATAATATATGAATATCCTTTTTTATCATAATTATTGAGTAAAAGAATTTTAATATATTTATCAGCAAAAACTTCTGAAGAAATAATACCTATATACTTATTATCCTTATTATAGACAGGAGCTCTAAACTCATTAACATATCCTGATGGAACATGCTGATTTTTAACCGTAGCAAAGAATTCAGATTTATATAAAGAAATATCATCTGCATTTTTTGATTTTACAGTTGTTAAACCTTTATCACGTTCATATTTTATTTTAATTCCGTCTTTATATGCAAAAATCAAAGAATAATAATCATAATCCGTAATATATTTTTCCAAAAATTCTCCGATTTCTTTTTCATTATAGTTTACAGCATAATTTGTTAATTTTGCAGATAACAGTTCCATCTCTTTAATAGAACTGTTAATTCTCCCTCTAAGATTAGAAGCTGTTTGTAGAACACTTTGTTCCAAATATTTTTGAGCAGAAATAAATTCATTTGATATTACATAATTTACAAAAAAGATAGCCACAACTACCAAAAGCAGCATTATACACTTTGTTATATTGTATAATGTTACATATTTAATATCTTTTTTTACTTTTTTATTCAATTAAATAAAGCTTCCTACCAATAATAAGAACATAACATAAGTTAAATTTAATACATATTACGGTATAAGGCAAGAAAATAAAAAAAATGTTTGCAAAGTTTGCAAACATCAAATAAACACGAGGATATTAAGAGAGAGAGTAAAAAATTTGTTTATTAATCATTTTGCCTTATATGGCAGATTAATTCATCTACTCTTAACAGAGCCTTGCGTTTTTTTATTTAGTTGTGTGTATCATCTACTCTTATATAAAGTTTTTTTTTTCAAAAAAATTGCTTAAAAAAAACAATTATTTTAACAAAATTTAATATTAATAAATTTTATGAAAAAAAACTGCTTTACAAGATAATAAATACGTGCAACAATAACACTGATATGTGTAGAATTGGTGCAATTAAATCAAAAAAATATTTACACCCGTCGATTGCATTAAAACTGATGCGTTCCCAACAGAAAGGGCACGATAATTCGGGTTTTGCCTTTGTAATGCAAGATTTGGGCGGTATTTTTGCAGCACATAAAGATTTACCTTTGTTATCTATGTCCGCAACAGTAGAAGGGACAAGAAGAGCTGAAGATATACTTCATAACTTAGGTTTTACCCGTGTACTTCAATGGTCACCCGAGATTAATAATCAAAAGGGATTGAAAATTGAACCGATGCCTAATTACATATTTGAAACTTTTCAATACCCCAAAAGCCACAAATATGCTACAAAAGAAGAAAAAGAAGAACTTTTAATCGACACTGCACTACTTTTAAGGAAAGAATTGGAAAAAGATAATGCAGGCTTTATATTTTCTTTTTGGCCCGATACTTTAACTCTAAAAGAAATCGGAAGTCCTAAGGATATAGGCACATATTTCGGTTTATGGGAAGAAAATGAAGATTTGTGTGCAAAAGTTATAACGGCACAATGCAGACAAAATACAAATTATGATATCGTAAGATATGCCGCTCATCCTTTCTTTTTGGAAGGATATACAATTCTTGCAAACGGCGAAAATACTTTTTTTGAGAAAAACAGAGATTACCAGCAATCTTTATACAAAGGTTACATTGGGTTTGAATCGGATTCACAATGCTTTTTATATACACTCCACTATGTAAATAAAATATTAAAATGGCCTATTCAATACTATAAGCACACAATAACACCATTACCTTTTGAAGAAATAGAATCAAGACCTGACAGAGATGTATTATTAAGAATAAAAGCATCTTTAAGCCATCTTGAAATAAACGGGCCTAACACAATTTTAGGAGTTTTACCCGACGGTAAAATGCTTTGTGTTTGTGATTCAAAAAAGTTAAGACCTGTTGTCATCGGTCAAGATGAAGACACGGTTATTATGACATCAGAAGTAACAGGTATAAACGATATAATGCCCAATAGAGATATTTCTAAAGATATTTACCCTAACGAAAAAGAAACAATAATAGTGACAAATGATTTAACGGTGGAAAGATGGCAACAATAAGCATAAATCAATTACATATGGATGATTTACCTTGGATAATTGAATACGATGAAACGAAGTGTATTCAATGCGGAAAATGCAGTGCCTCTTGTTCATTTAATGCAATAAAACCCGTCGTAGAAAAACGAAGAAAACCGTCAAACGGCTTGCAAAAACCTGCATTTGAAAATATTCTTGTAATAAAACAAAATGTTTCATTTGAAAACCACTGCCGAGGATGCGGAATGTGCTCAAGGGTATGCCCAAACGGTGCAATAAAGGCAATAAGAAACCCCAATGACAGATATTCGGTCAGATACAGAGCCGCAAAAGGTGATTCACTAAAAAAAGGCGGTCGTTCAAATTTGAATACAGAAGGAAGAACTCTTGATAAAATAAAAATCGGCAGAATTTCTCAAATGACAGACCCGTCTTTAGATGCCGCACGACATAAATTTGAATTAAGAACACCTTTCGGAAGAATTTTATCTGCGGATAAACTCTCATTTGAAAATAAAGACGGAAAAATGCAACTATCCTCTCAGTTGCCTCCAAACAGATGGATATATCCAATAATAATGGGCGATATGTCAATCGGAGCAATATCATGGAGAATGTGGGAAGCTATGGCTGTAGCTACTGCATACTTAAATGAAGTTATGGGAATCCCCGTAAGAATGTGCACAGGAGAGGGAGGTATTCCCGTAAGACTATTAAAGTCAAAGTATGTTAAATATATGATATTGCAAATAGCTTCAGGGCACTTTGGCTGGAACAGAATAATTCAAGCCATGCCTGATATGGTTGAAGACCCTGCCGGTATATTAATAAAAATAGGGCAAGGGGCAAAACCCGGTGACGGCGGATTATTGATGGCAAGTAAAGTTGCAAAATACGTACAGGAAATCAGAGGTGTTCCCAGAGCCGATTTATTAAGTCCTCCGACCCATCAGGGATTATACTCAATTGAAGAAAGCGTTCAAAAGATGTTTTTATCAATGAATGCCGCATTTAATTTCAAAGTTCCCGTTGCTATAAAAGTTGCAGCTTCTGTTACAAGCGTTTCAGTATATAATAATTTATTACGCGATCCATATAATATTGTAGGAGGATTTTTCATTGACGGGTTAGCCGCTGGTACGGGAGCCGCACATGAAATATCATTAAATCACACAGGACACCCTATAACTTCAAAATTAAGAGATTGTTACCTTGCAGCCGTTCATCAGGGCAGACAAGGGGAAATTCCGTTATTTGCCGGAGGAGGTTTAGGACAGACCGGAAGTTTTGCCGCTGATGCTTTTAAACTTATATGTTTAGGTGCGAACGGAGTATTTACGGGAAGACTTTTACTTGAAATAGCCGGCTGTATCGGTAATGACACAGGAAAATGTAACGCATGTAATACAGGTCTTTGCCCGGCGGGACTCGCAACTCAGGATGTTTGTCTTACAAAAAGACTTGATATAGATGTTGCCGCTCAAAATATAGTTAACTACTTTTTAGCGACCGATATGGAGTTAAAAAAGCTTATGGGACCTGTCGGAAATTCAACCTTACCGATAGGACGTTCAGACGCTCTTATTACCGTTGATAAACATGTTGCAAACAGACTCGATATTCAGTATGTATGTTAATTCGGAATTATTAGTATGACAAAAGAAGAAATTTATATAAAAACATTAGAAGACAATAAAAGGATGTCCACTCAAGAACTCCTCCAATTAATAACTTCAAAAATAAACGAGGGATACACAAATTTTAAAATTGACGGGTGCGGACAACATAATATAGGCGGTTCCAGCTGGGCAAAAGACAGAAATGAAGAATTAACATTCAGAATAACTAACCCCGGGCAAAGAGCGGGAGCTATGGCATTAGCCGGAACAAACATATATATAGACGGTTCTGCTCCTGCTGATGTAGGTTGGCTAAATTCAGGGGCAAAAATAGTTGTAAACGGAGATTGCGGAGATACGGCCGCACATTGTGCAGCTGGCGGCAAAATATATGTTTCGGGCAGAGTAGGTACCCGCTCGGGTGCCCTTATGAAACATGACCCGAAATTTGAGTCGCCTGAATTTTGGGTTCTGAAAAATACAGGGTCTTTTGGCTTTGAATTTATGGGAGGCGGTATTGCCGTTATATGCGGTTATGATTGTGATAATATCAACTCTGTTTTAGGAAACCGTTCGTGTGTAGGTATGGTAGGAGGAACTATTTACGTTCGCGGAAAAATCGAAGATATTGCTGACTGTGTTGATATTCAATCTCTTTGCGATGATGATATTAATTTCCTTTCATCAGGACTAAAAGAATTCTTAAAAGAAATTAATCAAAATAATTTATATAATGAATTAACCATATGGAACGAATGGAAAAAAATTGTTCCGCTTCCCGATAATAAAAAAGAAAAAAATATTTCCGTTGCACAATTCAGAAAAACCGCTTGGGTTGAAAACGGCATATTCGGTGATTTTATTCAGGATGATTACAAAGTATATAATTTAGCCGCAACGGGAGAAGGAAGAATAAGAATTCCTGCTTGGGAAAATAATAATTGTATCGATTGCAAAATTTGTTTAAATAATTGCCCGCAAAATGCAATAGGTAATGAAAATAAAATATATTTCTCCGACAGTGAAAAATGTATTGGCTGCGGCATTTGTGAGGCTGTTTGTCCTAAAAAATGCTGGGAAATGATTTCTAACAGAAAAGAAATTTCATAATTGCTTTGTAAATTTTTGTTAACAAAATTAATATAAATAATAAAAAAACTAAAGTTTTAATAATCCGTACCGATAATTATACATGTGTGTACAACAATGGAGTGCTGAAAGTATGGATATTCAACAAAAAATTAATGATTACATAAATAACGGAGGGCAGTATACAAGAGAACAAATTGAAAACGCCATACGTAATATTGCACCAGAACATTATGAGGGAGCAAATGTTTCTGTATTCAATGTTGACTCCGGAAGTATATCTCAAAGCGATTTTAGAACTGCAATGTCACAAATTGCAGGAAGTGATGTTTCTGCCGATGCAGATATTATTTTTGATTTATTTAATAGTGATGATGATGATAAATTAACACTGCAAGAATTAGGCAGTTTAGCAAATCTTAACAGGCAAGGACACTTTCAAATAGAAAGTTTTAGTGCATTTAATACCTTTGTTGGTTTTATTAGATCAGACGAAAAAACTTCAACAGATAATAATACAAATACTTCAACGTCATCAACAAATGATATCAGTTGGCAATTCTCTGATGAAGTAAATGAAAAACGTAAACTTATTGAGGAAACAATAGGTGACGGAAGCGGTAAATATAAATCACCGGAAGATGTAATATCTTATTTACTTGCATCAGGTACAATAGATGATAAAATGGCTGATGCCCTGAGGGCTGCATATACTACTTATTCAAAAGAAGATGAAACCACAATTGCATCTCACTTAAAATTAATGAGAGAAAGTAATCCGGATGCAACAAGAGCTGATGCTATTGCCGAATTAGAAGCTGAAGGTGCTATATCTGAACCTATAAGCGATGCATCAACACCATTATCTGAAACAAAAGTAAATAATCAAGTAAATGTTGATGTAGATAAATATGTTGAACTTTTACATGATGCAATGGACGGTTTGGGAACAGATGAAAATACGTTGGAAAACATCCTTATCAACTCTTTAGGTAAATTCTCTGATGCGGATTTTGTTGCAATAGTTAGTGCTTATGAAAACAAATACGGTATGGGTGCCGGCAAAAAAGGACTTGTAACCCAGATTGAAAGTGAGACATCAGGAGATTTGCAAGTAAGATTAACACGTGCTCTTGGTTTAAGACTTGCGGCAGCTGCTAATAACGGAGTTAGTGGTGCGGCAGATATATTGGCTTACGAAGCATACAGCGGTACTGCCGGTCAAAACTGTACTGCTAACGATTTCCTTGAAGCTATTTTTGCTGGTACAGAAACTGGCGGTTTAACAGATGAGGCTGTTGCTAAATTATCAAAAGCTTATCAGTCATTATTCGGACACAAACTGCAAGATGATATTAAAGCTGACTACGGCGGTTTCTTAAACTGGAGAAATTGGCTGCCGGGTAAACATAACGCTTCCGGTGAGGGTCAAGCTATGATTGACAGACTAAATTTATGTGAATAAAAAATAAAAAAGAGCTCAAATTTGAGCTCTTTTTAGTATATATTTGTTTCAAATAAATTTTTATTATAGTAATCATCATCTATAGAAGGATATAAATATTCTTTTTTAACTTTATCTTTAGTGACAAAAACTCCGTTTAAATTGTTTTCAAAGACAAGTACCCAATCAGGGTTCTCAGCCATTTTTTTATATACGGGATATTTTTTTTCTAATATCATTACATCAGTTTTATAATCTCTAATAATTTTATACCAGTCATTTTTCAGTAAATGAAAATTTTTTAATTGAAGTAATAAATCAGGGTTATAAACTTCTTCATATCTGCCATCCATCACAATTAAATTATCGGGATACAATTTATATGCAGCATAACTTCCCCAATCAAAATTAATAAATAAATTCCCTTTTATTTTATTTATTTTTATAAATTCAACAGCGTATCTGGGATACTTTGTTTCTGTAATTCTTATTGGCTTATTTGTCGAAATTAAATACGGGAATGAAATCATAAATAAAAAAAAGTATACAGCAACTTCTTTAAAAAAGACAACTGATTTTAAATTCTCTTCATTTTTAATTTTTATTTTTGAAATTAAATAATTAAATAAAGAATAAAATTCATCATATAAAAGAGTTCCAACCGTAAAAACAAAAAATGTTTGATGCCTTATATGAAATACGGAAAGATAAGTCATCCCAATAATAATAAGTATTTTAGTTTTATCAGCTTTATCATAATTTATTTTTTCCTTAATTAAATAAATAATTTGAACAGCAAGCATAAAAATTAAATATACTTTAAACTTTATATATTGTCCAAAATACATTCTGCTAAAAGGGCTTAACCACTCCGTAATATAACTTCTGTTCATTAATGCCGCATTAAAAAGAAATTTAACATAATTAATTCCGTAGGGATTAATAAATAATGCCGCAAAACAACCAATGAACGTATATATATATTCTTTGAACGGTTTTTTATTAAGGAATTCTCCCAAACAATATATGCCAATTAATCCAAGACCTGATATACAGCCTCCATGGATATTACACCATAACACCATAATAAAAGGAAGTAATATCAGTATTTTTTTATTTTTAAGTCTTGCTCTTTCAAGTACATATAAAAATATTGCAAAAAAAAGACATGTAAATAACAAACACCTTATAACAGAACCGACCGATTTATTTACGACCAAAAACATAAATACAAAATATAAAATATTATAAGGAACGGTCGACTTTGGGTTTCTCAATTCAACAGTTTTATAACATACGAAGATAGTTAACGCACATAATAACCCTCTTAAAATTATCAACCCTGAAGCCCCAAAATGTTTTAACACAAAATAAAAAATTGCACTTGCACCCCACTCATGGTCATACCAGAAATGAGTCGGAGTATATGATAAAAAATCAGATGTTAATATTGAATGTTTTTCTACAATATGATAACCGGCTATAAGTCTTGCCCATATATCATTGTCAGGAATATTGTAACTACAGCAAAAACCTATACAAAATATAAATAAAAGAACAATAAATAATATCTTCTTCATTTTATTTATCTGATTTTTCTTTAAGCTTTAAAATTACAATACCATCTTTTTCTATAATAAAATCTTTACCCTTTTCAACATATGGAAGAGGAGTACTTTGATAAAGATTTTCACCGGCAGAAGCCAGTCTTGATTTATTATCAGATGGTTTTAACAGCCCCTTTGAAACAGCAACAGCCTGCGAAAAACCGGGAACTTTTAGAACATGCCCTGCCAAACCGACTCCAATATTTTCTACAACATTTTCCATATCTTTTGGAGTTGATACTCTCATTGTACCTTTTATATTCATAGAGTCACTGTTTATATATTCAACTAAAAAATATCCGTCCCTCTTTCCTCTTTTCGGTTTATTATATTTTAAAATTTTTAAATTTATTTTATCTCCGCCTTTAATTATAACACCTTGCGAAATTTCAGAATCTTGAAGTGACATTAATTCTATAGTTTCTCCCTTATGAAGTGTTTCATAAGACATATCTTCCAATACAACTGCAGGTACTTTATGCGGAATTATTTCCGCAAATGCAAATGCCGGAACAAATATTATTAAAAATAAGGTTAAAAGTATTTTTTGCATAAATTATCTCCTTTATTTTATTATACCTTTATTTTTTAGCTTAAAAATAATATTAATATTAATTAACATTTAAGCAATATTTTTAAAAGTATATACTTTATATATATAAGAGAGGAAAAAATATGAAAGCTTTACTAAATTTTATAAACAGACGTAAAAAATTTAATACAATGATACTTTTAAACATTTAGTACGGATAAATAATAAAAAATATAACGGATAAAACAAACATAATCCATGAGATTGTGTTTGTTTTGTTTTTATTGCCCGTAAAAAGTTGTATTAACGGGTAAAAAATAAAAGCCGAAACAATACCTGCACCTATATTATAAGAAAAAATCATAACAGCAATGGTAAGAAAAGCCGGAGCGAATTCTGAGATATCTTTAAAATCAAGTTTATTAATCATGGAGCACATAAGAATACCAACATATAAAAGAGCCGGAGCATACGCATAAGGCGGTATTATTAGAATAAAAGGAGTAAACAATAAACCTAAAAGGAAAAGAATGCCGACAACGATTGCGGTTAATCCTGTTTTACCTCCCGCAGAAATTCCTGTCATTGAATCAATATATGCACCGGGAGTAGTAGTTCCAAGAATTGGGGCTAATATTACGGATAAAGAATCCGCAATCATTGATTTTTTATCTTTATCGTCATTGCCCGATGTATAAGACAAAGCAATAAGAGCTCCCGAAGTATCTATATTTATCAATATAAAAAGAACAAATAATACGGGAATAAAGTTTTTATTAATAATTGATGTTATATCAAACTGCAGAAAAGACGTTGTAATTGATGAGGGTATTGAAATTATATGCGAAGGCAAATTTATATCTTTAAAAACAATACCTAAAAAAGTTGTTAATAATATAGCAATAATTACAGCACCTTTTATATTGCGTTTAACCAAAATTACTATCAATAAAAAACAAAATATTCCTAATATAACAGGCAGACTAATAATATCTCCCAATTGAAGCGGTATTGCCTTTGATGAAAATTTAATTATTCCAATATCTCTAAGAGCAATAAAAATAAAAAACAATCCGAGCCCGACACAAAATGATAATTTAATATTTTCGGGAATTTGTTTAATTATATAAATTCGCAGATTAGTAATACTCATAATAAGCAAGATAATACCGCATATAAAAATAGTACTTAATACTGATTTAACAGAGTAACCCATTGTCATAACCAAAGTATAAGCAATAAAAGCAGTTTCTCCTAAAAATGGGGCAACAGCATAGGGTTTATTAGCAATAAATGCCATTAAGAAACTGCCTATAAAAACCATCAGCCCCGTAACAGTAACTGATGAAGCTATATTCATGCCCGATGCTTCCAATAATTTAGGACTTAAAACAAAAAGATATGACATCGTAAAAAATGTTGTCAGCCCCGCTATAATTTCGGTTTTTATATTTGTATTATTTTCTTTTAACTTGAATATATCCATTACAAAAGACTTTCTAATTCTTTTAATGTTTTTTTATCGAACACATCATTAAAAGATAAATCAGACTCTAAAAAATTTTGTGATTTTTCTCTAAGTATATCATTAACAGAAGAATAATTTTGATTAACCGGAGTCGGCTTTGAAATTTTGAGCATATCAGAATATACTGACATATTTTTAGGCTTTAATTCATCTTTATTCAATATAAATTCATTAAAAGAATCAACTCGTGCGGGAATAATCAAACCACTATTTGTAAATTCATCTGCTGCTTTTTTTGAGGACAAGTATGAAATAAATTTAATTGCATTTGTTTTATTTTTTGAATTTTTTGAAACAGCCCACCCTGAAGCATCAGAATACAATTTAGCACCGTCACATGCGGGAAATTGAATAATATCCCAATCAAACTTCAGAGTTTGCCTAAACTTCGGCACCATCCATCTGCCTCCCAAGTACATTGCAAGCTGTGAGTTTATAAACATTTGTGCTGTAGTTTTACTTCCTATTTTTGAACTTGAAGGAGCAATTTTATATTTGTATACAAAATCTTTATACAGGTTAAAAGCTTTAACGCTCTTATCTGAAGTTATTATAATATTTTTTTTATCATCAGATAAAGCACCTGATGAATTAGATGCAAGATAATAAAGCCAATATAGCGGGTCTTTTTCGAAATTTATTCCCCAATGAGCTTTATCAGTTAATTTTAAAGCTAAATCTTTCAACTCATAAATATTTTTTATTTTTTTTGGAACGATTACACCTTTTTCCTTAAAGATATCCTTATTATAATAAATAACCAAGTTTGAAATATCTCTCGGTACTGCATAAATATTTCCGTCATCATCACTCAAAATCTCTAATGACTCTTTAATAAAATCTTTTTTATTCAAATACGGAGTAAGGTTCTCCAATAACCCGGCATCAATATACATAGGTAAATATTGATTATTAATAAAAATTACATCAGGAGCTAAGTTTGAAGCAAATAACAAATGTATTTTTTGATAATAATTTTGAGGTATATGAATAAAATCAACTTTTACATCCGGATTATCTTGTTCAAAATCACTGATAACCCCTTTTAATATTTCAACTTCACTCTGAGAACCCCACGATGAAAACTTTATAATGTTTTTTTCATTTTTTACTCCGCAAAAATTTATTGCAAGCAAAAAAAAGCAAAAAAAGACAACGATTAAAATTATTCTTTTCATACAAATATTATATTATAAAACAGCTAATTCTTGAACGGCAGAATCAGATATTTCTACCATAGCCTTATAAGAATCCATTCTTACAATATAAACATCTTTATCAATATTTCTGTCATAAAATCTTGCTTGCAAATTTATTTGAGATAAGTCATTAAATTTTTTAAGTAAAAAGACATTGTCATTCACAAACCCAAACAAACCGAAAGCATCTTCAACAGTAGTCAAATAAAAACCTTTATTTGGAGCAAGATTAAGAACAGAAAGCAGTTCGGGTTCATTTTTTGCTTGTTCTTTTTCCTTTTTATTAATATCTTCCACTGCAGGCAAAACAAATTCAGAACCGTCTTCAATGAAATTTCTGTTTATTGGATTAGTTTGTTTACTATTTTTTTCTTTAACGTTAGAAGCCGTTTTTGCCATAACAGATTTGTAATCAGAAATTGAAATTTTTCCGTCTTTACCTCCAAGTATATCAAAACAACTAAAAGATTTTGCATCAGAAGCTTTTAAATTATTTCGAAGTGGAAGTTTTGGTATTGACATAGCCGAATCTGCATCTTTAGGCACGGAAAGAGAGTTATTATCATCATAATTAATATATCCGGCCGGATAAGCTGTATAACTTTGAGTATCTTTATATGTCTTTGACTTCATAACTATTTTTAAAAGAATAAATATCCCTGAAAAAATTAACAACAAAGCAAAAAATGTTGTTAAGTTAAAGAATGAATGCGAAGAATTATAATCACTAAATTTATCCATAGTACTTGATAAGATTTTTATTGAATAATCAGGAGCAACATCAACAGATAATCTTATATAACTGGATTTTACCTCATCTTTTAAGAACGGCTTTTGTTCAACGGAAACTTTAATCTTTGATTTATCTCTGCTATTTTTATATATAACAGCGGTTTTTCTTTTGCTCATTGCCGTATCGGGAATAAACACATAATATGAACCTGTATCTTTTTGTTGAACAAAAGCATTATTATCATATTTCGCATCAAAAAAGATATTTATTCCAAAAACATTATCATCAAGCCTATCAACTATAATTTTGGAAAGAGTATTCACTTCCGAAGAATCAGCAAAAGCCTGAAGTGAAAATAAAATAAACATAAAACAAAATACAAATAACTTTAATATAATATTATTTCTCATTTTTTACTTTCAACGGTTAGTATAATTTAAATTGTCGACATGTACATTAAAACATTAAAATATATTTTTTGTCATCTAAACAATATTATTTTCATTTCTTAATGAAACATATCTTAATTTTTAATAAAAAAAATATGTTGAAATATAAAAAAAAGATTGTTATTATATAAAAAAAGATTGATAAAATAATGGAATTAACACAAGAACAGCTAAATAAACTATTTGAACTTGCTTCAATACAAAAATCAGCAGAAAAAGGAACTATAACATCTAATGATATAAGTGAAGCACTAATTAACATTGAAAGAAAATTATATTCATTTTCAACAGAATTAAAAGTAGATTCACTTGAAGATAAAAGAATACTTATTGCAGATGATTTAGAATTATCCATATATCAGCTCAGTACTGTATTAAAGAGAATAGGTATAACACCGACCGTTGCAAGAAATAAAAATGAGGCAATTTCTGATTTGCAGAAAATGCATTATGATTGCATAATTATAGATTTATTTATGCCTGACAGTTCTGACGGTATTGAAATTATAAAAGAAGCAGTTAACAAAAGATCCCAAATTGAAGAATATTGTAAAATTGTAGTTATTTCGGGTACTGATGACAACTCATTAATTGACCGCTGCTATGAACTCGGAATTGATTTTTACATAAAGAAAGACAAAGATTGGCATTCGAAGCTGTTAAAATATCTAAGTACATCATTCCAATCAGATAAAAACATTGCTTATACAAGATATATAATAAATAATAATATTGTATCTTATTTGATAAAAAGATTTAATGAACAAAAAGTATATGATTCTCTTATTAAAAACGTCAATGCGTCAATGTATACGGGAATAAAGCATGTAATATTCGATTTAAAAGAAATTACAACATTTGATGCAGATAATGTATCTGTTTTTGCACAAGTATACAAAATATGTGCTGATAATAAAGGTATATTTATATTAATTAACCCGTCAGAAGATATAAAAGAAGCACTGGCATTTGCATATTTGGATGCAGCTATTGAATATACAGACTCAGTAGAAGAGGCCGTAAAAATAATAGAAAAAGCAGAAGCTAATTCTCAATCAAATTAATACGTTTTAAATGTCTTTGTGCTTCAAATTCGGTTTCAAGCCATATTTTACAGATATCTTTGGCTAAATACTCGCCTACAATCCTTTGTCCAAGGCAAAGTACGTTTGCATCATTATGCAGCCTTGAAAATTTTGCCGAAGTAGTATCAGAGCAAACCACAGCTCTTATACCTTTAACTTTATTTGCACAAATACACATACCGACTCCGCTTCCGCAGAAAAAAATACCGCGGTAAAATTCTCCGTTTGCAACCTTTAATGCAGCTTCATGAGCTATTAAAGGATAATCAACCGAATCTGTATTAAAAACCCCAAAATCATAAATTTCATAATTCAATTCTTTTAAAAAATCTTTAATTTTTTGTTTTAAATCAAAACCCGCATGATCTGATGCTAAAATAATTTTTTCTAATGCCATAATTAACTCCTTAAATAATATTAACATTAAATATATTAAATTAACATTTGTTACAAAAATTAAATATTTTTCGTAAAAAGTAGCATGTTTTTTGATAATTGAGCGTTTATATAGATAAGGGTCAGAAGTACTATGTCTAATATTTCAGGAAATCAGCCTATATATAATACACAAACGGGAACACCGTTATATAGCTATGCTAATAATCCGATGCCGCAACAGCAGACGGTAACAGTAAGCAGTCCAAATATGTCAAGCATATACCAATACCCGCAAACATCCGTATATAATGATCCTAATAAACAAGCAGCATCAGGGGTAAATATATACATTTATAATCCTTCAGCAATTGGAGGTCCTACATCACCGATAGTTCAGCCTCAACCCGCTGCAGTAAATGCTGCACCGATTACAAACCCCGTTCCGTCAGAACAAATTAAACCCCCTGTATCAAATAATATCTCTACAGATAGAACAAAAAATATTGTAGAACTTTCTGATGAATATATAAAAAATCTTGAATCTTATATCAGAAGCAATGATGAAAATATAAGAAAAAACGGTATAGTTGATTTAATACAAAGATTTGAAGAAGATAATTCAAGATATGATGACCCCGCATTAACCGCATTATTAAACATTGCCCTGCAAGATCCGTCTTCAAGTAACAGAAGATTGGCAATGAGTGTAATATCCGGCGGTAATGCTCATGGTGATACAAAAACTATTGAGCTTTTGACAAATTTACAAAATTCGGATAAAGATTTTGGTCAAGAAGCTATAAATGCTAATAAAGCATTATTAAAAACAGGACAATCCAGATTAACAGTTCCGGATTATTCAAACCCAATACGTAAAGATGACGATGACAAAGACCCATCGGATATGTAATAAGAAAAGGACAAGTAAGGTAAAAAATGACAATTATTTCAAAACTTCAATCGGCACTGCCTAAAGTGGGAGCTGCGGCAAAAACACTTGGAGGTAAACCGCTCGGAATTGCATCAAAAGTTTTAGGTGCAGCTACTGTTGTCGGGGTTATATATGACGCACATATTAACGGTCGTGAAAAAGCCATATCAACCGATGAAATAAACACGGCAGACCGATACTTTAATCAATACAACAAATATATGACAATGGATAAACCAAGTGCAACCCTTTCTAAATTAAAGAAATGGTGGTTTAACACCGAGAAAAACTTTGGTTATTATCATATAGTTGACCAAACAAAAGGTTATACTTCTCAATTTATAAAAACAATCGGCGAGAACTTACCTTTAATCGGACTTAGTGCTTTAGCATTGAAGTGTAAAAACATAGGTAAAGTTGCGGGCGTTTTATTAGCTGCCAACGGCATAAAAACAATTTTATACGATGTAATGGGTATTGGCACTACTAAAAAACAAAGACATTATTAAAAATATTATTAAATAAAGAAGAGCATTTAAAATTAAATCAAATGCTCTTCTTTTACTTAAAATACTCCGATTATATAATACAAATGGCTAGTATGAAATTAGACAACAGGTTAATTCATAATTAATTTTGATTGATTTAATATAAAACAGTTAAAAAGGGACTGAAATATAATCAGAGAGGATGGCCGAGATGGCAGAAGTTTTACAAAAAAATGAAATTGTAAGTGTAATTATTGTAGAAGATTACAAATTAACACGAGTCGGACTTAAATCAACATTAAATGAATATGACCATATTAATGTTATAGGCGAAGCAGAAGATGCCCAAGAAGGTATAAATATCATACAAAAATTAAAGCCAGATGTTGTATTAATGGATTTGGGTTTACCGGGGATGAACGGACTTGAAGCCACAATGAAATTAAAAGAAGTTGCACCTGAAACAAAAGTAATAATTTTAACCTCACATGAAAGAGGAGAAGAAGTTATAGCAGCACTTGGATCGGGAGCACACGCATATTGTCTTAAAGATATTTCCCCCGAAACTTTATCAGAAGTTATAAGAAATGTGGCAGACGGTGCTTGCTGGGTTGATCCGGCCGTATCTACTTTTGCTCTTAATTTTTTCCCAAAACCAGAAAATATTTCACTTATTCAATCAAATGAAGTTCAAGACGCAAGAGCACAGTTAACCGAACGCGAACTTGAAGTTTTAAAGCATTTGGTTAAAGGCAAAAGTAACACTGAAATAGCAAAAGAACTTATAGTAAGTGTACATACAGCAAAAGCTCACGTTTGCAGTATTTTACAAAAATTGTGTGTAGATGACAGAGTTCAAGCTGCTGTTAAAGCCATAAAGGAAAACATTATATAACTATTCTTAAAAATATAACAAATCAGACTGATATATGTCAGTCTGATTTTATTATGTTAAACTAATAATATTATTAAAGGTGAAATATGGAAACTGTTTTATCCGTTATAATGAGCACATATAACAGAGAAAATATGGTTTTAGAAACGATTGAGTCCGTTCTTAACCAAACATTTCGCGATTTTGAATTTATAATAATAGACGATAATTCAACAGATAATACATCTTCAATAATAAAGAACATAAAAGACTCAAGAATAAAGCTTATACAAAATACTCATAACTGCGGATGCACAATTAATTACCGATTAGCACACAATATCTCAAAAGGAAAGTATATTGCACATACTGATGATGACGACATATCTTTTCCCGACCGATTTGAAAAGCAAATCAATTTTATGGAAAATAATCCTCAAATTGCATTATCAGGAACATTTATAGAAACCTTTGGTGAAAACCGACGCCCCGATTGGGTATTTTATACTGACCCAAAAATTATTGATTTTGTTTGCAACCTGTATAATCCAATTTGCCACTCATCAATAATATATAGAAAAACTTTTATGGATGAAAATTCAATAAATTACGACCCTCTAAAAAAATGTGCACAAGATTATGATTTTTATAAACAAATACTTTTAAAAGGCGGACTTATAGGAAATATAGACGAAATACTCGTTAAATATCGCATGCACAAAAACAGATTGACAGATATTAAAGAAACTCAAGACATTCAAATATATAACGCCGAAATAACAAGAAAAGAATTACTTCATCGATATTTTAATGATACTGAAACAGAAGATTTTCTAAAACTTATAAAGGGTTTTCCGTATAATGAATATGATAAAATAACAGTAACGGAAGGAATAAATAAACTGGGAGAAAAAATACCAAACTGTGATACCATAATAAAACAGTTAAAAGAAGATATAATAAACAACAGATTTACATTTTAATACTTTACAACCGGATATTTTTTTATTAATATAAAAATAAGTTTCGGAGGAGTGCCGGAGCGGTTGATCGGAGCGGTCTTGAAAACCGTCGTACGTGCGAGCGTACCGTGGGTTCGAATCCCACCTCCTCCTCCATTTAAAAGCCACCAAAAGGTGGCTTTTGTTGTGTTAAAATGTTTTTAAACAAATTTATTTAAGAAAAATTTTAATTTAAACATCAATTAATTTATAATAAATTCGTAAAAAATAACTATCGATGAAACAAGTATTATTCAATTTTTCTCCGCAACATTTTCTTAACTTAAAAATTCCATCTGAGAATGACGCTGAGCCGAATCAATCAAAACATGATATCTTTTTTGAGGAATATACCACTCACCGAGTTTAGTCTGAGAAAATTTTGCACGTTTCATATCAACAGGAATTTCTTCAGGGCGAAAAGCTGTATAAACGGTATCATCAAATCTGTTAAATGCATTGTATGCGATATAAGCCAATAACGGTTCTGCACCGTTTACATAATTTTTACTTACACCAATTTCTTCTATAAGGGTGCTTAATCCGGGGTTTTTATCAGAGGTTCTGAAGCGATGAGAAGTTTGTGCACAAGAAATAACTTCCTTTGTTTTATCATTTTGAAGCATATAAAATTCTCTTGAATATGATGGGCTGTCAAATTCTTTTGCCATATCATCATACATACATCTTCCGACTTTTGAATACTCCACATCTTGCAAATCGTTTTTATCTTTAGCATCCATTTTATACAATGTAGCTTCAACTTTTCCCCTATTTTCAGTTTTTTTTATTGTACATTTCATTATCGGAGTTCTGCCGAATGAAACAGCTGAAATTTTCATAATTTTAATTCCTCTTTTATTACTGTATAATAAAACATGTAATAGATATTTTTGCTAAAGGGAAAATTATGAAACTAAAAAAATTATTAACTCTTATATTAATAATGTTATTTTCAACTTGCTGTATAATGCTGTCGGGTTTTACTTTTTTTAAGAAAACTCAAAAAAATAACAGCGTTGTTCAAGCTGTAGAAAACAACCAAAACAAAGTTTGGTGCGTAACTTTCCAGCTTGTATGGAATGAGGTTATGGATAAATATACACAAGGTAATCCCATTATTCTTATAGGCGGTAATCCTCCCATAGCGGATGAATTAAACAAAAAACTTTATACAAAAGATATTTTAAGCGAAAATTCTTATTACATAAAAAATGGCCGTATGACTCATAAACTGAAAAAAGAAATAGAAAAAGAAATTTGGAAAAAATTCAAAGAGAAATCGGACATTTTAGATATGCTAACTTGGGGAAATAAAGACAGCTACCTATTTTATTCGATGTTAAAAAAAGATTTTAATTTTCTTCAAGTTTTTGACCGATACGCTTCTGACTCATTTAACGGATCAAAGGAAAAAGTTAAATACTTTGGAATAAAGAAAAAATCAGACAAAAAACTTGATAAAAATATTATGGTTTTATTCTATAAATCAGAAGATGAATACGCCGTTAAACTTAATACAAAAGAGAATGAAGACGTTATATTACTCAGAACTGCTAATGATGATAATTTTGAAAATTTATACAAATATATCCAAGATAATATGATGTTTGATGAGTTCGGCAAAGAAGATATACTAAAAGTACCTGATATTAACGTTGATGAACTAATTTCATATAAAGAATTAAGCGGAAAAAGAATTGAAAATACAAACATAATAATAACCGATGCACTTCAAACAATAAAATTCAAAATGGATAATAAAGGCGGAACTTTAAAAAGCGAAGCGGCAATAGCAGTAATGAAAACGGCTCTTGCCCCCGAACCAAAAACTCCAAGATACTTCCTTTTTGATAAACCTTTTGTTTTATTCCTAAAAGAATCAGACAAAGATAAACCATACTACGCAATGAAAGTAACAGATACAACTTATCTTGTAAAAGAATAAAATATGATAAAAAACATTATAAAAATTCTAATAATACTTTTAATAAGTGCCCAAAGTTCATTTGCTCAATACAATATGTCAACACCATTAGAGGGAAACTCGATAGCAAATGATGCACTTCAATTTGCCGTTTTAAAACAACTTTATAAAGACATATCACCCAAAGCTCCCGCATGCTTTGATTATAAAGTTAAAAATACACAAATAATTCATTTTCCCTATGACGTAAAAAAGAAAAATGGGAAATACATAAAAGGTTATTGGAAAGAACTTTGGACAGTAGATTGCTGCGGCAAGAAAATTCAGGTTCCGATTACTTTTTACATAAGCAAAAAGAAAACAACTTATAACATAGAATTATAAAAATACTCAACAGGCTGATACTTTTTTTTACCTCATATGAAAGTATAAAAAAGGTAAAATAAAAAGGAGGAATTATGCCTGAATTTTCACAGCCTTTTATGGGAAATACTTATGAACGTAAATTAACCGAACCAGAAGTTGTAAGAGCAATAAGATTCAGTATTGCATCAGAATTTGAAGCTATACAGCTGTATGAACAGTTAAGAGATTCAATAGACAACGAAGAAGCAAAAAAGATGTTAACGGAAGTTTCGGGTGATGAAAAAGAACATGTGGGAAACTTTTTAAGATTACTCAAAATACTGGCTCCGGATGAAGAAAATTACTACAAAGAAGGCTGGGAAGAGGCCGAAGAAGTAATGGGGCTTAAAAATAAATAATATGGCAAAAAAATATTTTACGGGAGTTATAATCAATAAAAAAAGAGGTAAATTATGGCTCAAATAAATCCTGTATCATTTAAAGGTTATGTTCCCGTAAAATTTTATGCAAAAAACCCTGCTAACGGAAAATATTCAAGAGTTATCAAACATGAAAATCTTAGGAAATGTCAAGGTTTTGTTGTAAGGAACCTTAACGGCACCGCAAAAGCAAATAGAAATAATGAATTTGTTGACTTTTACAGGTCACATGATAAAGATTACAGAGAATACCCTTTTGTAATGTCTGTATACGATGAAGAAAAAGCACGAGAGCCAATTGTATATATGATTACCGGTAATGATGCCGACCGAGCAAAAGAACTTGCAAAACCCGTAGGTATTGCAAAAGGTGAAAGCATAGAACGCATAGGCAATTCAAAGTCATTTGAAGCAAGATATGCCGCAAAAAATTATTTTCAAAATATGAAATACTTTTTGAAAAACAGCTGCAGAAGACTTAAAAACGAAAACCGAGAAGATTTAACTTTAAGAGTTTTCTTTGACCCCGAATATACAAAGAAAGAACAAAAACTTAAAGGTTTTAAATATGTAGGTTGCGATTTTGTAGCGGAAAATGCTTAATTAACCTACTTTTTTAAATATAATTGTTGATTCATTCGATAAACTTATCGGCGAATTATTATAACCGTCACTGTATATAGGCTGTGAATTTATGAACTCACCGCTGCCGTCATAGCGTTTATTATCAGTATTTAAAAGTTCTACCCATTTACCCTGAGGGAATTTAATATAATAGCTTTCAGCGTGCTCACTCGGGTAATTGAAATTTTTAAAATTAGTTACGGTAAATGTTTCATCACCTGATTCCTCATCAACAGCATGAGTTGCAAATACTTGAGAAATTTCATGTTTAACCGTATTATCAGGGATTAAAGTACCTTTGTATAAAGAAGGATGCTCAATATTTAACTTGTTTAAATCAGTAACAAGAGCTTTAAAGCCTCTCATTTTTGCTTTTGCTTGGGGTGAATATTCGATATTACCCAATTTAGAGTCCATAAATGCAGGTCTTCCGGTATCATAGCCCTTTTCTCTGTGCAAATATTCTTCATTCTTTACCGATTCAAATTCTCTAAAAAATCTGAACGGAGTTAAATCAGCAGACTCATCACCTTGGAATACCATTTTTTGTCCGGGAATTGAGAATATTCTTGCCATTGCCATTTTGTTACGTTCATAACTGTCGTTAAACATAGCTTTTACTGATTTATATGTAATTCCCGATTCGGGTTTAATTCCTAACGGCACCAATATATCTTTAACAAATGCTTTTCTTATATTATTTTTCCACTGTCTTGAAGTTGCATGCGATGTGTCATATTTATCAAGCTGACCCGTTTGATACATCATAGCAAGACTTTCTGCAGCAAATTGTGCATCTCTGTTAACGTTTTCCGTATTAATCATATTTTCGTTTAAATGAAGCATAGGCACCATTAATTTTGCAATAAGTCTTGTACCTTCATGGTTACCTATTTCATCGTGGCTCATAACATATTTAACTCTGTCTTGAGCACAATAACAAGCTTTTTCAAGATTATCCATATCAACTGCTTGATACATAGCAGCTTCCAGTGCATGGTAGAAATTAAAATCCCACTCACTGTCATAACCTAAACGACCGAGAGAAGTACGGTCATCAGATATATTTTCAATAGCCCCGACGTGAGTTTTTTCATCTTGACCTTGTGCTGATTCAAAAGGTTTTAAAGGATTAACAACACGTTTATCATGCGGTTCATCATAATTATCCCAAAAATCACCGTTATCATTAACACTTACAGAACTTCTTGCATCTTCTGCTATTAAGAAAGCATCAGGTTTATGATAATTAATTTCAGCAGCAATCTGTTTCATTGTATAGTCAGAGCCCATAAACTTAGTCATATCCAACCTTAAACCGTCACAATGATAATTATCCAGCCAATTCATTGCCGCATTAACAATAAAGTCACGGACATAACGGGAGTTTTTACCCTCATAATTAAAAGAGTCGCCAAAATTATTAGGACTGCCTAAATATGGTCCTGTTTTTGCTAATGATGAACCGTCAGGACCAACATGGTTAGGAACCATATCCATTATTACATTTAATCCCAAGCCATGTGCATAATCAATTAATTCTTTTAACTGATCGGGGCCGCCCAAATGTTCAGCCGGAGCCATTTTATCAACTCCGTCATAACCCCAGTTAAATGAATATGTATTTTCTACAGGCATTAATTCTATTGCATTAAAGCCCATTTTTGCAACATCTCTCATCTTTGATTTTGCGGCATCAAAAGTTCCTTTTTTTGTCAATGTTGCAGTATTAAATTCATATATTCTTGCCGATTTAACGGAGCTTAATCCGTTTTCTTTACTTGCAAGCCTTGAAATTCTATTTGGATTAGACTTAAACCATTCATCATCATTCCAATTGTATAATGAATGATCATAGATAACAGATTCGCCGAGTAATTTTTCTTGTCTGAATGAATACGGATCTTTTACAACTTCTTTTTCACCGTTTGCTTTATATATTACATAAGAATATTTGTCACCGTGGGCAACTTCTCCTGATGGAATTTTCTTTTCAGTTTCAAAAATTCCGTTGCCTTTATTTTTAAGTTCATAGGTTTTTTTTGAGTTTTTATCATCTTTTTTTGTAACAACAACTTCTACTTTTTTAGCATCGGGGAAAGTAAAAAGTTTAAAAGAAACTTCCTTTGTTTTAGGGTCAATAACAGCTCCCCAGCTCTTATGTTCGCTCCAGCTTCTGCCGAATGATGGTTTATAATAAACATTTGATATATCATTTATTTGCGGTTTTATTTTTTCAGGTGTTATTACTTCCTGTTCTTTAATATTTTTATTCACCCCAATGTTGGGTACACCGTTATTATTTATTTTCATAAAGAAACTCCTAAAGACCGCTTATATTTTTAAAAGCAAAATTAAAAAAATATTGACCGTTTCAGAGTCAAATTGTATCAAAAATTAACACATTTATAAGCATTTCAGACAGATTTTTGCATTTTATCAATATCTTTTATATTTGCAAGAAAAATATCCTCTAAAATTTTAATTTCATCAGGATCAATCAAGAAATTCAAAAGACAATATTCATTTAAGTTCATTCAAATATACCAAAAACTCCACAATTTTATTTTAGCAATACGAAAAAAATTCACATCAACTTTGAATATGAATAAAAAATCAAAAAGCCGATTAAATGAATGAGAAAAAAAGAATTCAAATTATAAAGGATAAAATAATAGTCCTTAATTATTAACAAAAAAGGCAATGAATACATAGGGCAATACATATCATAATTCAAAGATAGAAAATAAAAAATAAAAAGTAAATATAAAAAAGGAATGTTTGCCTGTAACATTTCTTTTATGAACAAGGAGGAAAAATGAGATTAAACAAAATGACACTTGCCGCCGTAGTAACACTCGGGGTACTGGCAAGTACAAATGCAGGTTTTACACAAGAAACAGCAACCGAAACGTCAAATGAACTTTTGGCAGCTTGCCCTTTGTCTGGATGCCCTACTCCTGTGACACCGCAAACCGCAACTTGTCCGAGATGTCATAATGATATAGATAGTTGTTCTTGTCAAGACCAACAACCGACATGTGACCCTTGCGAAGCGAAAAAAGATTGCGACTCTTGCAACAAAGTATCAGATGATTGCAATGCTTGTCCGCCAATAGCACAATGTCCCGCACCATCAGTTCCGACATGTGCAGTATGCCCGCAAACAAATGACGGTAAAAAATTCGAACAACAAGTATATGCATACCCTAATGCAATATACGGACACAATCAAATAGTAGGTGAAAGAAACAACGGATTATACCTCGGGGATGATTCAATGACATCATTTAAAGGTGTACCTGTAGCAGAAGCACCATCTGCAAGAACAATAGGCTGCGGATGTGATGACGGAAGTATGACAGGTGCTGCTGCTCCTATGCCTTGCTTAAATGATGCCCCATATATGCACGGTATTCCCGTTGACAGAAACCCGCAAAATATTGACGGAGCAGGATGCCCTGTTCAAATTCACACAAACACAAGCTTAGAAGCTATAAAAAAAACAATGGAACCTTTTGAATATTCAGCAATGACGGGCGGTGCCGCACCGGTTGTAAGTGCTTTTGAAGATGTTCCTGACGGTTTTTGGGCAAGTTGTGATATAAACAAATTAACTGAAAACAATATTATAGCCGGCTATCCCGACAGAACTTTTAAACCCAATTTACCCGTATCAAGAGCAGAAATGGCTTCTTTAGTAGTAAAAGGTTATAATTTAAATGATGATGTTACATGCCCGAATGCAATGTTTACTGATGTTCCAAGTAACCACTGGGCAAATAAAACAATTGCAAAAGCTGTAGCAAACGGTTTAATGAGCGGATATCCTAATAATACATTCAGACCCGATGATTCAATATCACGTGCGGAAGCATTTGCAATAATGGCAAAAGGTATAAATTGTCCTATGGACGATTGTAAAGCTGATGAAGTATTAAGTAAATACTGTGACGGTGATACTGTACCTGATTGGGCTAAAATTCCCGTTGCGAAAGTATTAGAAACAGGCGGTTTATCAGACTTCCCTCAACCGAACCAAATATCACCAAACAAAGATGCAAGCCGTGCTGAAATCGCATCTATGTTAGAAACCGTAAGAGTTGCTTTAGGCTATAGCAAAGACGACAAAATATCTTCAACAGATTGCGGCTGTACACCTAAAAAAGCTTATTACCACAGTGAAGAAGTAGTTACTATTCCGACATTACAACTTACTTTCAGCGATGAAATAAGTGCAAAATCAGCTAATATCGGCGACAGATTTTCTGCAATTACTATTGATTCAGTAACTATTGACGGATTAGAATTCCCCGCAGGTTCTAAAGTATACGGTAAAGTTCTTGAAGTTGTAAGACCGACAAAACATTGCCAAGGTGCTTTAAAATTATCATTTGATACAATCAAAAACGGTAAATGCAAAGCCCAATTACCTAACCAAATTCTAACAGCTCAGGTTAATAAAGTAAAAAGTCCTAACCCTGTAGCAAGATTAGTAGAATTCCCATTCACATGGGTAGGCGGTTTACTTGGTGATGCAGGAAGAACCGTAGGCGGTGCAATAGTCAGTGCTTCTAACGCAGTTGAACAAGTAGTTTCAGGTGTTGGCGTAGGTACCGGCGAAATATTCCAAGGTCAATTCAAAGCAGCAGGAAGAAGCTATGTTGACGTAGGTAAAGCTATCGTTACAGCCCCTGTTGATTTAACAAGAACTGCATTATCGGGAACTATGGGCTTATTCCAAGTAACAGGCGATGAAGTCTCTTATTTGGTTGACCCAAAAGGTATGAGAATATCTTCCGTTAACCCGAAAGAAAAAGTTACTATTGCTTTTGGATGCCAGCAACAATAATTCATTTTACTTCTCTAGAGGTGCAAAAGCTCCCGCGAATACTCGGGAGCTTTTTGTTTTTTTATTTTTTATTCGTTGTATATTTACTATCTTATAAAAATAACCAAAAAAAAAGGGATTAACCAAAAATGTCATTCCGGAAAAAATACATCAATATAACAACAGGTAATATAAAAATAAGTATACAATAGATTAAAGCATCAACAGCCCAACGCTTTTGAATTTTATGAAAATCTTGTATACTTTTCCACTTTTTATTTTGCCACGCCCATTTATTTCCGTTAATTCCGCTATAAATAAAATAACAGAGAAGAAAGATATAAAATGATATTCTTAATATTATATCCACCCAAAAGGGCATATATTTTACATGTAATAAAAGATTAAATATAAAAACAACTATACAACACGGTAAAAAAGGGATATATGTCTTATTTGAAATCCCCCAAATAATATTAAATATAGCAGCACCCCAGTTAAAATTTTTTGCAACGATATCGGGGACTATACAACTTGAACCTTGACCCGAATTGTTTAAAGAAGTTCCTTTTTTCTGCACTTGAAAATCTTTTTTTTCTTCCATATTTCTTTCAAAGTTATAACTTAACAATAATAACATTATTTACAAGAAATTTACAGAAGTGTAAAATTAATAAAAAAGGAACTTATTAATGGCAGATAAAGCTGATAACAATCTTGATTTAAACTGTCCCGCCTGCGGTAAACCAATGAAAAAAGTATATTTACCGAAAATTGATATACATTTAGATGTATGTACAAACGGTTGCGGCGGTATTTATTTTGATACCAGAGAATTTAAAAAAGTTGATGAACAACACGAAGATATAACAGTCCTTACAGAAATTTTAGACAACAAAGAATTTAAAAAAGTTGATGAAAATAAAACAAGAATATGCCCTGTTTGCAATAACATAATGGTTAAAAATTTTTCAAGTGCAAAGCATCAAATCCAAGTTGATGACTGTTATCATTGCGGAGGGAAATTCCTTGACCACTTAGAACTTGAAAGAATAAGAGCGGAATACCTGACAGAACATGAAAGAGCTCAAGATGTAATAAAAGAATATAATGATAAGTACGGTCATATACAACTTGATTTAAGAGAAAAATTTGTTCCTCCCGAAAACATAGACGATGAAGAAGAGTTCATTCCCGATTATGAACCAAACGTTATTGAATACAGCCCTATTAATTTAGAAAATGAAATATATGAAGAAAAACCAAGAATTACGTTAAATTCTATTATTCAATATATATTGTTTAATATATATTCAAAAAAGTAGTATAATAAAATAAAGTAACCGAAAGAGGAAAGAAATATGGCAGATAATGACAAAATAATTAAATGTCCGGCATGCGGATGTGAGATGGAAAAAATATTTATGCCTAAAGCCGGTGTTAATCTTGATGTGTGCACAAATGGCTGCGGAGGTATATATTTTGATAACAGAGAATTTAAAGAATTTGATGAACCTCATGAAGATATATCACCGTTAATTGAGTTATTAAAAGATAAAGAATTTAAATCTGTTGATGAAAATGAAACAAGATATTGTCCTGTTTGCGGTAGTGCTATGATGAAAAATTATGCAAGTGCGGAAAAAGATGTTCAAGTTGATGAATGTTATTCTTGCGGAGGCAAATTTCTTGATTATGGAGAAATTAAAAAAATTCGTTCGATAAATTCACCTTATAATATAGAGAAAACTAAAGATATTTTTAAAGATTTGTACGAAAATGCCGGATTGGAATTGATTGAAGAGAAAAAAAGACGCAATCAAAAATCCAAAACAATTAAATACACAGTTAGAATATTGTTTGCCATTTTAATAATTGTGTTAGCATTGTTATTTTTAATCAAATTAGGTTATATAAATAAACTTTTTAATTTTTAAAAATAAATATCAGACAATAAAAAACCCCTCAATACATGAGGGGTTTATTTTATATATCAAGTTTTTCCATCATTTCATCTGATATATCAAAGTTAGAATAAACATTTTGAACATCATCATGTTCTTCAAGTTTTTCCATTAATCTCAAAATATTTGTTGCAACTTTTTCATCTGTTACTTCAATAGAGTTTTCGGCGATTCTTGTTAATTGAGCAGATTTACCCTTAAACCCGTTTTTTTCTAAAGTTTCAACACAAGCTTGGAAATCTTCGGGAGTTGTAATAACTTTATAAACATCGTCTTCATCCGTAACATCTTGAGCATTTGCTTCAATAGCAGCTTCAAAGAGCTTATCAAAGTCGGTGGTTTCTTTATCAAACTCAATAGAACCGACTTGTTTAAACATCCAGCCCACGCAGCCTGTTTCACCAAGATTACCGCCGAATTTAGAGAAAAAGCTCCTTATATCTCCCGCAGTACGATTGCGGTTATCAGTCATAGCTTCAATAAAGATTGCACTTCCGCCGGCTGCGTATCCCTCATAAGTCAATTCTTCCATATTATCGGCACCTGATGAAC
Source organism: Candidatus Gastranaerophilales bacterium (assembly GCA_947631645.1). Classification (GTDB taxonomy): domain Bacteria; phylum Cyanobacteriota; class Vampirovibrionia; order Gastranaerophilales; family Gastranaerophilaceae; genus Avigastranaerophilus. Next base: position 30,364 of record CANRMD010000015.1, read on the forward strand.
CCGCACCTTTTTCAATTGCTCTTTTTATATTGTCATTAGGAAGTCCTGCCGCTTTTGCTCTATCTATAGCCGTTCTCAAACGGAAGTTACCCGCAGGATCAGGCCCGCCTAATTTTGCAGCTACTATAATTTCTCTTGAAAACTTTTGAAATGTTACACCTCTTGCTGCATCCACCGCAGCTTTTTTGTGTTTAATTGTTGACCACTTTGAGTGTCCTGACATATATTTACCTTTCTTCTATTGTTATATTTTTCTTTTATTGTAATATAAAATTATGGAAAATGAAACAAACAACAACTTAGCCCAAGCTCTTAAATACTTTAAATCGGAAGAATACGAAAAGGCTGCCGAGGAGTTTTTAAAGGTTTTGGAAGAGGATAAAAACAACCCTAATATTTTAAATAATATCGGGCTTTGTTATTCTAAGCTTGCTAAAGATGATTTAGCTATCGAATATTTTATAAAAACTCTTTCCATTAACCCCAAGTCGGTTCAAACTTATATTAACTTATCTGATGTTTATTTCAGAAATAAAAATATTATTGATGCAATCAATCTGCTTGAAAACGGCGTTACTTTAATGCCGAAAGAAATAGCTCTAAAACATTATTTATCAAGATTTTATCTTGAAGATTGCAGATATGATTTAGCAATGGACCAATTGTTTGAAATTCTTGATATTGATGAAAATAATACCGATGCATACTGGGATTTAGGTAATATTCAATTTGAACTCGGCGATTATGACAGTGCTGTTGAAAACTATGAAAATGTTCTTGAAAAAATAACAGACAATGCAGTTTTATACTATCAAACAGCTATCGCATACGAAGCTAACGACAATATTGATAAAGCTATATCCAATCATTTAAAAGCAATATCCGCTAACGAAAATTTTCACCCATCATATAAAAAACTGGGCATTTTATTTATGGCACGAGGCGACAACGAAAGTGCCATTGAATATTTTCAGGATTACCTCAATTTTGACTTACCGGAAGATGAAAAGAAAAGTATTAATGAAATAATTACAAGAATTAGTAATTAATTATACTCTTTTGTGTAATAAATTCGGCATATTATTACCCGATAATTTTAAAAGTTATTATTAAAACGAGGGAAATAATATGAAAGAAGTTGTAATGTATTCCGTTGATTATTGTCCGTATTGTAAAAAAGCAGAACTTTTGCTGAACGATAAAGGAGTACCTTTTAAAAAAATTGATATAACTTCAAACGAAGAAGAATACCGCAAAAAGCTGGGAGAAATGTACGGAATAGAGGGGAAAGTTACCGTTCCGCAAATTATAATCGGGAATAAACGCATAGGCGGATACGATGTTTTAAACAAACTCAATCTTGCCGGAGAGTTAGATGAATTATTGGAATCTTAGGTTATATTATGAATAAATTTTTAAATTACTATAATTCTCTTTGTTACGGAGCTAATTCGCCTTCCGTATTTTCTTTTGACCCGTTTTTTATTGCAATGAAAGAGCTTCTTATTTCAGAACTTGAACAAGTTGTTTACTATATTGAAAAATTAAAAACGCTTGATATTGATATGAAAGAATACACTGATAAAGTAATTGATTTTATATCGGTGTTAATCGTAAATTTAGATTTTAACAAAGAAAGTTTTTTTGTAATTACAAAAGACCTTTATAAAAACAAAAAGTCACTTGAAGAATTATACAAAAAAGAATGTCAAAAATTATCATTAGAACCTGAACTTCTTAATAGTTATCCTGAAAAAGATTTATCAAATAAAGAATCAATATTAAAAGCTTTAAATGAATGTGAAAAAAACACCGACATAAACAAAGAAAACTTAACTTTAAACAAAAAAAATCTATATGAAATTATGATAAATCTTGTCTTAAAAGCTTGCAATAATTTAATAGACTTAAAAAACTACGGAATAAACTTGGAAGAAGCAAAAAATCAAGTTCTAAAACTGATAAATACAACTAATTTTCCGTCATTAAACGAAGAAGAACAAAAGAACATAATAAAAGATTTTTCCAAATGCAATTATCATATAATGAAAACCTTATATGAAACCATAATAGAAAAATACGGGCCGATTATAAAAACACAGGTTAATATAGGTACAAAAAAAGGCAAAGCAATCTTAGTTTCAGGCTGCAGTTTTTTAGACTTGGAAAAAATATTAAAGCAAGTAAAAGGAACAGAAATAAATGTTTACACACACCATGAAATGCTTAGTGCTTTTCAATATGAAAAATTGAGAAATTCCCCAAACTTAACAGCCCACTATCAAAAAAGTACAAACAATTTTCCTCTGGATTTTTCTACATTCCCGGGTCCAATTTATATTTCAAAAAACGCCACTCCTAAAATAGACATAATTCGCGGTCAAATATACACTTCAGCAAAATATCCTTACTTCGGTATTGCAAAAATTGAAAATGATGATTTTTCTCCATTGATAAAATATGCACTATCTTGTGAGGGGTTTAAGGAAGATAAAGAATTGCAGAATTTAAATATAGGATATGATTTACACGAAATTGAAGAAAAGACTCAAAACATAATCAATAATTTAAATAATACAAAAATAAAGAAACTTACAATTATAGGTGTAATTGACCGTCTTAGCCCGATAAACGAATATATAAAAACTTTTTATGACGAATGCAGTAATGACAACTTTATAATTTCTTTTGCACAAGAAACCAAAAGAGAAAATTTTTGGCAAGTAAACTCATACTATGATTTTGCTGTAGTATATAAAATAATTGAAAAATTATCAGAAAAAATAACAAATCTAAGTGATATTTTAAGCATTTATCTGACAGACTGCAATTCAAGTACAATATCACATATTTTTAACTTAATTCATTTAAATATAAAAAAGATATTTTTAGGCCCTTGCTGTCCTAATATAATAAACCCCTCATTAATTGACGGACTAAAAGAACTCTATAATATTAAACCTTTAACTACTCCAAAAGAAGATATGAACATATAAAAAAGGAGGAAGATATAAATCTTCCTCCTTTTTATTTGGTTATTATTTTTTATATACTTTCTGTTGCCCCTAGAATTTCTAATACTTCTATTACATTATCATATCCGTATTGTGAAACCAATTGATCTAATGATATTTTACCTTCAGCGATTTTGTTTGCTATTGCTCTTGGTGCTCCTTTTAATTTACTTGCAACTTTTGCCAATCCTTCTTTATTTAAGTTTGATTTTATTGTATTGAATAAGTTTGTTGCTTTTGTTTTTACTGCTTCTTTTACAACTGGTTTTATTTCGTTAACTATTTCTTTAGCCATTGCTTTATTTGTTGCTTTTACTTCATTTAAGAATTGCTTAGCTGCTGCTATATCATCTGCATTTCCTGATTTTCTTGCTTCTTTCAACATTTGTCTAGCTTGAGCAATATCTGTTTCATTGTAAACTGATTTTATTTCATTGTATGTAGCCTTTGCATTTGTAAATGCATTTGTTGCTGCTGCTTTAATTGCACTTGCTCTGTTTGCTGTTGATGATACCATATCTGTTGCTAAAGCTTTTCCTTTTGCAAATATTGATGCACCTTTATCTAAGCTTGCCATTGCATTTGCAGTTGATGTCTTCATTACTGCATTGTAGCTTGCTTTTGCTCCGGATATTGATAAGCCTGTTGTTAATGCTCCTCCGCCAACTTGCTGCCATGCTTCTTTTGCTTCAGCATCAGTATCAGCTGTCGCTGCATTATATACACCCTTACCGATTTGTACGGCCCCTGAAACAGCTCCAATTCCGCATGCTACTAAACCAACTGCAGGAAAGGCTACACACACAGCTGCTGTTGCTGCTGTCAACAATGTTTTACCAAGTGAGAATTTTCCGTCTTTGCCTGTAAAACATCCTTTTACCATATTAACTGCTGTTTTACCGACACCTTTTAGTGTATTGCCTATTGCACTCCAAAATCCGATTTTACCATCATCTTTACCGTCTGTACATGTTTCACCTGATGCTGATACTGCATATCCGTTTGTGTTAAATAAGTCTCCGTTTTCACTTTGATATATTGTACTTTGTCCTACTTTGCCTTGTAATTTTTGTAATTGTTGATACATTGTGACTGAATTGATTCCGTTAACTGCTGTCATATAATTAATCCTCATATTTACTAATACATTTTAATAAAGTATTTTTGAAATTAATTATTGACTTTTTTTGCTGTTTTATTAAGAATTATTAAGAAAAAAACATATATAATGTATATTTTATATATAATTAATAATATTAAATTATATTTTATAATATATATTCTAATTATATTGATTTTGTCTTGAGTTAAAGAAATTAATTTAAAATATAACAAACATAAATAAAAAGAAAGGGTCCTGTTAAGAACCCTTTTTTTGTTTATTATTATTTTATAATATCTATACACTACAGTGTGATGGTTTCATACTAGTTGCTTGTTTCATTATCTCCAAAAGCATAGCTTGTGCATTAGAAGATAAATTCTTAAATATGGTAGAATCAGGATGAGCTATCTTTGCTATTTGATAGAATGTTTTTGTATTGAATCCCTCATTTTCTAATTGAGTTAATAAAGATTGTGCTTTTACTACATTAGGATCAATTGCTGTTGCCGATGTAATATTTGCTGCATCATCTACTGAATTTACTACTTGAGCTAATGCTTTACTTGTAGGGTTTGATGAAACAGGAGTAGTTGATTCTGCTGCTGATGGCGGCAATTTTTTAACATCAGAGCTTGTAACCTTAAAACGCGTTTCATCAACAATGGGTGCTTTTTCACTAGTTGCATTAGCAGAAGTTGATGTTTTAGTCTCGATAGTTGCTAACTCTGTAGACTTAGCTGCAAATTTTGAACTTACAAAACCGCTAATTTTTGAACCTGCATTTATAAAAGAAGTTTTTACAGAACCGGGAGCTGCTTTAAAACAAGCTTTAGTAGCTTGAAGGGCAGTCATGTTTTCAGCACCTTCAATATGTGCTGCCTTTGCCGCACTCTTTGCACCGGCAACAGAAGCAGCTACTGCAAATGTACCACTACCAACTCCCTGCCATGCATCTTTTGCTTCGGCATCTGTTGTTGCCGTTGCAGCTTTATATAGTCCGGTGCCTATTTGAATTGTACCCATAGTTGCACCGGCTGCAACAAAGATTGGAGCAGCTGCACCACCAGTTAATGCTATAATGCCTGCACCTGCCGCAATTGTAAGTGCACCCACTAAAAAGTTTTTAGGAGATTTAAACATATTAGTAATTGGAGAAACAAGACCTTTTCCAAAGTTCTTTAACCCCTCCATAAAAGTTAATTTACCATCATCTTTACCGTCTGTACAAGTTTCACCTGATGCTGCTGATACTGCATATCCGTTTCCGTTAAATATAGTTCCATCTTCAGCTTGGTATAATGTATTTGCTGCATTTGAATTTGTTTGTAATCTTTGCAATTCATACAATGTTATTGAATTAATTCCGTTAACTGCTGTCATATAATTATCCTCATATTTACTAATATGTATTAATAAAGTATTTTTAAAAATAATTATTGACTTTTTTTACCATTTCGTTAAGTTTTGTAAACATTAAATATGCAAATATTATATAATATTTGCATATTTAATAGGTTTTACTTATATTTTACTGTATATACTTTTTATATATTAATACCGCATTATGTCCGCCAAAACCAAAAGAATTAGTCAACGCTACATCTACATTTACTTTTTCAGCTTTATTAGGTACATAATTTAAATCAGCAACTTCTTCATCAAGATTATCAAGGTTTATAGTGGGAGGCACTATTCCGTCATTGATAGCGTGAATACAAATAACCGATTCGGCAGCACCTGAGGCACCAAGCATATGGCCTGTTTCTGATTTTGTTGAACTTACTCTTAAATTCGGATTGGTCTTTCTGTCGCCAAAAACCCTTTCAATAGCTTTTGTTTCAGCGATATCTCCAAGGTGAGTGCTTGTACCGTGAGTATTTATATACTGAACATCACTTGGTTTTATACCTGCGTCTTTTAGAGCAAACTCCATTGCTTTTGCCGCACTTGAACCGTCAGGACAAGGAGCAACAACATCATGAGCATCACCTGTCTGACCAAAGCCAACGACTTCCGCCAAAATTTTTGCTCCGCGTTTTTTTGCATGTTCAAGTTCTTCTAATATCAGAACTCCCGCACCTTCTGCCATTACAAAACCGTCTCTGTCTTTATCATATGGTCTTGAAGCTTTTGTAGGTTCATCATTTCTTTTGGAAAGTGTTTTTGCCGCAGTAAATGCACCTAAGCCGATTGTACAAATTGCAGCTTCGCTTCCTCCGGCTATAACCGCATCGGCTTCATCATATTGAATTGCTCTAAATGCATCACCTATACAATGTGCCGCTGTTGCACACGCTGTTACTACAGCCTTATTAACACCTTTTGCTCCCATTTCAATTGAAATTTTACCCGCACCCATGTCACATATCAACATTGGTATAGTAAACGGGGAGCATTTGGTCGGCCCCTTACTAAGCATATCTGCGTAGCTTTTTTCTATTGTATGGAAACCGCCTGCTGCCGAACCCACAATACAACCGAATCTGTAAGGGTCTATACCCGAATTTTTTATTCCCGAAGCTTCTACAGCTTCTCTCGCTGCCACAATGGCATATTGCAAGAACTTATCCAATCTTCTTGCTTCTTTAGGCTCAAAATAGTCAATAGGATTAAAAACCGATTCTTTTATTTCACCGCCGATTAAAACAGTGTGTCCGCTCATATCTCCCATATTCTCAATTCTTGATACGGCACTTTTGCCGTTTACTACGCCATCCCATAACTTTTCTGAGCCGACTCCGTAGGGTGATACCACACCCATGCCGGTTACTACTACACGTCTTTTTACCATTTTTTCACCTATTTGTTAACTAAAATAATGAGGAGAACTTGCATACTCAAGAACCCCTCATTAAACCTAATTTGATTTATCGGGCAATTATGAATTTGCTTCGATATAGTTTACTGCATCTTGTACTGTTGCTATTTTTTCTGCTTCTTCGTCAGGAATTTCGCATCCGAATTCTTCTTCAAATGCCATAACTAATTCAACTGTATCTAATGAATCAGCACCTAAGTCAGCAGTAAAACTAGCTTCAGGAGTAACAGCACTTTCATCAACGCTTAATTGCTCTACTACTACTTTTTTTACTCTCTCAAGAACATCACTCATTTTTTTTTCCTCATTTTAACTAATACTTATTTTATTTACTGAAATTATTATACTATTTACATACAAATTTGCAAATTTGTAAACTAAATAACAAG